>JBLMXY010000202.1:0-48201 GCA_050257975.1 Acidobacteriota bacterium
TCGCCGGCTGGCTCGAAGAGCCCAACCGCGCCTTCCGGGGACTGAAGCCCCTCGAAGTCATCGAGCGCGGCGAGGTGGACCGGATCTGGCGGATGGTGTTCGAGCTCGAGTCGGGCGCGGCAAGCTGAGCGCCCGCGTCCACGCAGGAAGAGCCGGGGATTCCCCGGCTGCTGACCTCGGGAGGACGGGCGAGACGGCCGGCACCGCGACCGGGGGCCTAGCCCGCCAGGGTCTTCATCCAGGGCGGATTGCGCCTTGCGACCTCGGCGAAGATCGGGCACTTCCGGTGGTGGGCGCCGGGCAGGTACCCCGTCGAGATCAGGAACTCGCGCACGATCTCACCGCCCGTGAAGCGGAAGGTTTCGCGGAAGAGCTTCGTCCATTCCTCGAGATCTGCCGGATGGTTCGCGTCGAGCCAGCGGGCGAAGGAGCCGTGCGACTCCCGCAGCTCCACGACCCGCCGCGCGTTCGCGATCACGGCGTCGACCTTCAGGCGGTTGCGCACGATCCCGGCGTCGGAGAGGAGGCGCCGGCGCTCCCTCGCGCCGTAGGCGGCGACGGCCTCGGGCGCGAAGCCGTCGAAAGCGCGTCGGAAAGCTTCCTTCTTTTTCAGGATCGTGAGCCAGGAGAGGCCGGCCTGGTTGATCTCGAGCGCGAGCCGCTCGAGCAGTCGGTCGTCGCGCCGGATCGGGAAACCGTATTCGCGGTCGTGGTAGGGACCGTGGAAGGGATGCCCGGGAGCGATCTCGCAGTAGGTCGTCGCCATCGGCGGCGACGAGTCTCGCGGCGCCGGGCCGCCGCGTCAAGCCGGAGGCGTCAGGCGCCGGTCTCGGTGTCGTCGCCGGGGGCGTCGGGCTCGTCGTCGCCCAGAGGATCGTCCTCGAGGTCCACCGCGACCCGCAGCGTCACCTCGCCGCGCGCGGCCAGGACCATCAGCCACTTCGGGATGTCGACGGTCGGAGTCTCGTCGCAGGCCGAGGCGACGAACCGCGCGTTCTCGATGCCGGTCAGCGGGGAGGCATATCGAGTGGCCATCATTCCCTCTTGCCGTCCTTTCGTTGCAAGGCACGTTCCCCCCGGCCGCCACCCGGGTGGTGTGAACGCGAACACTCGATGGCACAGGAAGTTACGAAAAATGCAGCTCGCCGCCGGGCCGCCGGCCGACAAACTCCGGCCAGAGCATGACGAGATTGGTCACCCTCGCGATCCCGAAACTGACGCCGGCCGCCCTCCCGGATCGGCCCGAAAAGGAAAAGCCGCGCCGGCCGGCGCGGCTCCAATCGGGCGGCGCAGCAGGGCTACGCGGCCTTCTTCGTCTTCGTCTTGGCGGAGCTCTTCGCGGCCTTCACCTCGACCGAGGTCGCGTGCATGCGGTACTCGATGGTGACCTTGTCGCCGACCTTCAAGTCCGCGGGGATCTTCGTCGAGGCGTCGCGGGCGATCTCCCAGCGGTCCTTGCCCTTCTGGACGACGATCATGTCGGCGTTGACTTCGAGAACGGGGCCGGTGACCTGGTAGGTCTTGGCCGACGCCGCGAGCGCGAGCGAGGAAATCAACAGGCCCCCGGCCAGCCCGGCGAGAACGGAAAGCTTCCTGTTCATGGAATCCTCCTTCTGCGGCGGATTCTACAAGAGGGACCCGTGATAGATACGCGGCGTCCATGAACCGCTTCTGGTGGATCTGCCTCGGGGGCGCGGCGGGAACCGGAGCGCGGTACCTGATCTCCGGATGGGCACTCGCGATCCTGGGGACCGGATTTCCCTGGGGCACGCTCGCCGTGAACCTGATCGGATCCTTCCTGATCGGCGCCATCATGCACGTCGGCCTGACGACGCAGATTCTTTCCCCCACCGCGCGGCTCGCCCTGACGACGGGCATGATGGGAGGATTTACGACCTACTCCGCGTTCAACTACGAGTCCTTGAAGTTCTTTCAGGACGGCGCCTGGCTCGCCGGCCTCGCGAACATCCTGGTCATGGTGCTCGCGTGTCTGGCCGCCGGCGCCGCGGGAATCGGAATCGCTCGCCTCGTTCTCGGCCACTGAGGAGGTTGCCATGCGGGTCCTCGACGGCGAACAGGTTCTCGTTCGGATCTTCATCGGAGAATCCGACCGATGGCATCAGAAGCCGCTCGCGACGGCGCTTCTCGAGCGGTTGCGCCGGGACGGGTTTGCGGGCGCGACGGTCTTTCAGGCCGTGGCAGGCTTCGGCGCGCGGAGCGTGCTGCACACGTCGCACCTGCTGCGCCTCTCCGAAGACCTGCCGGTCGTCATCGAGGTCGTGGACACCGAGGAGCGCGTCGAGCGGCTGATCCCGATTCTCGACGAGATGGTTTCCGAGGGATTGGTGACCCTCGAGAAGGCGCGCGTCTTGAAGTACTCTCCCGGAAAACGACCCGTGGAGAGTCGGTCATGATCCTGCGACGCGGGGGTCGTCTCGCAACGGCTTCGCTCGCGCTTGCGGCGGCCTGCCGGACCGCGGGGGGTCCGCCGCCCGAGCCCGCGAGGCCTGAGGCCGCGCCCGCCGCCGCGCCCGCGCCTCAAGCGGCTCCGGCCCCGCCGCCGGGGGAGACCTGGAAGTTCGTCGCCGGCGGCGACTCGCGAAACTGCGGCGACGTCGTCATGCCGGCGGTGGCCGCGGGAGCCGCCGCCGCGGGAGCGGCCTTCTACTGGCATCTCGGGGACTACCGCGCAATCTACGACTTCGATCGGGACTTCCTCGCGCAGCCCGAGCACAAGACCGGCCGCGGTGTGGCGGGAACGACCATCTTCGACTACCAGAAGCTCGCCTGGGACGACTTCCTCTCGAGCCAGATCGCCCCCTTCGGATCGATCCCCGTCTTTCTCGGGATCGGAAACCACGAGCTCGTTTCCCCGAAGACTCGCGCCGAGTACCTGGCGCAGTTTGCCGACTGGCTGAACGCCCCGGAGATCCAGCGCCAGCGCCTGAAGGACGACCCGAAGGACCACCGCCTGAAGACCTACTACCACTGGATCCGCGGCGGCGTCGATTTCCTGACCCTCGACAACGCCTCCCCCGACCAGTTCGACGGCGAGCAGATGCGGTGGCTCGAGAGGGTCATCGCGCGGGACGAGGCGGACCCCGCGATCACGACGATCGTCGTCGGCATGCACGCCGCGCTGCCCGACTCGATCACGGCGGACCACGGCATGAACGATTGGGCGCAGGGCGAGAAGAGCGGGCGGCGCGCCTACGAGCGGCTCCTCGAGGCCCGGAAGAAGGGCAAGAAGGTCTACGTCGTCGCCAGCCACTCCCACTTCTACATCCGCGGCGTCTTCGACACGCCGTACTGGCGCGCGCACGGCGGCGTTCTCCCCGGATGGATCATCGGAACCACCGGCGCGATCCGCTACAAGCTGCCCGAGGCGGCCGCGTCTGCCGAGGAGGCGAAGACCAACGTCTACGGCTATCTGCTCGCGACAGTCGGCTCCGACGGGGCGATTCGGTTCGACTTCAAGGAGATCGCCGAGCGCGACGTCCCGGCGCCGGTCGTCACGCGCTTCGGCGGCGAGTTCGTCCACCAGTGCTTCGAGGGCAACCGCGAAGGGAGCCGGTAACGGCCGGGGAAACCCCTCACCGCTCTTCGGGCGGGAGACAGAGGGGGGTGAGGGGGCTCCCCGACGCTTCGAGCGGGACCCTACGGCCTCCACCAGGCGCGGTCCTCTTGCCGCGGCGCGCGCGCGGCGGCGTAGAGCGCGAGCTGCTTGATCCGCTCGGCCGCCGGCAGCGGCCCGCCCCAGCAATGCGGCTTGCGGGGGCCGTAGAGGATGCTTCCGCCCCAGGGAGGATCCGCCCTCACCAGAAACTCCTCGAGCAGGCGCACCGCGTTGTTCAGGTAGTACGTGTCCATCTCGCCGGCCGTGATGTGGATCTTCCCGGCGAGCTTCGGCGCGAGATCCGGCCATCGCCGCTCGAGCTCGACCCGCAGGTCCCAGTGGTCCTTCCAGTACGTTGCGACCGCCTTGTCGATCGCGCCGGACTGCGGGTCGAAGAGCGGCTGGAAGTAGCCGTCGCTTCCCACCGGCCCGTAGGAGGCCTGCCAGGCGTCCCACTGCTCGCCCGATCGGCCCCGCGGCCCGCGCGCCCGCTCGTACCGGAGCTGCTGCTCCATCGTCGAAAGCACGAGGCCCTCCGGCGAGCGCTCTCCCGGCACGGGAACGTCCTGGAAGCCGCGCCGGATCTTCCACGCGTTGTCCCATTGGTAGATGTTGACGAGCTGGAACGCGCGGAAGTCGACCGGGTCCGGGCATGCCGCGAAGGTCCCGCCGAAGAAGTCCGGATGGAAGATCTGAAGCGCCAGCGCCTCCCAGCCGCCGGTCGAGCCGCCGGTCAGGATCCGCGCCCAGGGCTCCGCGATCACGCGGAAGTTCTTCTCGATGTAGGGGACGAGCTCCGTCAGGAGCGCCTGCCCGTAGGGCCCGGAGTTCGCCGAGTCGATCGCGTAGGAATCGTCGTAGTACGGCGTCGGGTGTTGGAAGGTCACGAGAAGCAGGCGCGGAAAGTCGTCGGAGAGCCATGCCCGGGTGAAGTCGTTCGGGCGCTTGCCCTTCTTTTCCCCCTCCTCTTCCACCTCTCCGCCGAACTCCTGCGGCGCCGCCGTCGAGAAGTGCCCCTGCTCGTAGTCGACCGGATAGCGCACCGCCAGGTTCTTGTCGTAGTCGCGCGGTAGAAGGACGGTGGCGCCGATCCAGATGGGCTTACCCCAGAACTTCGACAGCAATGCGCTCTGAAGCCGCACGTGCTTGACATACTCGGTGTCGGCCGGCGCCGGGATCGGAGGGATCTTCCGGTCGAGGACCAGCCGGACCGTTCCTCCCCGCGCGGGGTCCAGATGCGCCTTCTTCGGCTCGCTGTAGAGGTTTCCCGGAGAAATCGCGAACGATTGCCCCTCCCATTCGTCCATGTGCATCTTCACGACGTGGCCGTCGGCGCGCGGGAAGGTCGTATAGAGATTGAGCATCCCCTGGACGAAGTAGTCGCCCGCCGGAAGATCCGCGAGGCTTGCGAGCGGGAAGCCGTCCGCGTCGGCACCGATCGCGATCGGTTGCCCGGGGCGCAGTCCCTCGACGTCCCGGCCGAAGAAAGGAATGGGCTCGGTGAAGCTCAGCTGGAGGCGCGGCTCGGGCTTCTCCCTGGGCGAGATCATGACGAAGACGCGGCCGTCGGCCGCCTCGGCGCGAATGCCTGCGGGAAAGGAGAGCTCGAACCGAAGTCTCGTCGGCGCGGCGGGCGGGGCCGCGGCCGCCTGGAGCGGGACCACGGCGACGAGCGCGGCCAGCAGGACCTTCCGCGCGCCTGCCGTCATTCCTTCTCGCCCCACAACGCGGGCACGACTCGATCCGAGAAGTCTCGTCGCCCTCACGGGGCCTCTTCGACCGCGAGGCCCGCGATTCGCTGCGCCCGGATCACCGCGTCGGCGACCACCCTGGCGTAGTAGCGCGTCATGGCCCCGGCGTCCGCCGGAGCGAGGCGGCCGGGATCGGGGGCCGAGCCGGCGGGCAGCCCCTCGAGCTGCTTCAGACCGCCGCCGTCGACGAGCGTCCGCACCCAGGCGAGCGGCTCGCTTCCGACGTCCGTCACCGCGACGCGCCGCACCGTCCGCGCCGGGTCGAACGCGACGGCGACGCCGACCGGCCCGTGCTGGGAGGGCATCCACAGGAAGACGACCAGGCCCACGAGCTTCTTGTTCTCGTCGCGGCCGACGTAGACCCTGGTGTCTTCCTCCGACGGGCTCCAATTCGTCGCCGCCTGGATGGCCGCGCCGTCCGGGCCCGAAATCATCAGGTGCCGCTCGAAGAATTTCGTCGCGCCTGGAAGGCTCTGCTTCAAGAAATCGCCCTTCCGGACGAGCTCGACGTTGGGCGTGATGTGCCCGAGCGCCGCCGCGGCCAGACAGAACGAGGCCGCCGCCGCGATCATCCTACGCATGGGAGGGCTCCTTTCTCCGAATCCACAGTTGATAGATCGCGATCGCAAACACGACGGTGTACGCCGCGCCCATCGCGAAGCCGCCGGCGATCGCGAGGCCGGCCAACGCGAGACCGGCGCCGGGAAGCAGGTGTGCCCCCCAGAGGCCGGCGAAGTCGAGAAACGGCGCGGCGAAAAGCAGTCCGATGAGCATTGAACGGCGTCGCGAGGGGAGGTCGAGGCCCAGTACCAGAAGCGACAGCAAGGCCGCCGTCATCGCATAGGCCGGGATGTGCACGTGCGAATCCTGGATCAGAAGCTCCCGGTCGATCCGGTGCTCGGGGCGATTGAGCGCCTCCGGCTCGACCGGGGTCTCGGCGGAGGTCGAGATGCTGCAGCATTCCATCGTCATCTCGTGGCGCTCGCGCTCGGAGACCGTGGCCGCCACCCCTTTGGGCGTGAAGGAGGCGAAATTTCGAACCTGCCAGGCGCCGAAGACGTTGGCGAGACCGAGCAGGAGCAGAAAGAGCGTCGCGGCCAGGCGCGCCTCGAAGGGACTCTGCGGAAGCTTGCCCATCGCCGATCTCCTGGCTAGAAGACGTAAACCGCCTGAAGCGTCGTCGAGAACCGGTCCGTCCTCCCCTCGCCCTGTCGGTCGGGGAAGACCCGCTCGGTCGAATGGTCGTAGCGCAGGTCGAGCCGCAGCGTCAGCTCCGGGATCCGGAGCGTCGAGCGGTCGAGCGTGCGGTAAAGCCCGAAGAATCCCGAGCCCAGCAGGTACTGCGGCGACACCGTGAAGGACCGGAGGATCTGCCTTCGGCCCGTGCGGGAGCCGCCGATGTCGTCGAAATACTCGACGCGCGCCGTCACGGCCCAGTGCCTGCCGAGCCGGTGGTGCGTGAAGAACTCGTCGGCGAACCACTCGGCGGTTCCCCCGTCCTCGCCGGAATGCGGCTCCCGGCCGTACACGAACTGCTCCCCCCAGAGCCACGTGTCGGTCTGCTGGACCTGGATCGTGGCGACGGCCGTCGCCCGGTGATCGCCGTTGCGGTCGTCCTTCTCGGCGCCGTACACCGCCCCGAGGCCGAAGTGCGCGATCGGCCACGGGCTCCAGACGCCGTAGACCGCTCCGGTCTTGGCCTTGTTGTTGTCGGGAAAGACGTCCCACCCGTTGGCGAGGATCGCGTACGCCTCGAACTGCGGCGAGAAGGTCTGCCGCGCCATCAGGCCGGTGAACTTGATCGGCTCGCCGAACTCGAAGAGGAAGGATCGCGTCGCCTCGAGGTTCAGGGGAGCATCGTCGCGCTCGAGCGTCAACGGCGAGTCGAACTTCCCGAAGACGAGCTGCAGGCCGTGGCGGGGGCTCGCGGCCCAGGCGATCTGCAGGTTGTCGATGTCGGTATCGACCGAGGCGCTGCTCTTCTCCTCCCCGGCGAAAACGGTCTCGTCCTCCAGATGGACGGCGAGCTGCCCGAAGAAGGAGACGCGGTCGGAGAAGGCCTTGAAGACCGACAGGTTCAGGGCGGTCGCGTCGAAGCTGTTCTCGTCGCTTCCGAAGTCATAGGCGTACTGCCCGGTGGCGAAGCCGTTCCACTGAAGCGGGAAACGGATGGCGGGTTTGGAGAGCGAATCCGGGTCCACCGGCGTCTCCTGGGCCGGAGCCTGCAAAGCAACGAAGAAACAAACCGGGGCTGCCGCGACAAAGCGGGCGACCCCGGAGACGGACCTCACGGAAATCCTCCTTTCGAGCGACCGAGTCTGGCCGGTTGGCTCGGCTACGCCCGGGGAGGAGGATCGGGGAGGTCGGAGGCGAAGTCGCGCAGCGAGGAGCAGGCGCCCGCGGCGACCCTTCCGGTCAGCGCGGGCTCGACGACGCCGAAACGGTCCGGGACGACGGCGGGAGGCAGCGCCGTGACGGCCGCGGGGGCGGAAGGCGCGCAGCGGCGGAGCGAGCAGGAGGAATCGGGACAGCAGGCCCCCCCGGCCTCGTGAAGCGGGCAGCACTTCATCGGCGGCTCGCTTGCCGAGAGCGCCAGGGGCGCCAGCGGCGCCGCGACGAGCAGGGCGGCCAGCAGCAGGCGCGCGGGTCTCATGCGGGCCGCAAGGATATCGCGTCCCGAGACTATCCGGCGGGCCTTCAGAGGTTCCTCAGGCTCAGGGAGTCTTCCGGACGCTGTCGAAAACGGCGGTGCAGAGGGCGGCGTTGTTGTGGGCCATCACGGCCAGGCCGATGTAGACGTTGGCCGCCATCGGGATCGTCGCGGTTCCCACCTGCGTCCATGAAACGCCGTCGGCCGAGCGAAAGGCTGTGAACGTGCTTCCGCTTCGCACCAGCCGGACTCATTCGGGGACGCCGATCCCCGTCACCGTCGTACCCACGGCGTTGACCCGGTCGTCAGCCGGCGCTGGAATGCGACGCCGCTTGCGGGGGGTAACGAGCACGTCCGCAAACGTCGAGTCGACCGAGAGCGTCTCGCGGATCATGACGCTGGCCCTGGCCCAGACATTCGTGTTCTGCACGCTCACAAGCCGCGCGACGTCTCTCCGTCCCCCGAAAGCGGCTGATACACGTAGCGAAACTGGTCCGAGGCGTGCCAGATGTCCTTTCCCGAGCCCTTGAACGTTGCGGTTCCCTGCACGCAGCACGCAGCCCAAAAGTCGGGCTACGAGCCGAGCGGCGCAAACCTGTCGGGCTCCTGAGCAGTTCTCATCAGGAGATCCGTAAAACGAGGGGCTAGCATTCGATCGGTGTTTGCCGGACGGAGCGCTGGGAATGGCTTCGAAAAGAACTCGGATCCCGCTTCTGGCTGCAATCCTGCTGGCCTCCGCCGGGGTGCTCTCCGCAGGAAACGGATGGACGAGGAACGGTCCGTGGGGCGCCGGGGTCTCCGTCCTGGCGACCGACCCGAACGCGCCCGGGACGATCTACGCCGCCTCGCGACAAGGGGTCTTCAAGACGACAAGCGGCGGCCTCCGCTGGTTCCGGGCGAACGATGGGCTGCCGCCCGGCGAAATCATCGTCGAGAGTTTGGCGGTCGATTCCTCATCGCCAACCCACGTGTACGCGGGAACCTACAGGAGCGGTCTCTTCCGGAGCCTGGATGGTGGAGCGAGCTGGAGTCGACTGGCGCCCGAAGTCTTCACATCTACCTTCGACGTGCATTTGCTGGTAATCGATCCCGATGACCCTCGAACGCTCTACGCCGGATTCGGCTTCGACGCACTCTTCAGGAGCTCCGACGGAGGCGAGAGCTGGGCTTCCGTCAGCCTTCCTCCGGGTGTTCTGCACAGCCTCGCGATCGCGCCGAGCGACTCGCGCGTGATCTTCGCGGGTAATTTCTTCTACGGCAACGAGCTTCCTTACGCCGTGACGTACTGCATGGCCCGGAGCACGGACGGCGGGCTTTCGTGGCAGGGAGTCCCATGCTCCGCGTTCGGTGGCGACGAAGTCCTGTCCATAGCGGTGGATCCTGTGAATCCGTCCATTGCGTATGCCGGCTCCCGCGGCGTCTACAAGACCGAAGATGGCGGACTGACGTGGCAGCCATCCCTGCCCGGGTCGGCATTACCCGCAACGCGCTCGATTACGATCGATCCATTGGATCCCCGGGTCGTCTATGCCGGCGGGGCCGGCATCTTCCGCAGCCTGGATCGCGGAACGACATGGACCGATGTCGGCCCGCCGGGCGTCGGTACCTCCTCGATGGTCGTCTCGATGGTCGCTGACCGGTTCGACGCCGAGACGATCTACTTCGCGGGCGGCTACGGGGTATTTCGGAGCACCGATCAGGGTTCGACGTGGACCCTGCGAAACACAGGAATGGATGAGGTCTCGATCGTGGATCTGCAGGTCGTGCCATCCGACTCGGACGTCCTGTGGGCCTCGTCGCTCGGATTTGGCATTTATCGAAGCCACGACGGCGGCCAGAGCTGGTCTAGAAGCCCTTCTGCTTTCGGCGGTGCCTATGCGACGGGGGCCGATCCGAGCGATCCATCAAACGTGTATGCCGCACAGGGAGTCATCTCGCGCAGCAACGATGGAGGCGAGACGTGGAAGTTGTCCTACGAAGCCTGCCCGTCTGCTCTTACCCTGGCCGTCGATCCGCGGAACCCCTCTTTCGTCTACGGAGGCCGCTACGTCATCCCGGCCTTCGGCCGCTTCTTCTGCGGGGGTGTCGTCTGGAGCGAGGACCGGGGATCGCACTGGAATGAGCCGCACGATCTTCAGCTCGTCTTAGTTTCTTCGGTGGCGGTCCACCCCCGCGACGAATCTGTTCTCGCCGGAACGGCGCAGGGCGTCTACCGAAGTTCCGACCATGGGCATTCCTGGCGCCCGACGAACCTCGCGGGCGTGGAGGCGCACGTCGTGCGGTTCGCGCCAGGGAACCCGGCGATCGCCTACGCCGCGACGACTGCCGGCCCCTTCCGCAGCGATGACGGCGGAAAGAGCTGGTCAACGGCGAACAGTGCTCTCCGCACCGTAGCCCTCACGGCCCTCGCGATCGATCCTGTCGATCCCGAAATCGTCTACGTCGCCACCGTGGACGGCGATGTTTATGGAACGCGCGACGGCGGGCGGTCGTGGCAACCTTTGACTCGTCGCGGACTCGATGCCTCCCAGGTGCTGGCGCTCGCAGTGGATACGAGCAGGCGCCTGTACGCGGGAACCAACCGGGGTGTGCTTGCTCTCCAGATCCGGTATCCGCGCGTTGTCCCCTTCCGCCGCGACCCGACTCCGTTCGGACCGCCTGGAGCAGATCGATCGAGGCCGCGCGGCGCGCCGGGATGACGGAGGCGGGCGCGCCGCAGGCGACGAGAACCAGGATGGCGGCCGAGACGATCGCCAGGTCACCCGGATCCGCTGCAGCATAGAAGGTTGCAGCAACCGCGACAGGGCAGCCGCCACGCGCCGGCACCGGCTCGGACGGCGTCAGGGGAGGAACCCGTCAGGAATTGCGTCGGTCGGGGCTCGCCGGCTCCAGCGTCTCGCCGACGTCCGCGGAGGGCGGCAGGGTCGCGAAGAAACGAACGGCGAGCACGAGGAGAACCGTCAGGACGGCCACCGTGAAAGCGAGATTCTTGCCCTGCCACAGCTCGACGAACCATTCTCGGAACTCGGCCGCAAGGACATTCGCTCTTCCGCCGTACACCTCGAGGTCGTGGAGGTACTTCTTGGTATCCAGCGGGTCGTAGCCGAGAGGGTTCGCCGGCGGGGACCCGGCCATCAGGTAGATGACGACGGCGCTGCCGAACCCGATCGCGAGGAGGGCTCTGGTGACCCGCCGCAAAGAGGCTGGCGTCATCGAGCCGCCCGTCCGGGCGTCATCGTCTCCTTCCAGGCGGCCACTCGCGCTACGCGACGGGCCGCGCGTTGCCGGCCAGTGAACCAGCCGGGCGCCAGGCGGTGTGCGCTCCTGCTTGGGCTCGTACGAGGGCCCGGAGGTGGATTTCACGGCATCCTGAGGATACCCGCGTTCGCAAGTCTCTTCTCGATGTCAGTTCCCCGGGGCGGCGGGGTCCAAAGGAGGGATCACCCGCATCTTTGTCCTCTGCAAGATCGGCAAGTCGAGGCTGAGCCCGCTCCCTTTGCGAACCGCATGATGCATTTGAGTCTCCGCCCGTCGCGCGCAGCGTGATACGTCTTTCCGTGCGGCGGTTCACGGGTGACCCGCCCGAGGAGGTTTGTCCATGAATCGGTTCACCTCGGTTCGAATTCTTCTCGTCCTGGCGCTTGCGGCCGCGTCGTTTCCGGCTCTGGCCGCCACGCCTGAGGAGGCCCAGAAGGAGGTCACGTCGGCCGGCAAGACCCTCGACTCCTTCGTGGCCGACCCGGAAATGACGTGGTTTCGGAACCACGCGAAGGACTCACGAGGCCTGGTCATCTGCTCGCAGGTCACCAAGGCCGGCTTCGTGCTCGGCGGCTCGGGCGGGCGCTGCGTTCTCGTCGCGAAGGGCGACAAGGGCTGGAACGGTCCGGCCTTCTACTCGATCGGGACGGCCAGCATCGGATTCCAGGCCGGCGTGTCAGTTGCCGAGATCGTCATGCTGGTCCAGACCCAGAAAGCCCTCGATTCCCTGATGTCGTCGGCATTCAAGTTGGGCGGGGACGCGAGCATCGCGACGGGACCGGTCGGGGTCGGGGCGGGAGCCGACGTGACGGCGGACTTCGTGGCTTACAGCAGGGCCAAGGGCCTCTACGGCGGCCTGAACGTTTCCGGATCCGGGATCAAGCCGTCGGAGGACTACAACAGGGCCTACTACGGCAAGGACGTTTCGCCGATCGACATCATCGCGAAGGGCGCCGTCCACAACCGCGGCGCGGAGGCAGCCCTGCTCTCGAAGGTCGCGAAGCTCTACGGCGGCAAGTAGGCCAGCTCTCATCCGCTGCGAAGTCAGCGAGTCAGACTGACCCCGCGCTGCCTCGAAGCGAGACTCATCGGCTGTGGCCGAGCAGACGGGACTGGATCGTCGGCTTTCTCCAGGAGTCGATACCCTCGACGAGATACAACGTGTTCAAGTACTGCTGACACGAGTAGGCGTAGTGCGCCGCGTCGGGCGTCATCGCGAGTGCACGCACGGACACGCCGGCGGTGTCGGGCGGCGCGAGCTCCCTCCAGAGCGTCGCGCGGCCGCTTTCGACGTCGATCCTCTCTACCCTCGCCGGAATCTCGCCCATCCGGAAGACGTAGAAACTCTTGCCGTCGGCCGACCACTGAACGGGAACGAAGAGCCCGACGAGTCCGGGTACGGGACGCGGTGGCCCTCCGTCGACCGGGCAGAGCACGATCTGATTCTCGGGCGAGCGCGCGGCCACCAAGAGGCCATCCGGCGACAGCGCGTTGCCCCCCGAGACGAGCTCGAAGCCTTCCGGAGCGATGCGCCTGGGCTCGCGCCTCTCCCCGTCGACGATGAAGACGCCGGTCTTTCCGTCTTTCGCCTGGCCCCAGACGAGAACCCGCCTGCCGTCGCGGAACCAGCTCGCCCATCGGATTGCTTCGAAGAATCCCTCGCTCACCGATCTCGGCGCTCCGGCTGCCGTCGGGAGCGCCAGCAGCTTGCCTTGCTGGCTCGCGAGCACCCACGCGCCGTCGGGCGAGAGGCCGTGCGCCACTCCGTCTCCCAATCGCACGGGAGGCGAATCGTCCGCCCCCGCGATCCAAACACTCGGCGTGCCCTGGATGAGTGCATCTCGCAGGACGAGCAGCTTGCCGTCCTCGGAGAGGTCGACCAGCCGCAAGTCCGTTCGGTTCACCAGACGAGATTCGCTCTTCTGACCCGAGAGGAGCCCGCGCGTCGACTCTTGCCACTCGAAGACGGTGACCAGGGCCCTTCCTTCAGGAGAAACGTCGTTGAGGTCGGTGATGGACGGTCCGCGTTCGAGGAGTCGCTGCCGGCCGGAGAGATCCGTGGCCATGATCGGCGTCTCCGCACCCGCCCCCGGGATGACTGCAGGAAACCAGATCTCCTTGCCGTCCGGCGACCAGACGGAAGCCCAAAAGTCGGGCCGAACGGGACCGAGCAACGCCTTCCGGCCTTGAGAGTCGACGACCGACAGGGAGTAGCCGTTGAAGGGCAGACCCTCGTAGAAGGCGATTCGATCGCCCCGAGGGGAGACGCGCGGCGAGACGAGCCAGGCCGGGCTCTCATGCAGCAGTCGCCCGGGCGGATACTCCAGCCGCTGCTGGGCTCCGGCCTGTCGGACGACGGCGAGGTCTTTTCCGTCGGGACCCCAGTCGGCCAGCCGGACATCTCGAAGCACCTCCCGCGGGGATCCGCCGGAAAGCGGCACGACCGCGAGCGTGCCGCGGCGGAAGTAGAGGTTGTAGTCGATCTTCGGGTCGAGAAGGATGGCCATTTCGCCGCGTGGCGAAACCGCGAGAAGCGAGGCGCTCGGCAGGGGAAGCGCCGTCGATTCCCGACCCTCCGGACGAGTTGAGAAGATCCGGGAGGGCGCCCCGTCCCAATCGGCGCTGTAGAGGATGGTCTGGCCGTCCGGAGCGAAGCGGGCGTTGCTGATGAAGCCGCGCCGAAAGGTGAGCCGCTTGAATGTCGGATGGGAGCGGTCATTGCCACTCGCAAACCACGCTCCCGCCAGAAGCCCCGCCACGAGAAGCGCCAGTCCCGCCGCGGCAGCCGTTCCGGCGCGGGTCCGACGAGGACGGCCCGCCGCCGCGGCGGGGGAGGTCCCGCTGGAGGACGGAATGCCGGAAAGCGCCTCGAGGGCGAAGGCGATGTCCGAGGAGGACTGGAATCTTCGCTCGGGGTTCTTCTCGAGGCAGTGGCGGAGGATGCGCTCGAGGCCCGTGCCGACGCTCTGGTTGCTGATGGAGAGGTCCGGGGGGTCCTCCCTCAGGATCGCAGCCATCGTCTCGCCGGCCGAGTCGGCGTGGAAGGCGCGCCTGCCCGAGAGCATCTCGTAGAGGATCGCCCCGAACGAGAAGATGTCGCTTCTCGCGTCGGCCGATCTTCCCTTGACCTGCTCGGGCGACATGTAGCCGAGCGTGCCCATCACGACGCCGGGCTCGGTGCCGGGCGAAACCGTTGGGAGATTGGTCGCGGCGCCGGGCTGGTCGACCTCGGTCAGCTTCGCCAGCCCGAAATCGAGGATCTTGACCCGCTCGTCCCGCGTGACGAAGACGTTGTCGGGCTTCAGGTCTCGATGAACGATCCCTTTCTCGTGCGCCGCGGCGAGGCCGAGCGCGATCTGCACGCCGTACTCAATAGCCTTGCGAAGCGGGAGCGGCCCCGAGGAGAGCGCCTCGCGGAGCGTCTCCCCTTCCAGGAGCTCCGTGACGGCGTACGCAACGCTTCCCTCCCGGCCGAAATCGTGAAGGGCCAGAATGTTCGGATGGGACAGCGCGGCCACGGCTTTCGCCTCGCGCTCGAAGCGCGAAAGGGCGTCGGGATCTTGCGCCAGGCGTTCCGGCAGAACCTTGATCGCGACGTCGCGACCGAGCCGCGTGTCCCTCGCGCGGTAGACCTCCCCCATCCCTCCAGCGCCGATCGGCGATAGAACCTCGTAGGGGCCGAGGCGGGTCGCGGCTGTGAGTGTCATCGGACCTGGCGGAAACTCTACATCGCGGGTCTCGGAGCGAGTGCGCGAAGAGCAGTGGCTCCCCATCGAGTTCCCAGTTGGAACCTTTTCGGCGGCTGGTTGCGGGAGCTTAAGAGCCTTCTCGCCGCGGAGTAAGGCCCGACGACTTCGCGCCAGCGGCCGAGGGCGACAGGATCTCGTAGGGCCCGAGACGAGTGCCGGCTGCGAGTGTCATCGTTCGGCTTTCAGCAACGCCGGCCAGTTGACGATCACACGGATCGGCGACTCGAGAGCTTTCTCCGAGGGCGTACTCACAAGAAACCGCGATCCGTCAGGACTGACGTCGTAGTTTTCGATCGCTCCCTCGACGTGAAAGAGCTGGACCGGGGCTCTGGCTTCCAGCCGGACCCCCGGGACGATCGGGACGGCCATGAGGAAACCGTCCGGCGTCACGTAGTAGAGCTCTTTGCCGTCTCGCCGCCATCGCGGCAGTCTTCCCCCTGCAGTCGAGAGGCGCTCCTTTTCCCCGGCCCCTTCGGTCCGGGCCACGTAGATCTCGGGGTCTCCCGACTCGTCCGACTCGTAGGCAATCCAACGCCCGTCCGGAGAGAAACGCGGGCTCGTCACGGCAAAGCGTGTTTTGAGCCACGGCATTGGCTTGCGATCTCCAAAGAGCGGAAGGAGCCAGACGTCTGACGCCGCCATCTGGACGTCGTTGGAGTACACGAGGAAGCGTCCGTCTCGGGAAACGTCCTCCGGCTCCTGCACGCCCGGCAGTGCGAGAACCTCTCGCTCGCTTCCAGGCGCTTCGGGCGTGATCTCGTAAATATCGGGCGGGCCCTTGCGGTCGGAACGGTAGAAGACCCTCGATCCGTCGGCAGACCACACCGGGCTGTTCTCGTCCACCGGATCGGAATGAAGCCGCGTCGATACTCCCCGGGCCAGCTCGAAAACCCACACGTCCGCGGTCCCGATCCGCCGGTCCTCGATCGCAACGGCCGCCCTCGCTCCGTCGGGCGCGATCCGAAAACCCTTCCCCAAGACTGCGGGTTGGCCGAGCGTGCCGATCTCCTTGCCTGCGCGGTCGAGCCAGACGAGCCGGGAGAGAGGCTTGGCTGTCTGGAAGGCCAGGACTCCGGTCTGGGAAACCGAGAAGGATGCGCGGGCCGGCCCGAAGAAGTAGTGGACGTTCTCGGCCACGACAAGCGGGTCTCCGTAAAGCTGCCCCTTTGCCGCGTCGAAGGGCTGCGCAAAGAGGGTGCCGTCGCGGACGTACAGCAGGTATCCGGGAGAGGCATACTCGGCCATGGAGTCGAGCCGCGTCACGGCGCGGCTCTCCCTCGACTCGAGGGAGCCGATGCGCAACTCGCGCAGCCCATGGCCCGGCGCGGCTGGACGCGATTCCAGATAGAGGAATCGCCGGCCATCCGGCAGGAAATGGGGCCACAGATCGGCGATCACGTTGCCGGTCGGGTCGACCGTCGTCGCGGGCACGGCCTCCCCCCCTTTGTCCGAGACCCGAAAGATCCCTCGCCGTAAAGTGATCTCCGAGAAGAGGATCGTCCCGTCACGGCTCCAGCTGCCAACGATGTCGAACGATGCCGCGCAGAGCTCCTCGGGAGGGCCGCCGGCCGCCGGGATCTTCTTCAACTTGCCGTCCGCGAAGAAGGCGATGAAGCGGCTGTCCGGTGACCAGAAGGGCGCCTCCGCCCCGGTCGTGCCGTCGAGCTCGACAGCCTTCTCCGAGTCGAGCGGCCGCAGAAAGAGGTGGCGGCGGCCTCTCACGATCGCCTCGATGACGAGGCGCGTGCCGTCGGGAGAGAGCGCAAGCCCTCGCGAGAGCTCCCCCGGGGAATAGGTCGCCCCTGCCGGGATCGGAACGCTGAATCGCAGCGGGCGCGCGACGGGAGCCGGCCGCAAACGAAGCAGGGCGAGGACGGACAAGACCGCGGCGAGCAGGACTCCGGCAATCAACGCCGGGCCGAGCCAGCCGAGCCGCCGCGCGAGGATCACGGGGGCCGCTTCCACGGAGATCCCCGTCGCGTGGTCGCGCAGCTGCATCAGGTCGCGCGCGAGGTCCCGCGTCGAGACGTAACGCTCCCCCGGATCCTTGGCGAGGCAACGTTCGATCACCCAGCGCACCGACGCCGGAAGGCTCGGCGAGAGAGACGCCAGAGGCTCCGGCTCCTCCCTGATGATCGCTACGAGCGCCTCGGCTGTGGTGGATCGCGAGAAGGCACGCTTCCCCGTGGCCATCTCGTACAAAATCGAGCCGAAGGAGAACTGATCCGACCGGGAGTCCAGCGCTCTTCCGCTCGCCTGCTCGGGAGACATGTAGGCGACGGTGCCCAACACCATGCCCGGGTGGGTCTCCGGTTTCGCGAGGGTCGGCATCGCCGAGATCTCGCCGGATTCGGGCAAAGCCAGCTTTGCCAATCCGAAGTCGAGGACCTTGACCAGGCCTTCCTTCGTGACCATGATGTTTTCCGGTTTCAAGTCGCGATGAACGATTCCCGCTTCGTGCGCCCTGGCAAGCGCGTCGGCGATTTGCGCTGCGATGCCAAAAAACCGCTTCGTCGGGACCGGGCCGTCTGCGAGGACCTGGCCCAAAGTCCTTCCCTCCACGAGCTCCATCGCGATGTAAGAGACCGAGCCGGCCGCGCCGATCTCGTAGATCGTGACGATGTTGGGGTGATTGAGCGCGGAGGCCGCACGGGCCTCCTGTTCGAAACGCAAGAGCCGGTCGCGGTCCGGCGCCAGGGCTTCGGGCAGGACCTTGATCGCGACCTCTCGGCCCAGCCGCGGATCTTTCGCCCGGTACACCTCTCCCATCCCGCCAGCACCCAGAGGCGCGAGGATCTCGTAGGGGCCGAGCCGGGTCCCGGCTGACAGTGTCATCCGATCTGAGGACTCTACACTGCAGCCTTCAGGGGAGACACGCGGAGGGCAGTGGCTCCTCAGGTAGGATTTGAACGGACGCAAAACCATCCGGACGACCCAAGTAATAGGGGGTTAGCCCGGAAAACCGGTTGGGCGGGACCAATCAAACCGGTCGAATTTGGGCCGCCATGGGCCCACAACACGGACAAGAACACGGACAAACCATCCGGCGGGACTCGGCGAAATTGGTTATGGGAATTGTTGTTCCCGAAACGTATTTTCCCGACCCCGACCCCGACACCGGACCCGGAACCGTTCGGGATCGTACGGGCCGCCCTGACGCGAAAAACGGGTTAGGCCGCACAAGAACGGCTCCTGAGCCGCGACAGACCCCGAGTCGGGAAAATGCACCTCCCCGATCCCTCCCGGAAGCGCCGCAAGATGCTTCGTCCACACTCCGAGAACGAGGGCAAACGAGCCACGGAGAATCAAGGCGCAGCTCATGAGATCTCCTCCTGGCCCGGATTACTGAACCGGGGGCCGCGTCGATTCGTAAGTCGCTTCTGCGTAAAATCCCCTGGGGGCCGCCATCGGAAGACGATGGATCACCTTTGACAGTCGTTCTCTGCAGGTCCGAGACGGCTCAGGAGCATCGCAACCGGTGACCCTTCCGACTGGCACCCGGCTCGGGCCCTACGAGGTCGTCGCGCCACTGGGGCGCGGGGGGATGGGGGAAGTCTACCGCGCGAGGGACGCGCGCCTCGACCGGCACGTGGCCCTCAAGGTTCTCCCGGACAAGCTTACCGGCGACGCGGATGCGCTCGCTCGATTCGAGCGCGAGGCCAAGGCGGTCGCCGCCCTTTCGCATCCAAACATCCTCTCGATCCACGACTTCGGCCGGGACGGCGAGCGTGTCTATGCGGTCGCGGAACTGCTCGAAGGGTCGTCGCTGCGCGAGCGCCTCGCCGAGGGGACGCTTCCCGTTCGCAAGGCCGTCGATTACGCGGTCCAAATCGCACGGGGACTGGCCGCCGCCCACGAGAAGGGAGTCGTGCACCGGGACATCAAACCCGAAAACGTCTTTGTGACGGAGGATGGACGAGTCAAGATTCTCGACTTCGGCCTGGCTTCCCACGTCCCGCTTACGCAGTCCCTTGACGACGCAGAGGCCACGACCGTTGCGGGTCGGACAGAGCCGGGGACCGTGATGGGAACGGTCGGCTACATGTCGCCCGAGCAGGTGCGGGCGCTTCCTGTCGATCACCGCTCGGACATCTTCTCCTTCGGTGCCGTTCTCTACGAAATGCTGTCGGGAGAGAGGGCGTTTCGCCGGGACACGCCGGCGGAAACCATGACGGCCATCCTCAAGGAGGATCCTCCCGACTTCGCCGTGAGCGGCGTGAAGGTTCCCGCGGGCCTCGACCGCGTGATGCGGCATTGTCTCGAGAAGAACCCGGCCGAGCGGTTTCAGTCGGCGCGCGACCTCGCCTTCGACCTCGGCGCCGCGGAGGATCTGTCGGGAGCCGTATCCGTTGCCGCGCCGGAAACCCAGGCGGCGCGCATCCGAAGACTCCTGGTTCCGACCGCAACTCTCCTGGCAGGGGTGGTCATCGGCGCCGTCGTCGTGTGGTCGACACGACCGCCGCCGCCGGAGCCTGTCCGTGTACGTCCCCTGACCTTTTCCGGCCACGACGGGGAGCCGTCCGCGTCGCCGGACGGCCGCCTTGTCGCGTTCACGTCTACCCGCAACGCCGTCTCGAGAATCTGGATCAAGCAGCTCTCCGGAGGAGAAGCGCCGCTGACCTCCGGACCCGACGCAAAGCCTCGGTTTTCCCCCGACGGGGCGAGCGTGCTCTTCCTGCGGTCGGAGGAGGGTGCTTTCCGAACCGATGCCTGGCGCGTGGCGCTCGTGGGAGGGGAGCCGCGCCGGATCCTGCGCGACGTCGCCGACGCCGATTGGGCGCCGGACGGCCAGCGAATTGCCTTCCTGCGTTCGAGCGCGAACGGAACGGTCTGGAGTGTCGGCGTGGCCGACGTTCGGGGCGGGCAGGAGAGGATCCTCGCCTCGGTGCACGATCTCGTGATGCAACACGTTCGCTGGTCGCCGACGGGCGAGGTCATCGCGGCGATCAAGTCGGCTGTATTTGGGTTCGAGCCGCCGGCCGAGGTGTTGCTGGTCGACGCGCGCAGCGGAGCGGTCCGCAGGCTCGCCAGAGAGGCGAGGTTCCCGCTCGCGGGCGTGGCCTGGTCTGGCGCAGGAGGCGACCTGCTCTACGCCGAGGCCGGGAGCCGGCTCGGCGACAGCTCGGGAGCCCTCGCACGCGTGATCGCGGAGCGAGTTGCCGCCGGAACGGAGCGCACGCTCTTCTGGTCGCCCGACCTGTTTCCCGCGATCGGCTCCACCACGACCTTCGCCACACTGGATGTGTTGGGGCCCGGGCGAATCGTCTTCGACCAGATCACTCAGCGGCTGAACCTCCGGGAAGTCTCTATCGGCAAAGAAGTCGCTGCGCCGGTCAGCCGAGCGCTCACCGAAGGCAGCAGCCGGGATCGCCAGCCTGCCTACTCGCCCGACGGCGAAAGGATCGTCTTCTCCTCGAACCGGAGCGGCAACCTCGATCTTTGGTCGCTCTCGACGAAGACCGGGACCCTTACGCAGCTGACCGACGACCCTGCGCAGGACTGGGATCCTGGTTTCATGCGCGACGGCCGCCGAATCCTCTGGAGCTCGGACCGAAGTGGCAACCTGGAGATCTGGACCGCAAACGCGGATGGAAGCGACGCTCGCCAGGTGACGCACGACGGCACCGACGCAGAGAACCCGACCGCTACCCGTGACGGTTCCTGGATCGTGTACTCAAGCGGTAACCCGGCCAAGAACGGGATCTGGAAGATCCACCCGGACGGCTCGGGAGCGACCCGCCTTGTTCCGGGGATCTCTACCAATGCGGAGGTATCTCCGGACGGCCGCCACGCCGCGTACGTGGAGCATCTCGGCGGGACCGGGATGGGCGGGCCTCGAAAGGTGGGCGTCGTCGAGATCGAAACCGGGCGGGTTCTGCCATTCGAGATCCAAACACCACAGCAGATCGGACCGAGCGCCTCGAGTGTGCTCATCGGGAGGTCTCGCTGGCTTCCGGACGGGCGAGCCATCGCCTGGATCGGTGTGGACGAGGATGGCAGGACCGGCGTCTTCGCACAGGACTTCGATCCCGAACGCGACACATCGACCACGAGGCGAAAGATCGCCGGGTTTTCTCCCGACTCTGTCACCGAGTCCTTCGGGATCTCCCCGGACGGCCGTCACGCAACGCTCTCGATCCTCCGTCAGTCGAGCAACCTGATGCTCGCCGAAGGCGTCCCGGGAATCGAGCCGCGGATTTCGCGTCCTGCGCGGCGGTAACCCACTCCCCGCCCCGGACCAAGAGCCCGCTGGCCGCGTTCCCGAGTCCACTTCAACTTCCCGTGCGGCTCGCGACACAGTCTTGTCAGCAACGACGGCGTCGTCTACGAGAAGGAGCCTCGGGCCAAAAGCGCTCGAGATCTTTCAGGCCATGGAGCGCTTCGACCCCGACCAGACCTGGAGCCCCGTCAGCAAGCAATAATCGTGGGGTGGTTGGCTCCTCAGGTAGGATTTGAACCTACAACCCTCCGGTTAACAGCCGGATGCTCTGCCGTTGAGCTACTGAGGAAAAGAGCGGACCGGGAAGGGTAGCGAAGGCGGCGGGGGGTGTCAACCGCTCACCGCTCGGCGGGCTGCCAGGAGGCCCAGGCTACTTTCCAGCGGGAGCCGTCCGGCACGAGACGCACGTCGAAGCGGTAGGACTCGGACGACGGCAGCAGGCCCGCCAGCCCCGCGGCCTTGCGCGGCTGGCCCGAGAGATCCGCCCGGAATCGCACACGCGCGGCGCCCTCCGCGCGCTCGATGGCCACGTCGGAGAGCGTCACGTCCACGATCTCGTAGCCCGCGAAGTACCCGGCGAGCATCCTCTCGATGTCGGAGCGGCCGTTGCCTGCCTCGTCGCGGTAATCGGTGGAAAGCTCGGCGGCCACCGCGGAAGCGTCGCGGCCGTGCGCGGCCTTCGCGATGCGGTCGAGCGTCTCCCGGGCGGGATCGCCGCCCCGTCCGCAGCCGGCGAGGACGAGCACCAGGACGGCGGCGCCGGTCCGCCTCGCAGGACCCTTCATCCCGCTCCCATTGTCGCCCGATTTCGGGCGAGTCCGCATCTCGCCTTTCCCCATGAATCCGGCGGCGGCCGTCGCTGCGTAACAACGGCGGAAACGGAACGACCCGGCCGGCAGCCGGGACGCCGGCTCCGAAAAACGGCAACCCTCCGCGACGGAGGAAACGAAAGGAAAGGTGCG
Source organism: Acidobacteriota bacterium (assembly GCA_050257975.1). GTDB lineage: Bacteria > Acidobacteriota > Thermoanaerobaculia > UBA5066 > Gp7-AA6 > DATBFU01. The sequence goes on from JBLMXY010000202.1 coordinate 22,207, forward strand.
TCTCATGAGGAAGCTCTTCGGTTCCACCCTGATCGCCGCGGCGGCTCTCGCGGCGGCCTCGACACTGCTTGCCGCGGGGACCAAGATGGTCGGCGGCGCCCCGATGTACCCGAGCAAGGACATCATCGACAACGCGGTCAACTCGAAGGACCACACGACTCTGGTCGCGGCGGTGAAGGCCGCCGGCCTCGTCGAGACGCTCAAGGGCAAGGGCCCCTTCACGGTCTTCGCGCCGACCAACGAGGCGTTCGAGAAGCTCCCGGCCGGCACGGTCGACACGCTCCTGAAGCCCGAGAACAGGGCGAGCCTGTCGAAGGTGCTCACCTACCACGTCGTGCCCGGACGGCTCGACGCTCGCGCCCTCGGAAAGAAGATCCGGGAAGGCAACGGCAGCGCGACGCTGACGACGGCGAGCGGCGGAACGCTGACCGCGATGATGCAGGGAGACAAGATCGTCGTGAAGGACGACAAGGGCGACCTCTCGACGGTCACGATCGGCGACGTCTACCAGTCCAACGGCGTGATCCACGTGGTCGATACCGTTCTCCTGCCCAACTGAGTCCGCGATATTCTCGTCGGGAGGCTCCGGGGGCGGGCTCCGGCCCGCTCCCTCCTTTTCTCGCGGTCGAGGAGGCTCGAATGAGCGCGCGCGCGGCGGCGGCGCCGGATTCCCGAAAGCCGGAAACCTCCGTGCGGGTCGTCGCCCTGCACCACGCTCTGGTGCGCCTGACCCATTGGCTGAACGTCCCGATCCTGCTCGGCATGATCGCGAGCGGCCTTGCGATCTATTGGGCGGCCCCGGTCTTCCGCCACGCGCCCGACCCCGACACGGGAAGCACCGACTACGTCGCGGACCTGTCCGTCTGGATCGTCCGGCACGTCCCCGGCGCCCGCGGCTACGACCGCCCGATGGACTGGATCTACGACCATTTCAGCGTCGGAACGGGGCAGCTCGCCCGGGCGCTGCGGCTGCACTGGTTCTTCGCCTACCTCTTCATGGCCAACGGCCTGCTGTATCTGGTGGGGCTCGCCGCCGGCGGAGGGTACAAGGCGCTCCTCCCCCGCCGCTCGGACGTGAAGGACGCGCTCGCGATGCAGCGCTACTACCTGGGAGTCGTTCCGGCGAAGCTCTTGCGGCGGCGCTGGCCGCATCCGGCCGTCACGACCAAGTACAACGCGCTGCAGCGGGCGGCATACCTCTCGATGCCGGTCTTCGGCGCCCTCGTCGTGCTCTCGGGCTGGGCGATGCACAAGCCCGTCCAGTTTCACTGGCTCGAGCGGCTCTTCGTCAACTACGACGGCGCGCGCGTCGTGCACTTCGTCTCGATGTTCGTCCTCGCCGCGTTCATCGTCCCGCACGTCGTCCTCGTCGTCGCCGACGGCTGGGACACCTTCCGCTCGATGATCACGGGATGGTCCTTGCGAAGAGTCGAGAGGCGACATGAAGAATAGAAGACCGGGAGGCCGGTCGCTCCTCGATCGCTTCGCCGAGCCCGAGCCGCAGTCGATCCTGGTGCCGCGCCGCGCCCTGCGGAATCGGACCCGGCGGGACTTCCTCCTCCTCGGCGTCGGGGCGGCGGCCGCCGCAGCAGGGTTCTGGTGGCTCTTGCCCGACGGCGCGGCGGACGCGGTGCTGCCCGCCGGCGCGATCGACGCCCTGGATGCCGCCACTGCACGCCTGGGGCTGACCAGGGAGCGCCGCGAGAGGTTCCTGAACCGCGCTTTGACCTTCGACGACGACGTCGCCGAAGCGCTCTACTCGCGCGATCGCTCGGTGCGGACTTACTCGAAGTCCGACGTCACGCGTCTTCCCAACAACTACAACGGCGCGACGCCGAAGCCGGACTACATCCCGGGCTGGAGGCTCGAGGTCTCCGGCCTCGCTTCGGGGCGGACGGAAGTTCTCTCGATCGCCGACCTGCTCTCGCGGTTTCCTCTCCACGAGCAGGTCACTCGCCTGGTCTGTGTCGAGGGATGGAGCGCCGTCGCATGGTGGGGAGGCATCCGTTTCGCAGACTTTCTCGAAGCATTTCCGCCCGCGCCCGGCGCCCGGTGGGCGGGGCTCGAGTCGGCGGTCAGCCTGGACGGCGAGGGCAACGAAGACCCGTACTACGTCTCGATCGACCTCGAAACGGCCCGGCACCGGCAGACGCTTCTCGCCACACACCAGGCGGGCCGGCCGCTCTCCGTCGAGCACGGCGCGCCGCTGCGGCTCCTTGCGCCGATGAAGCTGGGGCTGAAGAACATCAAGGCCGTGACCGAGATCGCCTACTCGCAGCGCCAGCCCGACGACTACTGGGCCAAGCGCGGCTACTCGAAATACGACGGCCTGTGAGCCCCGAAGAATCGCTCGAATCGCTCGCCGCCCGGCTCCTCGCCGAGCACCGGCGGCTGGACGAGCTCTTCGGAGGCTTTCTTGCCGCGGTCACGGCCGGGGACGCCGAGAGCTCCTTCGCGGCGATCGAGGGATTCGACGAGGCGCTGCGCCGGCACACCGAGCTCGAGGAGGAGCGGCTCTACCCGGCCTTTCTCGCCGAGAGGCTCGCCGCCCCGGAGGGCGAGTCGGAGGAAGCGCGCCGGTTCCGGGAGCTGCGCCTCGAGCACGTCCAGGTCCGGGAAGTGTCCGGCATGATCCGCCGCCTCCTCGCGGAGAAGCGGGACCTGGAGGGCGCGCGGCGCCTGGCGGGCAACCTCGCCCGCCGCTGGGACGCGCACACCGCGCGCGAGGAGCGGGAGGTGCTTCGAGCACCCTCGAGCGTTCCGTCTCCCGGCGGCTCGGGGTGAGGGCGTCCCCCTCACCCTGCCTCTCCCCCCCCCGGGGGAAGAGGAGACGGAGAGACCGCCGGGGGGGAGAGGAGATGAGCCGGAGCTAGAGCGCCCGCACCTGGACCGCGCGCTCGCGCGGCCCGTCGAGCTCGATCAGGAAGATTCCCTGCCAGCGCCCGAGGACCGGCTTGCCCTTCTCGAGCGGCACCAGGCAGGAAACGCCGATTGCCTCGGAGAGGAAATGCGCCGGCGAGTTCCCCTCGCCGTGGTCGAATCGCACGCCGGGAACCCATGCCGCGAGCGCGCGCTCGATGTCGCCCGTCACGTCGGGGTCCCAGGCCTCGCCCACGGTCACCGCGGCCGTCGTGTGGGGAAGGGACACCAGGAGAACGCCTTCCGGCCTCGCGCCGAGCTTCGAGGCCGCCTGGCGGACTTCCTCGGTGATGTCGCGCCGCTCGATCTTGCGGGTCGTGCGCACGCGAAACTCGAGCACGGCGGGAGTCTAAACCCGAGGATATCCTCGACCGCGTGAGCGCCAATCCAGGCAACCGCCGGCCGCGGAGCCTGTGGACCCTGCTGTTTCTGGGAGCGCTCGCGGCCTGGGCGGCCTGGCCGTGGCTTCCCGTCTCGCGCGCCCGGGCGCGCCCCATCACGATCGTCTTCTACGGCTTCAGCATCCTCGGGGACACGATGAACGATGCGATCTTCCCGGCCTTCCAGAAGGTCTGGGCGACGGAAGGAGGGGCGCCCGTCGAGTTCATCAGCTCCTTTGCCGGCTCGGGAACCGTCACCAACCAGATCATCATGGGGGTGCCGGCGCAGCTGGCGCTTCTGTCGCTCGAGAGCGACGCCGAGCGCCTGGCCGACGCGGGCGTCATCGCTCCGGCGAGCTGGCGGGAGTTCCCGGAGGGCGGTGTGGTCAACCGCACTCCCTTCGTGATCCTGGTGCGTCCCGGGAATCCGAAGGGGATCCGGGACTTCGCGGATCTCGCGCGCCCGGGGGTCGCCGTCGTGCACCCGGACCCCCTGACCTCGGGGGGCGCCAACTGGGCGATCGTCGCCGAGTACGGGGCCGGCGCCCGCGCCGACCCCTCGGACTCCGGCGCCGGAGAGCGCCTGCTCGCCGGCATCTGGGGCAACGTCGTCGCGCAGGCCTCCTCGGCGCGGGCCGCGCGCACGCAGTTCGAGAACGGTTTCGGGGACGCGCTGATCACCTACGAGCAGGAGGCGCTGTGGGACCGGGCGCGCGGGCGCCTGAAGGCCGACATCGTGTACCCTCGCCGGACGATTCTCTCCGAGCACACCCTGGTCCGCATCGGGCGCAACGTCCACCCGGCCGAGCGCGCCGCCGTCGACCGCTTCGTGCGCTTTCTCTGGAGCGAGCAGGCGCAGCGGCTCTTCGTCCGGCACGGCTTTCGCAGCGTGGACGCCGCGTTAAACGCCGACAACCCCGCCTTCGGCCGGATCGAAGACCCCTTCCTGATCTCCGACTTCGGGGGTTGGAGCCGCGCGCGCCGCGAGATCGTCGACGGCGTCTGGAAGGAGCGCGTCCTCAAGAAGGGAGCCCGGCCATGACCGTCGCGGCGGCGGCCGCGCGGCGGGGAGGGCGGCCGCTCGTGCCGGTCAGCCTCGTTCTGCTCGTTCTGCTGCCGCTGATCCTGATGCCGCTCGCGGCGGTCTTCGTGTTCGCGTTTCGCGGCGGCCCGGCCGCCTTCCTGCGCTCGCTCGCCTCGCCGGAAGCCCAGTTCGCCCTGCGCTTCTCGCTTCTCATCGCCTTCGGAACGGCGGTGGTCAACGCCGTGCTCGGCACCTTCACGGCCTACGTCCTCTCGCGCTACCGCTTCCCGGGCGAGCGCCCTCTGGGCATCCTGGTGAACCTGCCGGTCGCGATCCCGACGGTCGTCGTGGGCACCTCGCTGCTCCTGCTGTGGGGGCCCATCGGCCTGCTCGGGCGCGTGCTCGAGCCGCTCGGCTTCCAGCCGATGTTCGCGCCGGCGGGCGTCCTGCTCGCTCACCTGTTCGTCACCTTCCCCTACATGCTCGGCGCGGTCAAACCGGTCCTGGACGAGATCGAGGCGACCTACGAGGAGGCCGCCTACACGATCGGCGCCTCCCGCTGGCAGACCTTCCGATGGGTGATCCTGCCGACACTGCGAGGCGGCCTCTTCACGGGGGCGCTCTTGACCTTCGCGCACTCGCTCGGCGAGTTCGGGGCGACGGTGCTCGTCTCGGGCAACCTTCGCCTCCGGACGCAGACCGCGCCCCTCTACATCTTCGCGCAGTTCGAGGCGGGAAACGTCGAACAGGCCAACGCCGTGGCGGCGGTCCTGGCCGCGCTCTCCTTCCTCATCTTCTTCTTTCTCCTGCGCTTCACGGCGCGGCGCAAGGCGTAGCCGATGGCGATCGCTCTCAAGGAAGTCACCAAGCGCCTCGCGGGCCAGACCATCGTCGACCGCGTCGATCTCGACGTGCAGACGGGCGAGCTCTTCGTGCTGCTCGGGGCGAGCGGCTCGGGAAAGAGCACGATCCTGCGCCTGATCTCGGGCCTCGTCGCGCCCGACGAAGGCTCGATCCTCCTGGGAGGCAAAGACGTCACGGCCTTGCCGCCGCAGAAGCGGGACGTCGGGTTCGTCTTCCAGAACTACTCGATCTTCCGGCACATGACGGTGGCGGAGAACATCGAGTTCGGCCTGCGCATCCGGCGCGTGCCCGCTGCGGAGCGCGAGAGCCGCCGGGAGGAGCTGCTCGACATGGTGGGGCTCGCCGGCCTCGGCTCCCGGTACGAGAGCCAGCTCTCGGGCGGACAGCTCCAGCGCGTCGCGCTCGCGCGCGCCCTCGCGTACCGGCCGGCCGTGCTGCTGCTCGACGAGCCCTTCGGCGCGCTCGACGTGAAGATCCGCGCGCAGCTGCGCCAGAACCTGAAGCAGATCCAGAAGTCGCTCGGCGTGACGACGATTCTCGTCACCCACGACCAGGAAGAGGGCTTCGAGCTCGGCCAGCGCATCGGGGTGATTGAGCGCGGCCGCCTTCTGGAGACCGGCCATCCCGACGATCTGTACACGAAACCGCGGTCGCTCTTCGTCGCGACGTTCCTTGGCGGCGGGACGATTCTCGTCGGACGCGCGCGCGGCGACCGCGTGGAGCTCGGTCCGCTGACCCTCCCCATCCCCTCGGACGTGCCGCACGACGAGGGAGACCGCGTCCGCGTGCTCTTCCGGCCGGAGCAAGTGACGCTGCACGCGGACGAGCCTCCGCCGAGCGCCGCGGTGCTGGGGAGAGCCGAGCGGACCGAAGAGAGCTTCGCCGGGCCCGTCAAACGCGTGCGCCTGCGTCTGCCGCCGCTGGCGGGAACCCGCCAGGTCTCTCCGGCGCTCCCCTTCGGCGAGCAGGCCCTCCTGGTCGACGCGACGGTGCCGGCGGACGGCCGCGGGGTGCCTTCGAAGCCCTGGGTCGTGATCGAGAGCTGGCACATCCTGCGGCAGCCGACGCCGCGGCTTCTCGTCTGCGACGCCGGAGACGGGCCCGCCCCGGCCCTCGAGATCGCGCGCCCGCTGGTGGACGCGCTCGATGGGATCGCGACCGTGCTGGGTGTGGCCGCGAGCGGCGCCGACCAGGACAAACTTCGCGAGGCCCTGGCGCGACGCGCCGCCGAGGCCGGGCTCTCGGAGGCGGCCGTGCGGGCGCGCCAGGGCGACCCCGCCCAGCAGATCGCGCAGGAGCAGGCGGAGGCGCCTTACGACTTCGTCCTGCTGGGGGAGGCCCGGACTTCCCGCTTCGGGCGCCGGCGCGCAGCGACCATCGCCGAGGAGCTGCTCGACCGCGTCACGACCCCGATCCTCCTCGCCCGCGGAAAGCCCGGCCGCCCTCGCCGGATCCTGATCTGCACGGCCGCCGGCGAGCCCGGCAAGGCGGACGTCCGCGCCGGCGGCTGGCTCGCCCGCCGTCTGGGCGCAACGGTGACGCTTCTCTACGTCTCGGCGGGGGAAAGGCCTCCGGCTCCCTTCGTGCACGCGCACCTCGAGCGCGCCGTCGCGACGCTTTCCGAGCTCGAGGTCTCGAGCCGCTCCTCGATTCGGGGAGCCGACTCCGCCATCGAGGGAATCCAGGCGGAGCTCGCGGCGCAACCGCACGACCTCGTCGTGATCGGCGGCCCCGCGCGCGGCGCCCGGTCCGCCTTCCTGCGCACCGACTCGGTCCCTCGCCAGGTGCTGCGCCAGTGCGCCTGCTCGGTGCTGGTCGTGCCGGAGGGATCGTGGTAAGGGGAGTTGTCAGTTTTCAGTTGTCAGTTTCAGTTGTCCGTTCAAGAACGGAAAACTGATGACTGATAACTGATAACTGATAACTTCCTACGGATAAAGCTCCCTGTACGACTCGGCGTAGAGCAGCACGCGGCGGACGTAGTCGCGGCTCTCGGGCGCCGGATGGGACTCGAACAGCTCGTCTTCCTCCAGGCCGGGGTTGCTCTTCAAGACGCCCGCCATGCGGCTCGGGCCGCCGTTGTAGGCCTCGAGGGCAAAAATCGCGTTCCCGTCGAAGCGGTCGTAGAGGCGCCGCAGGTAGGCGGCGCCCAGCCGCGCGTTGACGCCCGGATCGTAGAGAAAGGCGCTGCGATACCGCAGGCGCAAGAGCGAGCGCGCGACGCTCCTGGCCGTCGAGGGCAGCAGCTGGGTCAACCCCAGGGCGCCGGCGCGCGACTTCGCGTTCGCCTCGAACAGGCTCTCCTGCCGCACGAGCGCGCGCAGCACCGCCGGGTCGAGATGGAACTCGCGGGCGCGGTCGGCGAGGAACCCGCCTTCCTCGATCGGGTAGTAGAGCCTTCTCCAGCCGTCTGGCACGCTCGCTTCTTCGGCCGTCCCCATCTCGGGAAACGCCCTCTTGGCCGCGGAGGCCGCCGCCGCGAAGCGCCCCAGCGCGAACTCCGATTCGGCGAGGCGAAGGTCGCGGCCCCGGCTTGCGGGCAACAGCCGCGCCTCCGCGGAAGCCTCCTCGAAGAGCCTCAGCCGCAGAAGCTCGTCCACCCGCCGGAAGGTCGCCGTGGCGGCCGAGGGGTCGGGAAGAGCGGGGGGCCGCGCGCCGGTCGCGCCGGACACGCGGCGCCGGGCAAAGAGCGCGTAGAGGTCGGGCGGGTCGGCCGTCGAAAGCGCGCGGTAGAGAGCCGACGCGCCGGCGCGGTCGCCCCCGCGCTCCAGGCAGCGCGCCTTCCAGTAGGCGAGCCGGCGATGCAGGTCCTCGGGCCCATAGACGGCCGCCAGCGAGTCGAAGCGGGATCGGGCACCCGCGCAGTCGCCCGCGAGATAACGATCCCAGGCGAGCTTCCAGAGAGGCTCGAACCCCGCGCGCGTTCCAGGCGATTCGTCGACCAGCCGGCGGGCCTGCTCGAGCCCCCCCTCGAAGTCCTCCGCATCGAGGGCCATGCGGATCAGGAGTCCGCGCGCGGACGCGCGCACCGAGGCGGGCGCCGCCGGCGCCGTCAGGGCGGAGAGACGAGCGGCGAGCTCCTTGCGCCTCGGGTCGGATGCGACGGTCGAAGAAGGCTTCCTGCGCACCCTCGCGAGCTCCAGATCCGCGCGCAGCAGCCTCGCCTCGAAGGAGGAGGGGGTCTCGTCCGCCGGGACGCGGGCCGCGGTCGCGAGGGCCGCGGCCTCCTGCCCGAGCCGGGCCTGGCCACGCGCGAGCGACAGGAGATTCGCGCCGCGCTCTTCCCGCGGCCAGAGAGACGGGGCGTCGCGGCGCAGCTGTGCCACGCCTCGCTTCGTTTCGCCCGAAGCGATGAGCGCGCGCCCGCGCCGCGCGCGATCCGCCGGCGACAGCGCCTTCTCCTGCCGGAGCAGCGCCCGTCGGACCTCGGCGGGAACGGCCTCGGAGCGGTCCGCGAGCGGCGACTCGAGCAGGAGCCGCCGCGAGAGGGCGCGGACCGTGGCGGCGTCGGAGAGCCGCAGCGCGAGCCGAAGGCGATCGGGCGCGAGCCCGAGGCTCGAGGACGGGACCGCCTCGGCGGCGCGCGCCAGCACGCCCGCGGCGGAAAAGGGGGAGCCGTTTTCCTCGAGCAGGCGCGCGAGGTCGCGAGCCGCGCGGGCGCGCATGGCGTACGGCTCCGGAGTTTCCTCGAGGGCGCGGTACTCCCGCAGGGCCGGGACGACGTTCCCGGAGGCGGCGAGATCCCGGGCGAGGCGCTCGCGCCGGTAGAGGTCGAGCCCGATGGGAGCCGCCGAGGCCGCGGCGAGGCGGACGGCGGCCGCGCGAAAGTCGCCGCGGCGCTCGTCGTCGAGCGCGAGCAGCAGATCCACGCGGGCGTCCCAGGCCCGCTGCCCCGCCTGACGCCGCAGCTGCGAGAGCACCCGCTCGGCCTCCGGACGCTCCCCCGCTTCGAGCAGGTCCGCGGCACGCGCGAGCTCGGCATCGTAGTCGGAGGAAACGGAGAGAGACCCCACGTCCGCGAGCACGGCCGCCGCGCCCGCCGCAAGCAAGACGAGCAGGACCGCGAGCCATCGGGACGCGAAAGTGATCAACGAAGGAACGATCGAATCATGGGATCGACGAGCCATCGGCTCTCGGGCGCCTCCTGCGCCCCCCGGACACGATTCGAGCTCCGCGAACGGGCCCGGTGGGCCGATGAGCCGGCGACCGATTCCCTTACATCCCCAGCGCGTCGGCGCGGCCGTCGGCGAGCGTGCGCACGAGCTCCTCGTAGAAGAAGTTCGTGGAGGACCGGATGTCTTCCGGGATTCGCTCGTCGTACATCTGCCGGCTTCGGTCGATGTCCTCCTTGAGCCGCTCGTACAGGTTTCCCTGCTCGCGCCCCTCCTGGACGACACGCTCGTTGTAGAGCTTGATCTCGGAGACCAGAAGCTTGGCGAACCGCCGCGCCTCCTCCCGGCGCTCGTCTCCTTCGGCGCGGGCGAGCGGCCCCGCCAGGCGCCGTCCGCCGGCGGGAGGAGCGACCGGGGCCGAAGGAGCGACCGGGGCCGCGGGCGCTTCCGCCTTCCACATCGACACGGGCGGCGAGGCCGCCTCCGCCGGGATCTCGGGGACGCGCACCGTCTCGCCCGACGGAGCGCCAAACTCCGCGGCCGGCACCTCGACAGGCTCGGCAACAGGCGGCGCAGGCGGAGGCGCCGTCGGCTCCTCCTTCCAGGTCGGCCGCGGCGCAGCCGGGGGCGCCTCGAAGGACGGCGCCGGCGGGGCAGCGGATGTCAGCGGGACTTCGCGGGGACGCGGGATGCCCAGGTCCGAGATGTCCTCCTCGGCGGGGCGCTCGGGCGGCGCCGGAATCGGCCGCAGCGCCGGGGCGGGCCGCAGCTTCCTCGCCGCGAGGCGGTCCACGACCAGGCCCGTGGCGAACGTCAGCAGCGCGATCCCGTCCGGATCGAAGCGGCTCTCTTCTCCGGGGACCACGTCCGCATAGACGGCGCCGGAGACCTTCTCCTTGACGACCATCGGAATGACGACCGCCTCGGTCGCATCGGATGCCTCGAGGCGGCGGGAGATCTCGTTGCCGCGAGAGAGCCGTTCGGGCGAGCCGTCGAGAATCGTCGCGAAGGGATTCGGATCGGCGATCGGGATCGACACCTTGCGCACGGCCTCGTCGTCCAGTCGGTGCTCCGAGAATCCGACGGCCTTCCAGACACCGAAGGCTCCGCCCTTGGCGACCAGCAGCGCGACGCGCGAGGCGCGGCGGCGGCAGAGGTCCAGGAATCGGTGCAGCGCCTCGACCTGGTTGGCCGCCGCGTCGAGCGTCCGCGCCTCGTCGAGCGACAGCGAGCCGCGCGCGGCCTGCGCGGCGGCCTCGCGCTCCGCCAGCATCTCGGCCGGCACGATCCCGGCGAAATCCTGGTCGAACCGCTCGAGAAACCCCGCCCACCGGCGGTCGGCCTCGAGCCTCAGGCGGTCGAATTCTTCGCGAAGCGCCGCGAACCGCTCGGAGAGACGCCGCTCGATCTCGGCTTCCAGCCGGCGGAGAATGTCTTCGTTTTCCATGTTCGAGCCATTATCCGGCCTGCGGGAACCGAGTCAACCTCAAGCCAATCTGACAGATCCGCGCCGCGGGGTCCCCGGCCGGATAAGTCGCGCAAGGCGGAGGCGAGGGTCGGCCGCGAGCCGGCCTCCCGCGCCGGACCCATCATAACCGACTCAAAAGAAAAGAGATTGTTGACAGGCGCCGCCGTGCGCACCTATGATTTCTGGCTCTCTACTAAGGTCACGGTGAAGGGGGTGACAGTTCGTGCCTCTCGTCCACGTCAAGGAAGACGAATCATTCGAGAACGCGATGCGGCGCTTCAAGAGGAAGTGCGAGAAGTCGGGCATCCTCTCGGAGCTGAAGAAGCGGCAGCACTACGAGAAGCCGAGCGCCAAGCGCAAGCGCAAGGCAATCCAGGCGCGCAAGAAGATGCTTCGCAAGCTCGCCGAAGAGCGGCGGGTGACCCCCTAGATCCCTCCGTCAAGCCCCCCGCGGGGGACGGCGCCGCGTCGGCCCTGGAATTCGACGTCGTCCTCCGCCTTGCTTCTTCCCTCGCCCGAACTCCTCCCGGACGTCTCGCGACGCTTCGCGCCGCTCCCGACTTCGACGAGTCCTCCGTCCGAGGCCGTCTCGACGAGACCGCCGAGGCGTGGGCCTTCCGCATCGCCGGGGGACGGCTCCCGCTGGCGGGCGTCGACGAGGTTGCCCCGCTGCTCGACGCGCTCGCGCGCGCCGGCGGCAACGGCAGACCGGAGGACTTCCGCGCGATCCTCGCCGCCGCGCGCGCCGCCGAGGCCGTGCGCCGCTTCCTCGAGCGCGCGGACACGCCGCGGCTCGCCGCGCGCCGCGAGGCCCTGCCCCGATTCGAGGAGTTGCTCGATCGGGCGCGCCGGCTCTTCGCGGCGGACGGATCGGTGCGCGACGACGCCTCCCCGCGTCTGAAGGAGCTGCGCGAGCGGCTGCGCCGGCGGCGCAACGAAGTCTCGCAGCGCCTGTCGAAGCTGCTGGAAGACCGGCGCGAGGCGCTGACCGACGCGCTCCTGGTCCAGCGAAACGACCGCTATTGCCTCCCGGTCCTCGCCTCCGCGCGCGCCCGCGTGCCGGGCATCGTGCACGACCGGTCGGGCTCCGGCCAGACGGTCTTCGTCGAGCCGATGGAGGTCATCGAGGCGAACAACGAGCTGGCGCTCCACGCCGTCGAGGAGCGGCGCGAGGTGGAGCGGCTGCTCACGGAGTTCGGACGCCGCGTTCTGGACGGCGCCGACGATCTCGAGTCCGCGGTCGCCGCCATGGGAGAGCTCGACGCGCTCGAGGCGCGGGTCGAGTTCGGCCAGATCACGGAGGGGCGGATCCCGGAGATCTCCGACGACGGCTCCTGGACGCTCGTGGCGGCGCGGCATCCGCTGCTCGATCCGAGGCTGGCGCCGCTGCGCCGGCGGGTGCTGGAAGAGTCGCGCGCGGCCCGCGAGGTCGTGCCGCTCGATCTCGATCTCGACCGCGCACGGCGGCTTCTGGTCGTCTCCGGCCCGAACGCCGGAGGCAAGACCGTCGTGCTCAAGACGGCCGGGCTCTTCTCGCTTCTCGCCCAGTCGGGTTTTCCGGTTCCCGCGGCGGCCGGCACGCGCCTGCCGGTCTTCTCGTCGATCCGTGCGGAGATCGGCGATGCGCAGGCCATCCTGGCCGATCGCTCGACCTTCTCCTCCTCCATGGAGATCCTGGCCGGCATCCTCGGCGCGGCCGGGCCGGGCTCGCTCGCCCTGATCGACGAGATCGGCGGGGCGACCGATCCGGAGGAGGGCAGCGCGCTTGCCGTCGCCTGGCTCGAAGCGTTCCTCGACGGTGGCGGCCGCGCGATCGTCACGACGCACCTGTCGGCGGTCAAGGGTTTCGCCGCGGGAAGGCCCGACTCGGTCTGCGCCGCCATGGAGTTCGACGAGGCGACCGGCGCCCCGAACTACCGCCTGCACCCGGGGCTCTCCGGCCGCAGCCACGCCCTCTCCGTCGCGCAAGAGCGGGGCTTCCCCGAGCCGGTGCTGTCGCGGGCCCGCGAAATTCTGGGAGACGCCTGGCGGCGCCGCGAGCGGGCCGAAACGGACGCGGAGGCGGCTCTCGAGCGGCTGCGGCGCCTCGAAGCCGAGCTCGCCCGGCAACGGCGACGCGCGCAAGAAGAGGCCGGCCGCCTCCTCGCCGAGAGGGAGGCTCTCCGCAGCGAGCGCGCGAAGCTGCTCGAAGAGGGCCGGACGGGCTTCGAGCGCGCCCGCGACCGCCTCGCCCGCGAGGTCGCCCAGGAGCTGGCGCGCCTGCGGCAGGACACGGCGCGGCTGGCGCAGGCCTCCGCCTCGCGCGTTCTGGAGGAAGCCGAAACGCAGGCGGCGGCCTCCGAGCCCGTGCTGGAAGAGGCCGAAAGGCTCGCGCAATCGAGATCGCTCGAGCTCGCCGTCGGCGCCCGCGCGCGCCTGCGCGGCTCGAAGACCGAGGGAACCGTCCTCGCCCTCGAAGGAGACTCCGCGCGGCTGGATGTCTCCGGCAAGCGCATGCAGGTCAAACGCGCCGACCTCGAGCCCCTCGCGCCGGCCCGCCCCCGGGTTTCGAAATCCGCGCGTCCCGCGGCCCGCGAGGCCCTCCCTACTTCGCCGGCGGGCGCCTCCACCAGCGAGGTCAACGTCATCGGCCGCCGGCTGGACGAGGCGGTCGAGGAAGTCGAGCGGGCCCTGGATGCGGCGATCCTCGCCGGGGATGGCCGCCTGCGCGTGGTGCACGGGCACGGGACGGGACGGCTGCGCGACGGCCTGCGGGAACACCTGCGCGCTCACCGGGCCGTCGCGTCCATCCGCGCGGCGGATGCGAGGGAAGGGGGCAACGGCGCGACCATCGTGGAGTTGAAGTGACGGCGGGAACCCGAAGGGGGCCTGCGCCGTCATCCCGAGGCCCGGAGGGCCGAGGGATCCCGAGTCATCGCTCGCCACTCGTGCTTCCCGCGAAATTAGGCGGTAGAGTCCATGAGCCTTCGTCCTCGCCCGCAATGACGTCTTCGTGAACGACCTCGACATCAACGACTCCGTCCTGGCGCAGCTGCGCAGCGCGGCCGACATCGTGGAGGTCATCGGAGAGCACACGCGCCTGAAGAAGGCCGGACGCTCCTGGAAGGGGCTGTGCCCGTTTCACAACGAGCGAACTCCCTCCTTCACCGTCGATCGGGAGAAAGGCCTCTACCACTGTTTCGGCTGCGGCGCCGGAGGCGACGTCATCCACTTCGTCCGCCAGATCGATCGGCTCGACTTCCCCGAGGCGGTCGAAGCGCTCGCCTCGCGGTTCGGCGTGACGATCCCGAAGCGGCCCTCGCGCGGCCCTCGCGACGACCGGCGCGAGAGACTGGCCGAAGCGGTCGCGGCGGCCCAGCGCTTCTATTGCGCCGAGCTCCTGAAGGCCGGATGCCCCGCGGCGCAGTACCTGACCGGGCGCGGCGTGCCGGCGGAGCTCTGGCAGAGGCTGGGCCTCGGCTTCGCTCCCGACTCCTGGGACGCCCTCGGGCGCAGCCTCTCGGGCGCCTACCCCGAGGCCTTGCTGGTCGAGGCCGGACTTCTCCAGCCGCGCCCCGAAGGCCGCGGCGCCTACGACCGGTTTCGCAATCGGCTGCTCTTCGTCCTGCGCGACGACCGGGGGCGCCCCGTCGGATTCGGAGGCCGGGCCCTCTCGGAGGGGCAGGAGCCGAAGTACCTGAACTCCCCCGAGTCCCCCCTCTTTCAGAAGAAACGGACGCTCTATGGGCTCTCGCAGGCGCGCGAAGCCATCCGCCGCCGGGAGCGTGTGGTCTTAGTCGAGGGGTACTTCGACCATCTGGCGCTCCTGCGCGCGGGAATCGAGGAGACCGTCGCTTCGATGGGCACGGCGCTGACTCCCGAACAGGCCGAGAAGCTGCGCCGCCTCTCGGAGAGCGTCGTCCTCTGCTACGACGGGGACGCCGCGGGGCGCGCCGCCACCCGCTCCGCCATCGCGCTCTGCCTCGCGCAGGGATTCCGCGTGACGGTGGCGAGGCTGCCCGAGGGCGAGGATCCCGACGACGTGCTGTCCGGCGCCGGCCCGGACGTCCTGGCTTCCTTCGTCGATCAGGCTCCCGACTTTCTCGTGTGGCTGCTGTCCGAGATCCGTCCGGAGCAGGAAGGGCTCTCGGCCTCCGAGCGCAGCTCGCGCATCGCCGCGGTGCTCGACATCGTCCGGGAAATCCCCGACGCGATTCTCCGCCACGAGGAATGCCGAAAGATCGCAAGGGCCGTTTCGGTTCCGCTCGAGGTGCTCTGGGAGCGAATCAGGACCGCCGCAAGCCCTGCGCCAGCCGCCCGGAGCCTCGTGAGCACCCCGGGAACGCCGGGGCCGGTTTCCCTGTTATCCACGGCGGGAATTCCGGAAGCCGAGAGGGCGTTGCTTCCGATCCTGGTCCGGGGAGGCGATCATATCCCGCTGATTCTAGGGCGCTTGAACGACGATTGGCTGGCCGACGCAGACGTGAAAAAGATCGTCCAGGCGCTACGCGGCGCGCAAGGGATCTCGGAACCTGTTGATTTTCAAAGGCAAATCGCCCACCTTAGAGAGGATCGCACCGTCGGACTCATAGCCCGGGCGGCGGCCGAGGAGGGGCCGGAGCCGAGCCGCCAGCGGGTGACACAGGTGCTCGGCAATCTGGAAACCGAGTATCTCAAGCGGCAGAGAAGCGCCCTGCTCGCCGCCATCGAGAGGGCCTCCAACGAGAAGAGGCCGGTGACGGAGATCGACGACCTGATACGGAAAAAGGACGCGGCGGCGCGGCGAATCCAGCAGCTGAAGCCGTCGCGGAAAGGAAACGAGCTTGGTGATTGAGGAACGGTACCCCGAAGTTCAGGTCCTCCTGAAGGTGGGCAAGGAGAAGGGCTATCTGCTCTACGAGGAGATGCAGACGGTTCTCTCCGATGAGGTCACCGGCAGCCCGCAGGACCTCGAGGACGTCTACCTGAGGCTCTTCGAGCTCGGGGTGGAGATCGTGACCGATCCGGACCGCGCCGCCAGGCGCCGGGCGGCCCTGGAGGCCGAGACGGCCGAAGAGGCGCGGGAAGCCGTCGAGAAGACCAACGACCCCGTGCGCATGTACCTGCGCGAGATGGGGACGGTCAAGCTGCTCGACCGCGAGGGCGAGGTCCGGATCGCCAAGCGCATCGAGCAGGGCGAAGCCAAGATCTACCAGGCGCTCGCGAACAACCCGGTCGTGCTCGAGGAGATCCTGAAGCTGCTCGAGAGCGCGGGGCGCGACACGCGGATGGTCAACGAGCTCGTCAATCTCTCCGACGAGGACGAGGAGGAGATGGACGACCGCGCGACGCGCCGGATCGAGGGCGTGCTCGCTTCCTTCAAGAAGATCGGAGCCCTCGACAAGGACATCAAGCGGATGAAGTTCAAGGCGCGCACCTTGAAGCGGGGCTCCAAGGCCCTGGCGCGCATCGAAGCCTCCATCGACAAGCGCATCGCCGAGATGGCCCGGCTGATCCGCGCCGCCGACTTCACGCCGGCCGTCCTGAACCGCGCGATCGGCATCCTGAAGGACATCGACCGGCAGATGTCGGTACCCGAGTCCACGATCCGCCAGGACACCCTCACCCTGAAGAAGGAGAAGAACCCGACCCGGCTGGACTTCTACAAGCGCCGCATCGCCAAGTACCGCAAGGCCCTGCGCGAGCTCGAGCAGAAGTTCGGCGTCACGCACGAGGACGTCAAGAAGACGCTCCGCATGGTGCGGGAAGGCGAGGAGGAGGCCGACCAGGCCAAGCACGAGCTGATCGTGGCGAACCTGCGCCTGGTCGTTTCGATCGCCAAGAAGTACACCAACCGCGGCCTGCAGTTCCTCGACCTGATCCAGGAAGGCAACATCGGCCTGATGAAGGCCGTCGAGAAGTTCGAGCACCGCCGCGGCTACAAGTTTTCGACGTACGCCACGTGGTGGATCCGCCAGGCGATCACGCGCGCCATCGCCGACCAGGCCCGCACGATCCGCATCCCGGTGCACATGATCGAGACGATCAACAAGCTGACGCGCACCTCCCGCTCGCTCGTGCAGGAGCTCGGCCGCGAGCCTAACGCCGAGGAAATCGCCAAGCGCATGGACATGCCGGTCTCCAAGGTGCGAAAGATCATGAAGATCGCGCAGGAGCCCATCTCGCTCGAGACCCCGATCGGCGAGGAAGAGGATTCGCATCTGGGAGATTTCATCGAAGACCGGCAGGTCCTCTCCCCGATCGACGCGGTGCTGGTCTCCAACCTGCAGGATCAGACGCGGCGGGTCCTGAAGTCGCTGACTCCGCGCGAGGAGCAGGTGTTGAAGATGCGGTTCGGCGTCGGCGACGGCTCCGAGCACACCCTGGAAGAGGTGGGCCGCTCCTTCAACGTCACCCGCGAGCGGATCCGGCAGATCGAGTCGAAGGCTCTGCGGAAGCTGCGGCACCCCTCGCGGGCCAAGAAGCTGCGCCCCTTCCTCGAAACGATTCGCTGATCCGGCCGGCGAAGGCCGTCCTTCCCGCTCCGGGAGGAGCCGGGAACGACGCGTCGGCCCGTTTGGGATATATTCACCCCGGAACGAACGGAACGTTCCGGGGTCCATAGCTCAGCGGTCTAGAGCCACCGGCTCATAACCGGTCAGACCTCGGTTCGAATCCGAGTGGACCCACCAGACCGTGGGGTCATGAAGAGGTACGGGGAGCTTGAGGAGTCCGCAGGGCAAAGAGCAAGACAAGGCAGCGACGGACGGAAGTCACCAGGGGTGTCCCGCAGGCGGGACACCCTTTTTGTTCTCGGGCCCGGAGAGAGCGGACCGATGAGCTCCGTCCTCGATCAGCTCTACCGGCTTCAGGATCGGATCCAGTTCGTCCGGGACCGGATGCGCGAGCGCGACACGGTGCCGGCGGATCTGGTCGAGGTGGACCGCGAGTTCCGCGAGAAGGTCGAGGCCGTCGAGAAGCTTCGGGCCCGCCTCTCCGAAGCGGAGAAAGAGCAGCGCAAGTCCGAAACGGAGTTCGCGGACCTCAAGGAAAAGCAGAAGAAGTACCAGGCGCAGCTGCGCAGCGTCCAGTCCTCGCGCGAGTATTCCGCCGTCCTGAACGAGATCGACGGCGTCGACCGCCAGATCCGCACGACCGAAGAACGGCTGCTCGCGCTGGAAGAGGAAATCGAATCGGCGCGCGCGGAGCTCGCGACCCGGGAGCAGAACCTTCCCGCGGAGACGGAGCAGCACGAGGAGAGGCTCAAGGACTGGCGCGCGGCGCAGCGGGCCATCAACGACGAGCTCGCCGCCGCCGAGGCCGAGATCCAGCGGCTCGAGAGCGAGATCTCTCCCCGCGACCGGTCGGAATTCCACCGCCTGCTCGACAAGAAGCGGGGGCTCGCCGTCTCCCGCGTCATTCAGATCGCGAGCTCCTACTCCTGCTCCGCGTGCCACGTGAAGATCCGCCCGGCCGCGCTCCAGGTCTTGAAGGCCGGGCGCGAGATCGTCTACTGCGACAGCTGCAAGCGGATCCTCTACTACGACCAGCACGCGTGACCGCGGCTGTCAGCCATCAGCGATCAGCGATCAGCCGGAACCGCTCGACCCGACTCTGGCTGAGAGCTGAGAGCTGACAGCTTCATGAAACTTCGCGCCTACATCGACGGGGCGGCGCGCGGAAATCCCGGGCCGGCCGGCGCCGGCGTCTGGATCGAGCCGCGCGGCGAGGAGGGAGCCGAGGAGCATTTCGAGGCCCTGGGCCGAACGACCAACAACGTCGCCGAGTACCGCGCGCTGCTGATGGCTCTGGCCCGCGCGGCGGAGCTCGGCGCCGAGGACGTCGAGATCTTCTCGGACAGCGAGCTTCTCGTCCGCCAGATCAACGGGCACTACCGGGTCAAGGCCGATCACCTCAAGCCCCTCGTCTCGGAGGCCGTCCGCCGGGCGAAAGGCTTTCGCCGTTTCTCGATCACCCACGTGCGACGCGAACAGAACGGCAACGCCGACCGGCTCGCCAACCTCGGAGCCGACGCGAGCGAGAAGTCCTGAGCGGGGGCCGCCACGCTGCTCTCGGCCGAAGAGATCGCCGCGCGCCGTGACGAGGCGCTGGCCGCGATCGCCGCCGCGGCCGAGCGCTCCGGGCGCGATCCATCGAGCGTCGAGCTGCTCGCGGTGACCAAGGGACACGGCCCGGAGATGGTGCGGGCCGCCGCCCGCGCCGGGCAGACGCTCTTCGGGGAAAACCGCGTGGCGGAAGGCGCAAGAAAGATCGACGCGACGCGCGCCGAGTTTCCGCGCCTTTCCTGGCGCCTGATCGGAACTCTGCAGAGCAACAAGGCCGCTGCGGCGCTACAATACTTCTCAGCCTTGGAAAGCCTAGATCGGCAAAGACTTGTGGAGCGCCTCGAGAAGCTCCTCGCGGGGGGCGGTCGCCGGTGGCCCGTGCTGCTCGAGGTCAACCTGGGAGAGGAGCCGACCAAGTCGGGAGTCGCGCCGAAGGACCTCGAGGCGCTCGCGGCGGCGGCCTTCGCCGCGGGCCACCTGGAAGTCCGGGGGCTCATGGCCGTGCCCCCCTTCGATCCGGACCCGCAGCGCGCCCGCCCGCATTTTCGACGCCTCCGGCAGCTGCGCGACGACCTCGCCAACCGGTTCGGCCGCGCGCTGCCCGAGCTCTCGATGGGCATGAGCCACGACTACGCGGTCGCCGTCGAAGAGGGAGCGACGGAGGTGCGCCTCGGAACCGCCCTGTTCGGGCCTCGGGAGACGGCATGAACGTCGGAGGGTCGGCCGTCGGGGCGATTTTCGACGCGGTCCTCTTCCTCTTGAACGCGCTGCAGTGGCTGGTGATCATCGCCGCGCTCGTCTCGTGGGTGAGCCCCGACCCGCGCAATCCGATCGTGCGCTTCCTGTACGTCACGACCGAGCCGATGTTCCGCCCGTTTCGCAGGCTCGTCCCCCCCTCGCGCACGGGAGGCATCGATCTGTCTCCCCTGTTCGTGATTCTCGTGATCTATCTGCTCTCCCGCTTCCTCGCGCGCCTGGCCATGTCGGGCGCGATCTGAAGGCGCCACGCAAGGAGGTCCCCATGCCGCGATTCACGCCCCTCGAGATCCAGAAGCACGAGTTCGGCCGCAAGTGGAAGGGTCTCGATCCCGTCGAGGTCGAATCCTTTCTCGGGATGGTCGCGGAGGAACAGGAGGAGCTCGCCCGCACCAACGCCGACCTCGAGGGGCGCGTCCGGCACCTGGTCGAGGAGAACGAGGAGCATCGGGAACGGGAACGGATCCTGAAAGCCACGCTTCTGACGGCGCAGCGCGCCTCGGAAGACATCCGCACCGCCGCGCAGAAAGACGCCGAGCGCATCGTTCAGGAAGCGCAGGAGGCCGGCGAGCGGCTGACGCACAGCGCGCTCCAGCGGTCCGCGGAGATCGAGAAAGCGATCCACGAGTTGAAGATCCAGCGCGCCAACTTCCGCCTGCAGCTGCAGAAGATGATCGAGCTCTTCTCGCAGGTCCTCGAGTTCGACAAGGACGACGACGAGAAGGATCGGCCTCTGTCGTACCTGACCCGCAAGCCCGAGAAGGAAGAGGGAGCGAAATAGGCTGAGGGACTGAGGACTGAGGACCAGGGACTGAGGACTCATTCCGCTCCCGCCAAGAAGCCTGTTCGCGTAAGCCGCGAGAGTCCTCAGTCCTCAGTCCTCGGTCCTCAGCCTGGATCGTGATGACCGCCACTCCCCCCTCCCTCGAGATCCGCAACGCCGCGACGCTCGCGACACCGCTCGGCCATGCCGCGCGGCGAGGACGCGAACAGGGGGAGATCCTGCGAATCCGGGGCGCCGCGCTGCGGGCCGAGAACGGCCGCCTCGTCTTCGCGGGATCCGAGGAGGACTACCGGCGCCGCTACATGGGCAATCCCGCGGCCGTCTCGATCGACGCCTCGGGCAAGACGCTGCTGCCCGGCCTCGTGGACTCGCACACCCACCCCGTCTGGGCGGGAGACCGCGCCGAGGAGATCGGGCGGCGCCTGGCCGGCGAAAGCTACGCGGCGATCGCCGCCGACGGAGGAGGCATCAACGCGACCGTGCGCGCCACGCGCGGCGCCTCGACCGAGGAGCTCGCGCTTCTCACCCGGGACCGCCTGATCCGGATGCGATCGCACGGATCGACCACGGTCGAGGCGAAATCGGGATACGGCCTGACGGCCGAGGACGAGATCCGCTCGCTGCGGATCCTGGCGCAGGCCGGCCGGGATCCGGAGCTGCCTCGCGTGGTGCCGACCCTTCTTGCCGCGCACGAGTTCCCGCCCGAGCACCGGTCGAGCCGCGCCGAATGGGTCCGCCGGATCGCGGAGGAGATCGTGCCGGAGGCCGCGCGCGAAGGGCTCGCCCGGTTCTGCGACGTCTTCTGCGACGAAGGAGTCTTCACGATCGACGAATCGCAGACGATCCTCGAGGCGGCGCGGCGCGCGGGCCTCGGCCTGCGGCTGCATGCCGACGAGCTCGCCCGCTCGGGAGGGTCTTTTCTCGCCGCGGAGCTCTCGGCCGCCTCCGCGGATCACCTGCTCTGCATCGGGCCCGAGGAGATCGCCGCCCTGGCCCGTTCGGGCACGGTCGCCACCCTCCTGCCGGGCACGGCCTGGTGGATGCGCTCGCGGCGGGCCCCGGCGCGCGAGCTGATCGAGGCCGGAGTGCCCGTCGCCGTCGCCACCGATTTCAATCCCGGCACCTGCCTGAGCGAATCGCTGCCGGCGGTCGCCGCGCACGCATGCCTCGACTCCAGGATGACGGTCGAGGAGACGCTCACGGCGATGACGTTGAACGCCGCCGCGTCGCTGGGCCTCGCCGGCGAGACGGGGTCGCTGGAGCCCGGCAAGTCGGCCGACGTGATCTGGATCGACGCGCCGGACGACCGGCATCTCGTCTATCATTGGGGCGTCAATCTCGTTTCCGGCGTGATCTGCCGGGGACGTCTGTTCCAGGCGACATGACCGACTTTTCGAAACTTCCGCTCGACGATTTTCTGGCCGCGCTCGCCTCCGAGGCTCCCACGCCGGGCGGCGGCACCGCGGCCGCGGTCGCCGGCGCCATGGGCGCCGCCCTGGTCGAGATGGTCGCCGGGCTGACGCTCGCCCGGGAGAAGTACGCCTCCGCCCACGAGGCCGTGCGGCCCATCGCGCAGGCCGCGCGCGCGGCGCGCGAGGAGCTCGAGGCCCTCGCCCGGGAGGATTCCGAGGCGTACGAGGAGGTCGTCGCGGCGCGCCGCCTTCCCAGGGAGACCCCGCAAGAGAAGGCCGAGCGCGACCGCCGGCTGGCCGCCTCCAACCGCCGGGCCGCCGAGGTTCCGATGCGCACGGCTCGGGCCGCCGCGCGCCTGCTCGCCGCCCTTCCCGAGCTCGCCGAGAAGGGAAACCCGAATGCCGCCTCCGATGCCGGTTCGGCCGCCCTGATGCTCGAGGCGGCGGCGGAGGCCGCGCTCTTGAACGTCGGCATCAATCTGTCCGGAATCTCGGATGCGCAATTGGTCGGACGGATGCAGCAGGAAACGGCCGACCTGCAGACCGAGGCACAGCGCCTGCGCGATCAGGTTCTGGCCACCGTGCGCCGACGCTTCTGAGCGCCTCACCACAAAGGACTTAACGAGATCCGCCGTCGGCGACGTTTTTTCTTGACGTCGCCGTGCCCGTTTGCTATTCTCTTTCCATTGAATCGCGCGACTCCGGAGACGGGTCGCGCGTTTTGTTTTTCCGGCATTCCTCCCGAGCGGCGAAGTTCTCCCCCTCCCGAAACTTGCGTCGCGAAAGCTCTCTCCCGAGAAGACCGCCGGCCGAGCAGCCGCCCATCGAATCGGCGCGCCAACAGGCCGTTTCGTCGCGATCGGAAGCCGCGCGAGCCGGGCCATAGAATCGCCCCGATGGCCGAATCCCGCCCCACGCTCTACCTGGTGGACGCGATGTCCAACATCCACCGGGCCTACCACGCGATCCAGAGGCTTTCGACCTCCTCCGGGCGGCCGACCAACGCGATCTACGGCTTCGTGACGATGCTGCGAAAGATGCTGCGCGAGCGCGCGCCCGACTACCTGGCCGTCGCCTGGGACGGCCCCGAGCGGACCGCCCGCCACGAGGCCTACGCCGACTACAAGGCCCACCGTCCGGCCATGGAGCAGGACCTGGCGGGTCAGCTGCCCGAGATCCGCCGCGTGCTCGAGGCCTACCGCATCCCGGTTCTCGAGCTGCCCGGCTACGAGGCGGACGACGTCATCGGCACGCTCGCGACCAGGGCCGCCGCCGCGGGCTTCGACGTCGTCATCGTGACCGCCGACAAGGACATGCTGCAGCTGGTCGGCCCGGGCGTGCGCGTCTTTCACACCGGCCGCGAGATCTTTCTCGACGAGGCCGGCGTGCGCGAGTTCTTCGGCGTCGCGCCGCATCAGGTGGCCGACGTCCTCGCGCTCATGGGCGACAGCGTCGACAACATTCCGGGGGTGCCGGGCGTGGGCCAGGTGACCGCGAAGAAGTGGATCTGCGCGTACGGAAGCCTCGCGGGCCTCCTGGAAAAGATGGAGGAGATCCCGGGCAAGGTGGGCGAGAGCCTGCGGCAGCACCGCGAAGACGCCCTGCTCTCGCGCCGCCTGGCGGAGATCCCGACGGACCTGCCGATCGCCTTCGCTCCCGACTCCCTTCGGCGCTCGGAGCCGGATCTCCAGAAGTTGAAGGGCATCTTCTCCGAGCTCGAGTTCCAGTCGCTCGCCGCGGAGATCCAGGGAGAAGCCGCCGCGCCTCCGCCGGCCCCTTCCCGGCGCCTGGCGGCGGGCGAGGCCTTCACGCTCCCGATTTCGCAGGCCGCCGGCGTGGCCCTGCTGACCCGCGACGGGGAGGCCCTGCTCGCGCTCTCCGACGGGACCGAGACCGAGATCGCCGAGGAGGCCGCCGCGCGGATCGCCGCGCGCTGGACGGCGCTCGATCGCCCGGGGCTCCCGATCGCCACACCCGACGCGAAGCCGCTCGACGCCCTGCTCGCGCGCGAGGGCTCGGCGGTCCGGGGCGAGGTTCTCGACGTGGGGCTCGCCCAGTACGTGCTCGCCCCCGGTGTCGCGAGCCCCGACATCGAAGCGATCGCCTTCCTGCGCCTGGGCGCCCGGCTCCTTCCGGACAAGGAGGCCGGCGTCGCAAACGGCGCGCTCGCCGCCGGCTACGAGATCGGCAGCGCCGACCGCTGGCTCGCCGAGCGCGCGTCGGTTTCGGTCGCGCTCTCCCGCGCGCTTGCCGAGGAGCTCTCGCGCCAGCCGGAGCTCGGGAAGATCTACCGCGAGGTCGAGCGCCCGCTGACCCCGGTCCTGGCGCGCATGGAGATCGCGGGCGTCGCGATCGACGTCCCCTTCCTGCGCGAGACCTCCGCCCGGATGGAGAAGGAGCTGCGAGATCTCGAAGGAAGGATCTGGGCCGAGGCGGGCGAGGAATTCAACGTCAACTCCCCGGTCAAGCTCGGACAGATCCTGTTCGAGAAGCTGGGCTACCCGGTCCTCAAGAAGACGGCCAAGACCCGGTCCTCCTCGACGGGCGTCGAGGTCTTGAGCGAGCTCGCCGAGCGCGGCTACCCGCTGCCCAAGCTCGTCCTCGAGTACCGCGAGATCGCAAAGCTCAAGGGGACCTACGTCGACGCGCTTCCCGCCCTGGCGGATGCCGAGGGCCGCGTCCACACGTCCTTCCGGCAGACGGTCGCCGCCACGGGCCGCCTCTCCTCTTCCGACCCCAACCTGCAGAACATCCCGATCCGCACCGCGGCCGGCCGGGAGATCCGGCGCGCCTTCATCGCGCCGCCCGGGCGAAAGCTCGTCGTCGCCGACTACTCCCAGATCGAGCTGCGGATCCTCGCGCACCTCTCGGGCGACCAGAACCTGATCGACGCCTTCGGGCGCGGAGACGACATCCACCGCGCCACGGCGGCCCGCATCTTCAACGTGTCGCCCGACCTGGTCAGCTCCGAGATGCGGTTTGCCGCCAAGCGAATCAACTTCGCGCTTCTCTACGGGATGGCCGCGTTCACGCTGGGCAAGGACCTCGGCGTGCCGACCGCCGAGGCCAAGGCGTACATCGAGTCCTACTTCAACCAGTTCCCCAAGGTGCGCGGGTGCCTGGACGGCGTGCTCGAGCAGGCGCGCCGCGGCAAGCAGGTGCGCACGATCTTCGGGCGGATCCGGCCGATCCCCGACATCGCCGCCTCCAACGGCGCGGTGCGCGCCAACGCCGAGCGAATGGCCCTGAACGCCCCTTTTCAGGGCTCGGCGGCGGACATCATCAAGATCGCGATGATCCGGCTCGATCAGGCTCTCGCGCAGCGCGGCCTCGCGACGCGGCTGATCCTCCAGGTCCACGACGAGCTCGTCCTCGAGGCGCCGGACGCCGAGGCCGAGACCGTTTCCTCCCTGGTGCGGGAGGTGATGGAGGGCGCGGCGCAGCTCAAGGTGCGCCTTTCCGTCGAAGTCGGGTCGGGGCAGGACTGGCTCTCGGCCAAGTAGGCTCGGGACCGGCCGGGAACCGGCGACCGCGGCGGGCCTTCCGGCCTCGCGGCGATCCGTCCGCGGATCGGCGCGGCGGCCTTCGCTATACTTGCGCAAAAGCGATGGTCAGAGTGACCGGAACGGCGGCGGCGATCGCCGGGCTCGTCGCGGCTCTCGCCTCGGCCCAGAGCGCGGCGCCGCAGCAGACGCCGGCGGCCCCCGCGCCGGCTCCGGCGGCGACACCCGTTCCCGTACCGCCCGCGCCGGCCGCCGCGACCCCGGCTCCCGCCTCGCCCGGACTGACCCTTCCGGTCGCGGCGCCGGTGCTCCGGCTGGTCGATCCTCCCGTCATCTCCATCGAGACGCTTCCGGCCGACAACCCGTTCGCGACGGCGGCCGACGCGGCCGCAATGCCGCCCGTCAAGCCGGTCACGGCCGACCTGGTCATCCCGACCTCCCTCTTCGCGGCGATCCGCGTGGACCCGAAGGGCAAGGCGGTGGCCGTTCGCCGGGCGCGCGACCCGATCCCGTCGCTCGCCGCGCAGACGCAGGGCTCGCTCGCGCGATGGACGTTCGAGCCGGGAAAGAAGGCCGGGCAGCCCGTCGACGCGTGGGCGTCGGTGCGCCTCGACCTCGCCGCCGAGATCGACTCGCCGAAGATCGAACAGTTCCTGGTCACCCCGGTCACGGCGTCGACACCGATCCCCAGGCCGATCGAATGGGGCACCGACGCGGCCTGGCTCGAGGGCGTCAAGCCCGCCCCGCCGGCG
>JBLMXY010000203.1:0-8832 GCA_050257975.1 Acidobacteriota bacterium
GTCTACGTCGAGCTGATCTGCCTGGTCGTCGTCATGGCGGTCATGATCGTCTGGTCGATCTTCCTCAAGGCGCCGCTCGAGGAGCCGGCCAACCCGACCGACTCGCCCAACCCCGCCAAGGCGCCCTGGTACTTCCTGGGGCTCCAGGAGATGCTGGTCTACTTCGACCCGTGGCTGGCGGGCGTCGTCCTGCCGTCGCTGATCATCGTCGGGCTGATGGCGATCCCCTACATCGACACCAACCCCAGGGGCAACGGCTACTTCACGTTCCGGGAGCGAAAGTGGGAGATCACGATGTTCCTGCTCGGATTCATCGTGCTCTGGTGCACCCTGATCGTGCTCGGCACCTTCCTTCGGGGCCCGAACTGGAATTTCTTCGGCCCCTACGAATTCTGGGACGTCAACAAGCTGGTGCCGCTGAACAACATCAACCTTTCGGAGATCATCTGGATCCGGCTCTTGAAGCGCCAGATGCCGAACTTCTGGCTCTGGCGCGAGGTCTTCGGCCTCGCGATCTGCGGCTTCTACCTCGTCGGCCTGCCGCTGCTGCTCTCCAAGACGCTCCTGCGCCGCTTCTACGAGAAGATGGGCATGGCCCGGTACCTGATCGGCGTCACGCTCGCCCTGACCATGCTCGCGCTGCCCATCAAGATGTATCTGCGCTGGATCTTCAACCTGAAGTACATCGTGAACATCCCCGAGTTCGCGTTCAACATATGAAGGGAGTTGTCAGTTTTCAGTTGTCAGTCGTCGGTTCCGGAACTGGAAACTGATGACTGACAACTGACAACTCCTCCGCCATGCCCAGAAAGCCGCCCGCCGAGCCGATCGACCACCACTACAACATCCCGAAGCTCAACCGCGTCTTCTTCCTGACGGGGGTGGTGCTGGCGGCGATCTTTCTCGGCATGATCTGGGCCGACTACGCGCGGGACTGGAAGACCATCCAGCGCGTCTTCATGCGCCTGGACGCCCGCAAGACGCGCGAGGCGGCCCTTGCGGCGCGGGAGAAGGCGTACGGGCAGGAGCGCGCGCTGCTGCTCGGGCAGCTGCGAGACGCGCGGGCCGAGATACAGGCCCACGAGAAGGAGCTCGTCCGGCTCAACCGGAAGCTCGAGGACCTGGCCCCTCGCATCTATCTGGCCGACCAGCAGGCGAAGTTCGCCAAGGCCTCTTTCGACGCGTCCCTCTACCGGTACGAGGACTCGCTGGCCAACAAGCCGGCGGCGGCTCCTTCCGCGAAGAAGCAGCTCGACCGGATCCGGGCGGAGCTGGATGCCGCGAATCTCCGGCTGGCGAGGCTGAAGCAGGAGGAGTCCGCCGCGAACGCCGAGATCAAGCGGAGAACGGCGCGCCGGGACGACGTGCGAGCTTCGATCGAAAAGCTCTCGGCGGACTTCAAGCTGGCGCGCCAGAAATACGAGAGCCTCAAGCAGGACACGCTCTTCGCCCTGCGCAACTCGCCCATCCTCGACATGATCAACCCGTCGCTGCGCGTGCAGCAGGTTCAGCTTCCGGACCACTTCAACGACGTCAACTTCATGAAGATCCCCCGCGTGGACCGCTGCGCGACGTGCCACGTCGCCGCGGACCGCAAGGGCTTCGAGGATGCCAAGAACGCCGTCTTCCGGACCCATCCGCACCTGGATCTGATGGTGGGCGACGAATCGCCGCACCCCTACGGCTCCTTCGGCTGCACGCCCTGCCACGGCGGGCGGGACCGGGCGTCCTCCTTCTGGTCGGCGGGCCACTCGCCCGAGAACGACGGGGAGGAGAAGTCCTGGAAGAGGCACTACGACTGGCAGTTCGACAAGTTCAACGAGATGCCGGTCCTGCCGCTCAAGTACACCGAGGCGGGGTGCTATCGCTGCCACGCGGAGGAGACGAACTTTCCCGACGCCCCCACCCTCGACGCCGGGCTCAAGATGGTCGAGACGCTCGGCTGCTGGGGCTGTCACCGCATCGAAGGGCTCGAGAAGCAGGGGCTGCCCCGGGTCGGGCCCTCGCTCGAGAAGGTGGCCTCCAAGGTCTCCCGCGAGTGGGCGACGCGCTGGGTCATGAACCCGGCCTCCTTTCGCGCGAACACCCGAATGCCGACCTTCTTCTACCTCGAGAACTTCGTGAACGTTTCGGGGCCTCGAAAGCCGACGGCGGCGCAGGAACGCATGAACGCGCAGGGGCGCGTCGAGAACGACGTCATGGTCAACGCCATCGTGGCGTACCTCTACGACAAGGCGAAGTCCGCCGAAGTCCCGGCGGCGCCCGGGCATGGCGATCCGGTTCGCGGCCAGAAGCTGCTCTCGACGCGGGGCTGCTTCGGCTGCCACCTCGCCGATCCCGACGCCCAGCGCGACCTGGTCGGAACCTACCGGCAGTTCGGCCCGAACCTGGCCGGCATCGGCTCGAAGGCGTCTCGCGACTGGATCTATCAATGGATCCTAGACCCGAAGGCCTGGAACCCGGATACCAAGATGCCGAACCTGCGCCTCTCGAACGAAGACGCGCTCGACATCGCGGAATACCTCGCGACGTTGAAGGGCCCGGCCGGCTTCGACACGATCCCCTTGCCGAAGACCGACCCCGCGACCCTCGACCGCATGGCACTGTACTTCGAGATGGCGACCAAGACGATCTTCGACGCGAAGGCGGATCTCGCCAGGATGGACCTCCACGCCAAGGAGGTCTACGCCGGCGAGAAGCTGATCGCGCACTACGGGTGCTTCGCCTGCCACCGGATCCCGGGATTCGAGGACGCCAAGCCGATCGGCACGGAGCTGACCGAGGAAGGCTCCAAGGCGGTCCACCGCCTCGACTTCGGATTCGTGCACCTGCCGCACACGCGACAGGACTGGTTCCGCGCAAAGCTCCAGAACACGCGCCTCTTCGACCGGGACCGCGCCCGCGGCTGGGAAGAGAAGCTGCGCATGCCGCTCTTCCGCTTCTCGCCGCGGGAGCTGGATTACGTGACGACCGCCGTGCTCGGTTTCCAGAAGCTCAACGCTTCCGCCGCCGCGAAGAAGGAGCTCGACGCCGACGAGGTGGCGATCGAGCGCGGGCGCCGCATCATCAAGAACCACAACTGCCAGGGTTGCCACATCATCGAGGGGTACGGCGGGTCCTACCGCTCGCTGGTCTCCGACCCGTCGCTGGCGCCGCCGATCATCCAGGGAGAAGGGGCCAAGGTCCAGAGCGATTGGCTCTTCACCTTCCTGAAGGCCCCGAAGACCGGACAGATCCGGCCGTGGCTGGATGTGCACATGCCGACGTTCGGCTTCACGGTCGAGGAGTTGAACGACCTGACTCGCTACTTCGCGACCCTGGACCGGTCCCGCTACCCGTTCGACACCGCCGACTACGTGGCCGATGCCCGGGCGTGGGCGGCCGGCAAGAAGGTCTTCGAGCTGCTGCGATGCAAGCAGTGCCACCCGAGGAGCGAGCAGGAGGCCAACGCGCCCGGCGTCGACCGCTCGAGCCTCGCGCCCAACCTGCAGATGGCCTCGACGCGCCTGCGGCACGACTGGATCAACGACTGGATCCGCAGGCCCGACGAGTGGATGCCGGGCACGCGGATGCCGACCAACTTCCCGAAGGGAGACGACGGCCGGCGGATCTCCCCGCTGGCGGGCATGCTCGACGCCCCGGCCTTCGCAAAGGACCGCGAGGAGTTCGGCAGGATCCTCGGAGGCGATGCGCAGGCCCGCGCGTTCCTGGGCGACCCCGACGCGGTGACGCGCGCGCTGCGCGACTACGTCTGGTCGATCGGCGTCAACGGCGGCAGCGCCCCGGTCGGAGCGGCGCAGGCGACCGCCGGCGCCGCCGCGGGGGCCTCGGGGGCCGGCCGATAGCGCCGGCTCGCCGTGGCATTCGACCTTTCCGTCTTCCTCTACGACGCGAGCCTCGCGATGTCCGCGGCCGCGGTGGTCCTGTTCCTCTGGCTGATGCGCGAAAGGCGGAGGCGCCGCGGGCAAGGTCCGCCTCCGTCCTCCCCGCCACGGGGGACGCAGGAGTCCGGCCGGACCGAATGAGCCGCCACAACTGGCGGTCCGAGGAGGTCTCCGACGCCGGGGGCGCGGCCTCGCGCCTGCGAAACGAACTCGAGCGGCTCGGCGTCCGCCGGTGTCTCGATGCCGCCGCAGGGGAGCGGCCGATCCGCTCGGCCGCCGACGTCGGGTGCGGACACGGACGCCTGACGCCGGTGCTCGCCGAGTTTGCGGGCCGGGCCGTCGGCTTCGAGCGCGAGGAGGAGCTTCTCGCCCGGGCCCGGCGGTCGCAGCCCGGAGTCGAGTGGGTCGCGATCGCGGACCTCTCGTCGCTGCCGGCGCCGGAGGGATCGTTCGACTTCGCGATGACCTTCACCGTCCTGCAGCACGTCCCGGACGACGCCGCGCGGCGCGCTCTCGGGGAGGTGCGCCGGATCGCGGCCGGCGGATTCGCGCTTCTCGTCGAGGAGACCGACCCTTCCCTCGGCGCGGAGCTCCCTCCGGACTGGAAGGGCGGAATGACGCGAGGCCGCGCGGTCGCGACCTACGAGAGCTGGATGGCGCCATGGCGGCTCACGCTGTCGTTTCCGCGGCGGATCGAGCCCGGCTACCCCCGCAAGGACGTCGGAACCTACATGCTGTTCCGCAGTCCCTGACCGGGTCGCTCCCGCGCGCGATCGGAGATCAGACCTCGTCGTCGAGCCGGAACGTCTCGAGCATCACCCGGCCCTTCGCCCAGGCGGCGTCCCAGCTCGACTCCGGGCTCTCGAACATCACGACGTAGAGCGTGTTGGTCCGCTCGTTGCCGAGCGCGAGAACGTGGATGACGAGCGGGGGATGGCCCTTTTCCGTCTCGCGAACCCGGCATCCGAAGATCTTCATGACGCCGGCTTCCTTCGCCCACTGATCCAGCACCTGGTGGCCCTGCATCATGCCGACGATGAATTGCGCCGCCTTCCCGGGCGCCTTGTCGCGCTGGACCTTCTGCACGTTGACCGTGAGGCCCGTCTCGAAGCTCCCGGACTTGTCGATGTCCTCGAGCGTGATGAAGAACGCGCGGGTGCCCTGCTGCTCCTCCTGTTTGAAGTGCCAGCCGTCGGGCATCAGGAAGGAAGCCTTCACGGGTTCCAGGCGCTTCCACGAGAAGCCCTGGGGCGCCGGGGGAGCGTCCTCGCCCGAAAGCGCCGCCGACAGCGCGAGCAGGAGAAGCCCGGCGCCGCCCGCCGGGACCGACGCGCTTCGGAGGGCCCTCACGACGCGAGCAGCTGCTCGATCCTCTTTCGGACGTCCGGATCGTCCCAGGAGACGGCTCCGGGGACACGCTCGAGCACCCGGCCGTTCTGGTTGACGATGTAGGTCTCGGGGTACTGCGTGGTTCCGAAGCGTTTCGCGGTCGAGGCATCCGGGTCGATGAAGAGCGGAAGCCGGTTCGGGTTCTTCGCGTTGAACTGATCGATCGTCTTCCAGTCCTTGTCCACCGAGATCGCGTAGAGCGCGATGTCGTCGCGCCCCTGATACTTCTCCCAGAAACGGGAGAGCGCGGGCACCTCTTCGACGCAGGGCGGGCACCAGGTGGCCCAGAAATGGATGATCAGGAGCCTGCCTTTCTCCTTGGAGAGGTCGATCTTCTTTCCGGAGCGGTCGGCGACGGGAAGGGCCGGCGCGGCCGAGAGGAACGCCAGGGAGCCGGAAGGGGAGGCCGGCGGGGAAAGCGACTTGAGCCAGACCGCGACGACCGCCGCGGTCGCGACGCCGAACGCGATCGTGAGCAGCGAGCGGGTCTTCATGCCGGGCTCATTGAATCATTGAATCGGGGGCTCGTCGCGTGCGTCCGAGGAAGCCGCGCCTCCGGGGAATCGGGGTCGGAGCGGTTCGACCGCGCGGTTCTCTTCCTTCCGACCGGGCACGCCTCCTGCGCCAGGCAGTCGTCGCAGCGGGACCTCGAGGCCTCCGGCCGGCAGATCCCGAAGATGCCGATGCGGCAGAGCGCGTAGTCGAACCGGACCGGGTCCCGCGGATCGAATCGCGAGAGATGCCGCGTGATCTGGCGCGCGGCCGCCCAATCGGCGGTCTTGCGACGCGTCAGGCGGAGCCGGCGCGCCACGAGGTGGATGTGGGTGTCGGTCGGAACGACCAGCCGGTCGGTCGGGATCCCCGCCCAGAGGCCGAAGTCGAGGCGGTCCCGGCGCACCATCCAGCGCATATAGAGGTTCCAGCGCTTGCAGGCGGAGCCGGAAGCGGGGTCCGGGAAGAAGAAACGGGCGGGCGCGTCCTCCGGAAGATCCTTCCGGCCGAGCGCCGGACGGTAGTCGATGCGAACCAGCTTGCGGGCGACGCGGGAGAGCAGGCCCGCGACGTCCGGCTCCTCGGGGTGCAGCTCCGCCTCGAAATAGGCCCGAACGGAGCCGGCGCCCGCGCGCGCCTGCGAAATGGCGAGCAGGAGCGCCGCCGCGTCGGGCGCGCCGTGGAAGCGGTGCCGAAAGCCGGCGAGCCGCTCGCGCGCGAAGGCGGAGAAGTCGCCGATCTGGCCGAGCGCGCGGGCCGGCCGCGGCCCGAGCGCGGCGAGGACGCGGGAGACGTTCGCCCGGATCGTCTCGACCCGGCCGTAGGCGAAGGCGGAGGCGATCCAGCCGGCGACCTCGATGTCCTCGGGGTCCGCGTAGGGGAGGACCAGGCCGATCGGGTCGCTCGAGGCGGTCTCGGGCCCGTAGCTGCGATAGAGGAGCTCGAGCCGCTCGGCCAGCAGGCGGTCCCGGGCAGAAAGGTCCACCCGCGAATTCTGCCATCATTGGGGAATCGGTTCACGCGGACCCCTGTTCGGGAACCGGGAAGACTCATGATCGAGCGCTCTCGCGAGAAGGCCATTCTGGTCGGGGTCGCTTCCCGCGCCGTGCCGCGCGCGGTGGCCGAGGAGCACCTGGACGAGCTCGAGCGCCTCCTCGACACCGCGGGCGGGGTCGAGGTGGCTCGCTTCGTCAAGGAACGCTCGGCTCCGGATCCGGCGACGTTCATCGGAAGGGGCTCCGTCGAAGAGATCGGCGAGGCCGCCCGAGAGCGGGATGCCCGCCTGGTGGTGTTCGACGACGAGCTGACGCCGGCGCAGACCCGCAACCTCGAGCGACGCTGGGAAGGCGTGCGCGTTCTCGACCGCCCGGGCCTGATCCTGGACGTCTTCGCCTCCCACGCCCGCACTCGGGAGGCGCGCACCCAGGTCGAGCTGGCGCAGCTTCAGTACCTGTTGCCGCGGCTGGCGGGGCGCTACAAGGGCCTGTCGGGGCTGCGCGGCGGCATCGGCGCGCGCGGGGGCGCCGGGGAGCAGAAGCTCGAGCTCGACCGGCGCAAGATCCGCGACCGCATCGCGCGGCTGCGGCGCGACCTGGAGAAGATCGAGACGGCGCGCGAGGTGCGCCGGCGGGGCCGCAAGGGCCACTTTCAGGTGGCGATCTCGGGCTACACCAACGCGGGCAAGACGACGCTCTTCAACCGCCTGACGCGGCAATCCGAATACGCGGCGGACCAGCTGTTCGCGACCCTCGACTCCCGGGCGGCGCGCGCCGCCTCGCCCCGCCTTCGCAACACCGTCTTCCTCGATACGGTCGGCTTCGTCCGCAAGCTCCCGCCGGGCCTGGTCGCGTCGTTTCGCTCGACGCTCGCCGAGATCCGCGACGCGGACCTGGTCCTGCACGTGCTCGACGCCTCGTCGCCGCGCGTGGACGAAGAGCGGCGCATCGCCTCGGAGGTCCTGGCGGACCTGGGTGTCGCGCCGGAGAAGATCCTGACGGTCTGGAACAAGCGGGATCTGGCCGGCTCGCTCGGCCCCGCTTCCGCCGTTCGCGTCTCGGCCCTGACCGGCGCCGGCATCGCGGAGCTTGAGAAGCAGATCGCGCGGCGGGCGCGTCCCGAGCCCGACCGTCTGTGCCTGCGAATTCCCTACCGGGACGGCCGGGCGATCGCCGCGGCGCGCGCCCGGGGCCGCGTGCTCGCCGAGGAAGCCCATGGAGACTTCCTGCAGATGACGATTGCGGGGGAGGTCGGACGGCTGGCTGCGCTGCGGCGATATCTGGTCGAGGAACCGGCGCGCGGCGTTGCCGCCGCCGGAGCGTAGAGCCGGCCAGAAAGACAACGGGGGAAGCCTTTCGACTTCCCCCGTTGCCGGAACTCCCATGCCGGCACTCTCAATTGTCATGGAGTAATATCAAGACTCATACCAGCGGACTCGTCGAGATCGGATCTTTACCGCTCAAAGGGTTGCGAATGGCTCCGCCGGGGCGGGCGGCAAACTGAGGCACGCCCGCGAGGTCAGGAGCGACAAAATTTGTCTTTCCGGCGGGATCTCGGGGGAGGGGGAATGCGAATACTTCGGGTCGCCGCTCTGCTGCTCGCGGCCGCCGCTCTGGCCGCCGTCGGATGCGGTGGAAGAGGCCGATCGCGGGTCGTCCGTGCCGCCGCATCGCCGGTGCCCGCGCCCCCCACACCCGACAACACCCCGATCGCCGCGCTGCGCACGCCGGCGGGCTTTCTCCTCATGAAACCCGAGCGCACCGCGCCCGCTCCGACGGCCACGCCGGCGGCGGCCGCGGCCACGGGTGGGGAGCCATGACGCCCCAGCCGCAGCAGGAGACCGAGCCGGAAGCCCGCCCCGAGGCGCCGCCGTCTTCCGCGCCGCGCCCGGAGCGCGTTTGCCCCAATTGCGGCGCGGCGCTTCTCGAAAGAAAGTGCAGGCTCCTCTGCCCGAACCCCGCCTGCGGCTACTACATGTCCTGCTCGGACTTCTATTAGCAGGCTGCGAGAAAGCGCGGGCGCGCTCGCGAGGCTCGCCGTGCGCGCGTGACCGGCCCCTGCCGGCTGCCGC
>JBLMXY010000204.1:0-6374 GCA_050257975.1 Acidobacteriota bacterium
AGATACGTCCGGAGGTTCTCCCGGTCGATCTCCGCCTCCGGCGGCCCGGTCGTCACGGAGGCGACAGTCGACAACGGCAGAAGGGCGCCGGAGGGAGTCCGAACCGCGAGGTCCGGGAGACCCGACGGGCCGCGCGCGAAAACCCGAACGTCGTAGAGACGCTCTCCGACGCGAACGTCTCCGGCGACGGTGCCCGCGACCGCCGGCTCGACGGCCGCGTGCAGGTCCTCGGTCGTCAGGCCGAACCGCGCCGGTTCGTTGGCGGATCCGGAGGAGGCCGCGGGAGCAGAGCCCGAAGGACGCGGGCGGATCTCGAGGGCGGGGCCGGCGATCACGATGCCATCGAACACGTCTTCGATGCCGGGGATCTTGCGCAGGATCGCCGCCGCCTGGCGCGCCTTGGCCTGAAGGAGGGCCTGGTCCTCCCCGAAGATCTTCAGATCGATCGGCTGCGGCGCTCCGCCCGCAAGATCGCCGATGTCGTCCTCCAGGAGCTGGCCGAAGTCCGTGTGGATGGCGGGCTCGGCGGCGGCCAGGCGGGCTCGGATGTCGTCGATGACCTCCTCGACGGGGCGCCGCTCGCGCCGGGGTTTCAAGCGGATGACATAGTCCCCCCGGTTCGGCTCGGTGATGAAGAAGCCCAGCTGCGTCCCCGTTCGCCGCGAGTACGATTGAACGTCGGGCAGCCGGGCGATGATGCGCTCCGCTTCGGAGAGCATCGCGTCCGTGTCGGTCAGCGACGTGCCGGGCGGGGTCCAGTAGTCGAGCACGATCGAGCCCTCGTCCATCTCCGGAAGAAAGTCCGTTCCGATCGCCTGGTAGAGCCCGTATCCCGCGCCAAGCAGGAGAGCCACCGCGGCGAGGGCGATCCCGGGACGGCGGATGAAGAGCCGCACGACTCTTTCGAAGCGGGGACCGGCGGCCTCGGCCCGCACGATTTCGCCGGAGGCGCGGCGAAGACCCAGGGGAACCACGAAGGCGGCGAGCAAGAAGGAGATCGAGAGCGCCACGGCCATCGTCAGCGCGAGGGGCTTGAAAAATGCGCCCGTGATGCCCGTCAAGAAGGCGAAGGGAAGAAAGATGATGACCGTCGAAAGCGTCGAGCCGGCCAGGGCGGGGAGAATCTCGGCGACCCCGCTGCGCGCCGGGTCCGCATCTCCCTGCTCGCCCCGGCGATGGATGTACTCGACGACCACGATGGCGTCGTCGGCG
Source organism: Acidobacteriota bacterium (assembly GCA_050257975.1). GTDB lineage: Bacteria > Acidobacteriota > Thermoanaerobaculia > UBA5066 > Gp7-AA6 > DATBFU01. The sequence continues at coordinate 1,213 of JBLMXY010000204.1, forward strand.
ACCAGGCCGAGCGCCGCGGCGATGCCTCCCAGCGTCATCAGGTTGATGGTCTGCCCCGCCGCCGCGAGCGCGAGAAGGACCAGGGCGACACAGACGGGTACCGCCGCGACGGCGATCGCCGTCAGCCGGAGGTTGCGCAGGAAGACGAGCAGGACGAGCGCCGCCAGCGACACGCCGATCAGGATCGCGTCCCGGACGCCCTCGACCGAGCGCGACACGAATTCCGCCTGGTCGTAGAAGGTCGTCCACCCCACGTCCTTCGGGAGGAGCTCCGGCTGGCCGCGAAACAACTCCTGCACGGCACGCGCGATCGCAATCGTGTTCGCGTCGGGCTGCCGGACGAGGTTGACGAGCACGGCGGGCTGCCCGTCGGCGGTCGTGCGGACGTAGGAGACGGCATCCTCGGCGGAGACGGCCGCGAGCTCTCCCAGATGAGCGGGAACGCCTCCTCCCGGGATGGGGACGCCGATTCGCGAGAGGCTCTCGATGCCTTCCGACCGTCCGTCGATCAGGGCGAGGTACAGCTCGTGATTGGCCTCGGTCAGGCCCGCCGACAGGACCCGGTCGTTGCGGCGGATCGCGTCTACGACGTCGGCCGGCGCGAGTCGGCGGGCGGCGAGCGCTCTGGGATCGAGCCGGACCTGGAACTCGCGGCGGCGGCCACCCTGGATCTGGACCTGGGAGACGCCCGGGATCCGGATCAACTCGGGCTTCAACGTGTATTCTGCGAGCGCCCAGAGCTCCGCGGGGCCGCGGCTCTTGGAGGTCAGCGCGTATCCCAGGATCGGGAAGATCGCCGTATTCATCCATTCCGTCTCGACACGCGTTTCGGCCGGGAGGTCCGATCGGATGCGCTCCACCTCCGCCCGAACGCGCTGGAGGGCCGTCTTCATGTCGGTCCCCCAGGTGAAGTTGGCCGAGATCTCGGTCGAGCCGCGGGACGTGGTCGAGCGAACGAGGCGGATGCCGGGAACGCGCAGGAGCGCCTCCTCGAGCGGGCGGGTGACGGTCGGCATCATGCGCGCGGCCGGCTCCTCGCCCACCTCGGCGATGGCCTTGACCACGGGGAACGTGACCGCGGGGAAGATCGAGGCGGGAAGGCGCAGGGCGGCGAAGATCCCGCCGGCCGTGAGCAGGCCGGTCAGCAGGAGGACGGCCCCCCGCCGTCGCCGAAGCAGCCGCAACAGGTTCACGGCTGGACCGAGACGGGCGATCCGTCCGGGAGACCGACCTGGCCGGAGACGACGACCCGATCGCCTTCCGCCAGTCCTCCGGACAGGATCTCCGTCTGTCCAGCTTCGCGGGCGCCCGTTGTCACCACGAGCCAGCGGGCCCGCCCTTCCTTCACGACGGCGAGCCGGCTGACTCCGCTGACGTCGTCGCGGAGAACCGCGGCCTCGGGCACGACGATGGCGTTCTCGCGCCGGCCAACGGTGATCCGCGCGGTTCCGAAGAGGCCGAGCGGCAGCCGGCCTTCGGCGCCCAGGAAGTCGATCCGCGCGGGCGCGGTGTAGTCGGCCGGGTTGGCGCTCGGCAGCACGGTCCGCACGACCCCCGGGATCGGCCGCTCCCGGCCGCCGATCTCGACACTCGCCTTCTCGCCCGGGCGGATGCGCCCGAGGTCGGCCTGCGGAACGTCGGCGACGAACGCCACGGAGGAGGCGTCCTCGATCACGAGAATCTCCTGGTCCTCGGAGACGCGGTCGCCCTGGCTCGCGGCATGGGAAAGCACTCTGCCGTCTGCGGAGGAAAGCAGCGGGGCCCGGACGAGGTTCCTCTGGGCGAGCGCGACGGCGCGGTCCGCGTCGCGCTGCTCCGCGGGGCTCGCGGCCTGGCGCCGCATCTCCCTCGCCCCGGCGAGTGCGGCCTCGCTGTCGCGGGAGACGATCGAGCCCAGCACCTGACCGCGGCGGACGGCGTCCCCATCGAGCACCCGCAGCTCCGTCAGAGTTCCCGGGAAGGGCGCGCGCACCTTGAGCTGCGAGAAGGCGGTCGTGCGGCCCGGCCCGGAGACGGTTTCGGCGAGCGTCGTACGGACGACGGCCGCGACCCGAACCGGGACCGCCGCCGGGGCGGAGGATTCCGTGGCAGCAGGCTTGTCCTCGCGCTCCCGCGCGCAGGCCGGCAGAACCAGAAGCGAAAAGAGAATCGCCGCCGCTCTCCTCACGGAGTCCCCCAGCGAATCGCGACCGCTCGGGCGATGTGAAAGCGGGCGACGGAATCCGCCAGCCGCAGCTGCGCTTCCACCCAGGAGGAATAGGCGTCCAGGACCTCGAGGGCCGGGGCCGCCCCTCCGCGATACCGGCTCTCGGCCTCGAGATAGGAGTCGTGGGCGTCGGGCACGGCCGCGGTCAGCAGCGCGATCTGGCGGGAGAGATTCTCGAGCGTCGCTTCGGCCTGTTCCCACTGCAGGCGGGCCTCGCGTCGCGCCACCTCGAGGCGCTGGCGCGCCTGCCGCAGCGACGTCTCGGCCTGGGCCTGCCGCGCTCGCATCGCGCCCAGGTCGAAGACCGGCCAGGAAAGATTGAGGCTGAAGGAATACCCGGCATCCCGGCGGATTCGATCTCCGAACGTCGCCGACGGATCGGCGGTCTTCAGGTCGGCCGGAATCCAATGCGACGTATCGGAGCCCCAGAGGCCGGCATCGGCCTGCACGAAGAGCTGCGGACGGCGCTCGGAGCGAGCGATCGTCAGCCGGGCGTCCGCCGATCGGGCCTGCGCCTGCGCCTCGGCGATCTCGGGGGCGCCCGCCCAGGCCTCGGGGCTGCCCCCCGCGGGAGCCTCCTCGGGAGGGGGAAGGGAGGCGAGCTCGAGCGGCGCCTTCGGATCGCGCCCCATGAGATCGTTCAAGGCAATTCTCGCTTCCCCGACTCTCCGCTCGGCTTCCAGGACGTTCGCCTGCTCCGCGGCGACCCGCACGTCGGTCTTGAGCAGGTCCGCGGCCACGGCCTGTCCCGCCGCCTGGCGGCTTCGAAGCGACGTGCGATAGGTCGTCAGCCGCTCGATGCCGCCCCGCCGGATCTCGACCTCGGCCTGCGCTTCGAGCATCTCGGCAAACCGGCCCCGCACCTCGAGATCGAGGTCCTTCTCCGCGATCCGATAGCGCGCGCCGGCCGCCGCGATCCCGGCCTCGGCGTCCGCGACGGCCGCGTGCCTTGCCCCGCCGTCGAGCAGAGGCTGCCGCGCCACGATCTGGGACCGGGCCTCTCCGAGGTTCGTCAGCGCCGGGTCGTAGCTCGACGCCGGCGCGTAGACGAAGTCGCCCTCCAGGGCGACCCGGAGCCACCGCTCGGCGCGCGCCTCGTCCCACCGCTGCCGCGCGAGGTCGAGATCGAGAGCGGGCAGGGGCAGCCGGGCATTGGACGCCCGCGCCTCGCGCAGCGCTTCTTCGATCGTGAGCGGCTTCTCGGGCGCCGCAGCGGCCGCGTGAAGACCGAAGAGGAAGAGAAGACAGGGCCCGACGACGCGGGGCAGAGCCACGCCCGGCATTCTAAGCAACCGCGGCCGCCATTCCGCAGGCCGGGCGGTGCCGCGAGAGTCGCGACCCGCCGCGACCTTCAGGTGGTCAATGGCGGCCGCCGCTTTGCCGGAGGTGGGCGTAGAGCGCGTCGTAGAGGAAGGCGGCGCGCGCGAGCACGTCCTCGTCGTCGCGGCCGACTTCCGGGAAGCCCTGGCTGATCGCCCAGAGGCCGGCGGACTCGCGCGTGATGCCCATCTCCTCCGGGAAGTCCGCGCCGTGCACGATCTGGCCCATGCGAACCAGGGCGTCGTCGTGGCCGAGGCGCTCCTCGACGAGCTGCTCGAAGGAGCACCGGCCGAGCGCGTCCCGGTGCGGGTAGCGAGCGCCCGGAGCGTCGAAGCCGACCGCCGCGTCCCGCTCCTGAACCCGCGCGACCTCGTCCGGATCGACGAAGAGGATCCGGGCGTCGGCGTCCAGGAACCGGCGCACGAGCCAGCCGGTCGCCGTCCGGTTGACCCGGATGCGCCTGCGGGTGACCCACTTCATGGCCGTGTCGCGACCTTCGAGAGCGCCTCCTTGAGCCCTTCGGCGATCTTCTCGGGCGGGCCGATTCCCCAGAAATGGAGGAAGAAGAGGCGAGGCTCCTCCCGCAGCATGTGGGAGTGGAGAGCCGTGACCAGGAGTCCGTGCGCCTGGAGCTCGCGAACGACGGGGTTGACCTCGTCGGCGACCAGGACGAAGTCCCCGGTCGCCGCGACCCGGTTGCCGGCCAGCTGAAAGTTCATCGCGGTCGCCGTCCCCATGCTCGGGGGAACCTCCATGCCGCTCTCTTCGACGTGGCCCGCGCGAGGCACTCCAACCTGCAGCACCCGTCCGGCAAGGGCGCCCCGACGGCCGAGAACCGTCTGGATCTTCTCGAAGGCGCTCTGATCGACCTCGGGCAGCTTGGCCTGGCTCTTGGGAGCGGCCGCCGCCTGAGCCGGTGTGTGGGTCTTGCCGAGGGCCGCCTTGAGCCCCTCGGCGAGCGCCGAGGCCTCCCCTCGCGCGTGGAAGTGAACGTACATCAGGCGCGGCGTCTCATCGATCAAGTGATTGTGGATCGCGAGGACTTCGATGCCGTTGGACTGGAGCTCCGCGACGACCGGGTTGACCTCCGAGGCGAGCAGGACGAGGTCGCCCAGGGCAACCGCCTCGTCGCCGTTGCCGGTCGCCTGGAAGGCCGCCCAGGAGCCGAGGGCCAGCGCCGGCTCGATCGCCACGCCGCGCACCGCGACGCGCAGATCGGTCCGCGGCCAGCCGAAGCGGTGGACTCCGCCGGGAAGATCTTTCCCTGCTTGCTCGAAAATCTTGTCGAGCGGCGCCCATCCTTTTTCCGGCGCCGGGAACTGCGTGCCGGCGGTGACGGCGGCGAAAGAGCCGAGGAGCAAGATGCTGCCGAATTTCTGGAGTCTCATTGCCGAACCTCCTTCTCGAGGGGCGTCTTGCGAAAGGACTCGTAGAGCCCGTCCAGGAGAGCAAACCCGCGGTCCAGGCGATCTTCGTCCCGCGCGCAGGCGCCCAGGATTCCGAGGACGAGCCGCTCGACGCCGGGCGCCTCGGGCCGCCGGAACTTTCTGTCCTTCAGATCGATGTCGTGAACGATCTCCGCGACGGGGCGGAGGGCCGGGTCGGAGATCCCGGCGCGCCGGATGAGAGTCTCCAG
>JBLMXY010000205.1:0-32238 GCA_050257975.1 Acidobacteriota bacterium
CGTCGCGTCCGACGACCGGGTCGATCTTGCCGCGGCGCGCGAGATCGGTCAGGTCCCGCGTGTAGCGCTTCAAGGCCTGGTACTTGTCCTCGGGATTCGGGTCCGTGATGCGGGTCGAGCCCCGGACTTCCTTCAAGGCCTTGAGCAACGCGTCCTTCTTCGCGCCCTTGCCTGCGAGGCGCCGGGCCGCCTCTCCGGCCGCAGGCTCGGCGAGCGCCAGCAACAGGTGCTCGGTCGACACGTACTCGTCCCCGAATTCCCGGGCGACTTCGAAGGCGCGGTCGAGGACCTGGGTCAGCTCTCGGGAGGCCGCGGCGTCCGCCGAGGCGCCGGAGACCTTCGGCCTGCGGTCGAGATCCTGCTCGACCTCGCGGGCGAGGCCCTCGGGATCGACGCCGAGCTTCTGCAGGATCGGGATTACCACGCCCTCGGCCTGGCGCAGCAGCGCGAGCAGCAGGTGGTCCGGTGTGAGCTCGGCGTTGCCCCGCGCGCGCGCGTCTCGCTGCGCCTCCTGGACCGCCTCCTGGGCCTTGATGGTGAGCTGATCGAATCTCATGGCCTTCCTTCCCCGGACGTTCGGTCCGCCGGCAGGAGGGTATGATAGAAAGGTTAGTATTAAGTTGTCAAGTTTTTATTTGCATAAATCTTAGTTGTACAGACGCAATATCTCATCGCAAACAACAGACATGGAAGAACTAGTCGTCCAGCCGCACTTGCCTCAGCAGCCAGTGGGATCATCGATTCCTGCCTCTCGAAAGCCTCTCTCTCTCAGGAGGCAGGCGTCGCACGCGCCGCAGGGAGCTCCAGCTGGAGAGGGGTCATAGCAGGACGAAGTCAGCGAAAAGTCGAGGCCCAGCTCTCTTGCCCGGCGCACGATCTGGCCCTTGGTCATCTGAAGCAAGGGCGCGCGGATGCGAAAGCTGGCGGTTCCCTGGACACCCGCCTTGGTTGCGAGGTTCGCCAGGCGCTCGAAGGCCTGGAGGAACTCGGGGCGGCAGTCGGGATACCCCGAGTAGTCGAGGGCGTTGGCGCCGACGAAGATATCGGCAGCGCCGATCGTCTCGGCCCAGGCAAGAGCGTGTGAGAGGAAAAGGGTGTTGCGGGCGGGGACGTAGGTGATCGGGATCGGTTCGCGCCCGAGCTCGTTCTTCGGGACCGGGCGGGAAGGATCCGTCAGGGCCGACGCCTCGCGCCAGGGCAAGTCGAGCCGGACGACCCGGTGCTCGGCAGCCCCGTATCGCCGCGCGAGGGCGCGCGCCCGGTCGAGCTCCAGGCGGTGGCGCTGGCCGTAGTCGAAGGAAAGCGCGTGGACCTCGAAACCCTCCTGGAGGGCGATCAGCAGGCAGGTGGCCGAGTCGAGCCCCCCGGACAGGAGGACGACGGCGCGCGAGGACGGGTTCATGGGGAGCAGGAGCCTTCCGCTATCGGCTTTCCGCTGTCAGCCGGACGCGAGCCCGAGCTCTCCGGCTGAGAGCCGACAGCTGAGAGCCGACAGCTTCTATCACCGCCCCGGCACGTCTCCCCAGAGCAGTTTGTGCAGCTGCAGTCCCAGCCGGATGTTTCGCCCGCTGTCCCGGATCCACTCCGCCAGGTCCGGCGTCCGGAGACTTTCCCAGACGGAAGAGAAGGTCACCACGTGACGCCGGTCGAGGTCACCATCGAGGACCCGCGCGAGCGCCCAGTCGAAGTCGCGGCGGTCCGCCAGCACGAACTTCAGCTCGTCGCGGGGCCCGAGCCGCTCGAGGTTCTCGGGCAGGTTGGCCTCCTGCATCCCGCTTCCCGGAGCCTTCACGTCCACGATCTTGATCACGCGAGGATCGACCCGGTCGAGCGCCATGTGGCCTCCGGTCTCGAGCATCACGGTCTTGCCCAGCTCGAGCAGCCGATCGATCAGCGGGTACACGCCTTCCTGCTCGAGGGGCTCGCCGCCGGTCACCTCGACCAGCTCTGTGTCGAGCGCCGCCACGCGGCCGGCCGCCTCGGAGACCGCCATTTCCTTCCCGCCGTGAAAGGCATAAGCCGTGTCGCACCAGACGCAACGCAGCGAACAGCCGGTCAGCCGGATGAAGGCGCAGGGAAAGCCCGCGCGGATCGACTCGCCCTGCAGCGAGCGGAAAATCTCCGTCACGCGGACCGTGGCCTCCACGTGACCGATTCTAGTTTGCCCCGCTCTCCGGGGAGGCGACGGCGGAAGGAGAAAGCGGGCGGCGCGCCCTGCTCTCCCATCGCGAGAGGAGCGAGAGGCCCGCCGTGTAGGCGAAACCGTTGAAGAAAATGAGCAGGAAGGGGATGCCGGCCCAGTAATTCTCCTTGGCCGAGAAGACGATGGCGCCCAGGAAATACACGGCGAGGGTGGCCTCGGCGGCGGCGGAGAAGTTTCCGGAGGCTCGGTACCTCTTGCTGCGCCACTCGCCGCGGTTGCCCTCGATCCGGTACTTGGGCGTTCGGGTGAACTCGGCTTTGCGGTCGAAGACGCCCTCGAGAACCGCCCGGGCGTTGTTGACCGAAAGACCGATGCCGAGCGACATCAGGAGCGGCATGCAGGAGAGCGTCTCCTTCCATTCGCGCCCGATTTCCCGCTGCGAGGAAACGTAGAAGGCGATGAACGAAAAGGTCGCGCCGAAGAAGAGGGGAAAGTCGAGCACGATGAGCCTCTGCCAGCCGATCCGCTCGCGGATGAGGATCGCGGGCAGGATCAGGAACGACAGCAGGACGACGAGCAGGTAGGAAAAGTTGTTGGTGAGATGGAAGAACGCCTCCGTCTTCACCTTCAGGGGGTAGGAACTGCTCAGGATCGCGGGCAAGAGCTTCCTCGCCGTCTGAATCGAGCCCTTGGTCCAGCGGTGCTGCTGGGTCTTGAAGCCGTTCATGTCCACGGGAAGCTCGGCGGGGACCACGAGGTCTTTCAGATAGAGGAACTTCCACCCCGCAAGCTGCGCCCGATAGGAGGCGTCCAGGTCCTCGGTGAGGGTGTCGGACTGCCACCCGCCCGCCTCCTCCAGACAGCGGCGCCGCCAGATTCCGGCGGTGCCATTGAAATTGAAGAAGCGCCCCGAGCGGTTTCGCGCCGTGTGCTCCACGACGAAATGGCCGTCGAGGAAGATCGACTGGATCCGCGTCAGCAGGGAGAAGTCCCGATTCAAGTGGTCCCAGCGGGCCTGCACGAGCCCCACGCGGGGGTCCGCGAAATGCGGCAGCGCGTCGCGCAGGAAGCGCGGACCGGGAACGAAGTCCGCGTCGAAGATCGCGAGAAACTCCCCCGAGGCGGTCTCCATGCCCTTCTGGAGAGCACCCGCCTTGTAGCCTGCGCGGTGATCGCGAGGAAGATGAGCGATGTCGAATCCCAGGGCCGCGAGACGGTCTGCGACGCCGCGGGCGACCTGCCGCGTCTCGTCGGTCGAGTCGTCCAGGATCTGGATCTCCAGCAGCTCCCTCGGGTAATCCATCGCGGCCACGGCCTCGACCAGGCGCTCCACGACATAGACTTCGTTGAAGATCGGGAGCTGAACGGTGACCCGGGGAAGCGGATGGAGCGCGCCGGCCGGGCGAGGGACCCGGGTCCGCAGACGGTAATAGAGCCAGACCATCAGAACGCGATGCGCCCCGTAGAAGGCGAGCAGCGCCAGAACGGCGTAGTACACGGCGAGCGTGACGATTTCTCCGGTGTGACTGGCCATCAGGCTCGGTTCCTCGCGAATCGCTCCACGCGGTGGCTCCTGGTTCTGGCGGCGGAAGCCGTTTTTGCCGGCTTCCTCGCGATCCCGGATGCGCGCACGCGCCTGCCCGCCTATCTGCTTCTCTGCGGCGGCGCGGGACTCCTCTCGCTTCTCGCCGCGGCGATTCTATCCGGAGCGCGGCCCGGCCTCGTGCTCTTCGCCGCGTCGCTCTTTCGCGCCACGCTCCTGCTGCGCTCGCCCGATCTGTCCGACGACCTGTACCGCTATCTCTGGGACGCCCGCGCGGCCGCTTCCGGCCTCTCGCCATGGGCCTATGCCCCCGACGACCCGGCGGCCGCCGGCGTGGCGCCGGAGATCCGGGGGCTCGTGGCGCACCGCGACGTCAAGTCGGTCTACCCTCCCGTCGCCCAGGCGGTCTTTCTTGCGGGAAGCGGGGGAGGCCGCTGCTCCCGCTGCCTCCGGGCGCTCTTCGCGGCGGCGGACGTCGGGATCGTCTGGCTCCTCGCCCGGCAGGGAAGCGGCGCCGGCGCCGCCCTCTACGCCTTTCACCCCCTGCCGGTCCTGGAAGGCGCGGGACAGGGACATCTGGATCCGGTCGGCGTCGCCCTGCTCCTTCTCTCGCTCGCGTTTCTCGGCGCGCGGCGGCCCGTGCTTTCGGGCCTCTCGTATGCCCTGTCGGTCCTGACCAAGTACGTCTCGCTCGCGGCCGCCCTGCCGATCGCGCGCCGCGGCGGATGGACTCTGGCGCTTTCCGGCGCCGTCGGGGCGGCGGTCCTGTGGCTCGCTTCGACCCGCGGCGGGGTGTCGCCCTCCGGCGGCCTCTTCGAGTACGCGAGCCGGTGGGAATTCAATTCGGTCCTCTACCCGGCGGCCGTCCGGGTCATGCGGGCCGGCGACGTGTCGGCGCGCGCCAAGACGGCCTTCCTCGGCTGGAAGGCACGCCACGGCCATCCGGCCTGGACGCAGCGCGTCTTTCCTTACTTCTACGACGGCTTCTTCGCGCGCGCGGCGCTCGCGCTCGCTCTCGCCGCGGTCCTCCTCGCGGTCGCCTGGCGGGCCCGCGACCCGGTCGCCGGCGCCTTCGCGTCGCTCGGGGCGCTGCTGCTCTTCTCGCCGACGCTTCATCCCTGGTATCCGCTCTGGACGCTGCCCTTCGCCGCGCTTGGCCGCGAGCCGGCCTTCCTCTATCTGTCGTTCGCATCGCCGCTCGCCTACGGGCTGCTCTATCCCGCGCTCGGGCTCTCCGGGCCTTCGATCCTCGCGCTCGAGTACGTTCCTTTCGCCCTCCTCCTCGCGTGGACCCTCGCCCGGGGTCTGCGGCGGTCGTTTGCGGCGCGGGCCGGAAGCGCGCCGTGAGCGCGGCCGTGCGGTACCGGGCGCGCCTGGCCTACGTCGGGACGTACTTTCACGGCTGGCAGCTTCAGAGGAACGCGCCGCGGACCGTGCAGGCGGTGCTGGAGGCGGCGCTCTCCCGGCTGGACGGCGCCCCGGTGCGCGCGCACGCCGCCGGGCGCACCGATGCCGGCGTGCATGCGGACGGCCAGGTGGTCCACTTCGATCTGCGGCATTCCCGCGCGCCGGAGCGCCTGGTCGATGCGGTCAACGCGATGCTTCCGTGGGACGCTCGTCTGATGGATGCGGCCGAGGCGCCCGCCCTCTTCCACGCGCGGCGCGACGCCGTCTGGAAGGACTATCTCTATCGCTGGAGCCGCGCACGCGTCATTGCCCCGAAGGACGCGCTGTTCGTCGCCCCGCTTTCGCCGCGGGCGGACGCCGCGCGCATGCGGGCCGAGGCTCGGAATCTGCCCGGGAGGCGCGACTTCGGCGTCTTCGGCGTCCGGCGGTCGGCGGCGGAGTCCTCCGTCCGCAACCTTCACTTCGTCCGGATCCAGGAGGACGGCGAGGAGATCCGCGCGCTCTTTCGCGGCGACGCGTTCCTGCGCGGCATGGTGCGGTCGCTCTGCGGCGTGCTGGCGGACGTGGGCCGCGGCAAGGCTCCGGCCGGCCGCCTCGCGGAGCTTCTCGAATCGCAGGATCGCCGCCTGCTCTCCCCCAAGGCGGCGGCCTGCGGCCTCACACTCCGGCGGGTCCACTACGGCCGCGGGCGGACGCGGAAATGAGGCGTTCGAGCGGGATCGCGCTGATTCTTCTCGCTGCGGCCTGCCGTCGCGACGCGTCGGCCCCGCCGGAGCCGTGGCGCCCGCCCGCGGGCGCCGCGCCTTCGACCACTCTGGTCGACGGGCAGGGGATTTCCCGCTCCGGCTTCCTCGTGCCCGCCGGCGCGCCGTTCGATTGGGAGCTTCCGGGGCCGCGCAGAGGCCGGCTGCGCTTCTCCTGGTCTTCGCCGCAGCGCGGCGGCGAAGTTTCTCTCGCCGTCGAAGTGGTCCAGGAGCCGGGCGCGGCGCGGCCACGCCCGGTCGCCCGCCGGATCCGATCCTTTCCCGCCGCTCCGGCGGCCGCGGCCGTCTGGAACGAAGACGTGGAGCTCGAGGCGCTCGGGGAAAAGCCGAGGGTGCGGCTGCGGCTCGATCCGCCCGGTCCTCTGTTTCTCGCCGACCTGAGGCTGGTCGAGCCGGGGCCCGGCGCCCCCGCGGCCGTGCTCGTCGTGTTCGACACCACGCGCCGGGACGCCGTCGGATTCGGCGGCTGCCCGGATCCCTCGACGCCGAACCTCGACGCGATCCTGCGCGGCGCCTGGAAGGCGGAGCGCGCCTATGCCGCCGCCTCGTGGACGATTCCTTCGGTCGCCTCCCTCCTGACCGGGCGCTTGCCGGCCGCGCACGAGGACGCCGACGGATCTCCGCTCGGGATCGTTCCCGCCGTGCCGACGCTGGCGGAGGACTTCCGCCGCGCCGGCTGGTCGACCGCCGCCTTCGTCGCCAACCCGACGCTGCGCGGGGAAAACGGCTTCGCCGCGGGCTTCACGACCTACTTCACGACTCCCAACGAGGGAGCCTCGATCACGCTGCCCGGCCGGGAGACGATCAGGCGGGTTCCCGAATGGCTCGCCGCGCACCGGGGCGAGCGCTTCTTTCTCTGGATTCACCTGATGGATCCGCACGATCCCTACACGCCGTTCGACCGCGCTCGCGGATCGACGCCCTTCGACCCGGGGTACCGCGGCCCGATCGTCGGAGACGAGGTGAACCGGCTCCAGCTGGGCGATCCTCCGGCCCCCTCCGCGGCCGACGTGCGGCACCTCGAGGCGCTCTATCACGACGAGGTTCGCCTGGACGACCTCGAGGTCGGGCGCCTCTGGAGCTCGACGCCCGAGCCGGAGCGGTCGCGCTGGACGGTCGTCTTCACCTCCGACCACGGCGAGGAGTTCGGAGAGCACGGCGGCTGGAAGCACGGGCCGGCGCTCTTCGACGAGGTGCTGCGCGTGCCGCTCGCGATCCGTCCCGGCGCCGGCGCCGGAAACGTCTCCGCGCCCGCCCCGGCGCTCGTGTCGCTTCTCGACGTCCTTCCCACGCTCGAAGAGCTCTCGGGCCTCCCTCGGCCGGGCCGCGCGCTCGACGGAGCGAGTCTGCTCGATCCGGCGTCCTGGAGCCGGCAGTCGCTTCCTCCGGTGACGATGCTGACCGGCGGCGCGCCGCGGGCGGCGGTCGTGCGGCGCGCGGGCAAGCTCTTCTTCTTCGACCGGCTCGGGACACGCGGCATCCCCGATCCCGTCAAGGATCCTTCGGGCTACCGCCTCGCCCGCCGGCTGCCCGGGATCCTTCCCGGCCTCGGCCGGTTCGATCTGGCGGCCGACCCCGGCGAGCGGCGGCTCCTTCCGGTCGATCGGGCGAGCTTCCCGGAGGACTGGCGCGCGGTCGAGCGCGCGATCGCCCACACGCGGCGAGGCATCGAGCTGCGCGTGGTCGGAGGCGGCGCGAGCCAGGCGCTCGAGTTGACGGTTTCGGGATTCGGCCGCGATTCGTCGCTCGAACCTTTCGCGCTCGACGAGAACGATCGGATCGCCCTGGGCGGCCCCGCTTCGGACCGCACGATGACCGCGCGGCTGGATCTGTCGGACGGCGTCGACGGCCTTCTCGTGGAGGACGTCTCCGGTCCCGACCTGCGGATCTCGGTCTCTGGCGGCTGCGCGCGGCTTCGGATGGCCGGCGCGCGCCCCGTGCCTCTCGAGGGCGGGCGGGCGCAGGCGGTGCCCCGCGCCGCCGTCCCGGAAACGATTCCTCTCTTCGAGACGCCGGACGGCTGCGCCGGGGTCTTTCTCTGGAAGGCGGCCGGCCGGGCCCGCGTGCGAACGGCCGCGGAAGCGGAGGAGGCCTGGAAGAAGCTGCGCGCCCTGGGCTATCTGCACTAGCGGCGGGCCTCCGGCTCCGCCTCGCCGGGTTACACTGAAGCCGTGATCGACAAGGAAGTGCTGGCGCCCGGCGGCTCGCCGGAGCGCCGGCTGCTCGACGAGATCGACCTCTCGCGCCTGCCGCGCCACGTCGCAATCATCATGGACGGCAACGGCCGCTGGGCGAAGCAGCGCGGCTATCCCCGCGTCGAGGGACACCGGGCCGGCATCGCCTCGGTGCGCGAGGCCGTCGAGACCTGCGCGCGGCTGGAGCTCGACGCGCTGACTCTCTACGCCTTTTCGGTCGAGAACTGGAAGAGGCCGCGGTTCGAGATCGTGACGCTCATGTCGCTCCTGAAGGAGTACCTGAACCGCGAGCTCTCCAATCTGCTCAAGAACGACATCCGGTTCCGCGTGGTCGGCCGGATGAACGAGCTCGACGCCTCGGTCCAGAAGGAGCTCGCCAAGGGGCTCGCGGCGACCTCCTCCTGCCGCGGGATGACTTTCAACATCGCATTGAACTACGGCGGGCGCACGGAGATCGTGGACGCCTGCCGGTCGCTCGCGCACGACGTCGAAGCCGGCCGCCTCACGCCCGAGCAGATCGACGAGGAGACGCTCGGCTCGCGGCTGGGAACGGCGGGCCTGCCCGATCCGGATCTGCTCATCCGCACGAGCGGCGAGATGCGCGTCTCCAACTTCCTGCTCTGGCAGATCGCCTACAGCGAGATCTGGGTGACGCCCACCTACTGGCCCGACTTCCGCAAGCGGCACTTGTTCGAGGCGATCCTCGACTTCCAGAAGCGGGAGCGCCGCTACGGCGGCGTGATCGACGAGGGGCGCGCGACCGAGGCGGTGGAGGGGAGCCGGGCGGAAGGCGCCGGGCGGTAGAGCCGCTTGGCGCACAAGCGGGAGCTCGCCGCGGGGGTGGCCATCCCGGTCGTCCTCGCGATCCTCTTCTTCACGCCGGCGGTCGTCTTCGACCTGCTCGTCGCCGCCGTCTCGCTCGCGGCGCTCTACGAGTTCTTCCGCCTGGCCGAGAAGTCCGGCCACCCCGTTTCGAAGACCGTCGGAATGGGGGGAGGGGCGGCCGTGCTGCTCGCCTGGGCGGCGCTCTGGGGATACGGCGGGGTTGCCGCCGACCGGCGGGGCCTGACGATCGCGGCCACGCTCTGTCTCGCGATCGCGGCCCTTTCGGCCGTCGCGCCCCTCTTTGCGGGTGTCGAGCCGGAAGCCGCGCTCTCCGGCGCCGCCTCGACCCTCTATGGCGTTTTCGCCGTCGCCCTTCCGGCCACCGCCCTGTGCGCCCTGCGCGCCTTCTCGCCGCGCGCGGTGCTCTACCTGTTCCTGATCGTGTGGGGGTGCGACTCCTGCGCCTACTACGCCGGTCGCGCGCTCGGCCGCCACAAGCTCGCTCCCGTGGTTTCGCCCAAGAAGACCTGGGAGGGCACGGTCGGCGGGTTTCTCGGCGCGACCCTGATCGGCGCGGCGGCGGGGACGTGGTGGGTGCTGCCGGAAGTCGGCGTCCTCCGCGGCGCGGCCGCCGGGGCCCTGGCCTCCTCGGCCGGCCAGATCGGCGACCTGGTCGAGTCGCTCTGGAAGCGCGGCGCGGGCGTCAAGGACTCGGGCATGTTCCTGCCGGGCCACGGGGGCTTCTACGACCGGATCGACTCGCTTCTCTACGCCGGTCCCGTGCTGGCGGCGCTGCTGGCGACGCGGTAACCGGCCCGCCCCCGGGGGCCGCCGCCCCCTCATATAATTGCCTGTTCGACATGAAATCGCTCGCCGTCCTCGGCTCGACGGGCTCGATCGGCTGCTCGGCGCTCGACGTGGCCGCGGCCCTGCCCGACCGCTTTCGCGTCGTCGCGCTCGCGGCGGGACGCTCGATCGAACGGCTGGCGGAGCAGGCGGCCCGGCACCGCCCGAAGCTGGTCTCCGTGGCCGAGAAGTCGGACGCCGTTCGCCTGCGGGCGATGCTCCCGGGAGGCGTCGCGCCGCGGATCGTGTTCGGGCGGGAGGGCCTCGAGGAAGTCGCCTCGGCCCCGGACGTCGACGTCGTGGTGGGCGGCCTGGTCGGCGCTCTGGGCCTGCGCTCGGCCTGGGCCGCCGCGGTCGCCGGCAAGAGACTCGCCCTGGCCAACAAGGAGACGCTCGTGGTGGCGGGGGACCTGATGATGCGCACGGCCCGCGCGAGCGGCGCGGAGATCGTGCCGGTCGATTCGGAGCACTGCGCCATCCACCAGGCGCTGCGCTGCGGCCGGCACGAGGAGGTTGCGCGCCTGGTGCTGACCGCCTCCGGCGGGCCCTTCCGCGAGCGGGAGCTTTCGACCTTCGGCGCCATCACGGTCGAGGATGCGCTGGCTCACCCCACCTGGAAGATGGGTCCCAAGATCACGATCGACTCGGCGACGATGATGAACAAGGGGCTCGAGATCATCGAGGCGCGCTTCCTCTTCGACCTGCCGGGCGAGCGGATCGACGTGGTCGTCCATCCTCAGTCGGCGGTGCATTCCCTGGTCGAGTACGTGGACGGCTCGCTGATCGCGCAGCTTTCGAAGAACGACATGAAGTTCCCGATCCTCTACGCGCTGACGTACCCCGACCGGATTTCGAGCCCCTTCGGGAGGCTCGAGCTCTCGGCGCTCTCGCGCCTCGACTTCCAGGAGGTCGATCCGCGGCGCTATCCGGCCGTCGGTCTCGCGCGCGCGGCGCTCGAGTCCGGCGGCGGCATGCCCGCCGTCCTCAACGCCGCCAACGAGGTGGCGGTCGAGGCGTTCCTGCAGGGGAAGATTTCCTTTCCCGACATCGTTGCGGTGGTCGCGGAGACCGTCGGCGCCGTCGGATCGGTCCCGTCCCCGTCCTCCATCGAGGAGGCGGAGGAAGTCGATCGGGCGGCGCGGCGGAAGGCATCGGAGCGGGTCGAGAGCGCGCCGGCCGCGGGCGCCCTGGCCTCCGGATGAATCCCTCAAGGAGTCTCGATTGACGATCCTCGGAAACACGCTCGCCCTCGTGCTCGTCCTCTGCGTTCTCGTGGTGGCCCACGAGTTCGGCCATTTCGTCGTCGCCAAGGCGTTCCGATTCCCGGTGGAGGTCTTCTCGATCGGCTTCGGCAAGCGCCTCTTCGGCAGAACGGTGCGCGGCACCGACTACCGCGTCTCGGCGATTCCGCTGGGCGGCTACGTGCGCGTCATCGGACTGGGCCCCGACGAGTCCACCGTCACGGAAGGCACCTCGCGCGAGGCCCCGCCGGTGGGCAAGCGATGGCAGCGGGCCCTGATCCTGACCGCCGGGCCGGCGATGAACGTGGCGCTCGCGTGGCTGCTCCATTCGGCGGTCTTCGCGCTCGGCGCGAGCGTTCCCGCCTACGAGCTTCAACCTCCGGTCATCCGCGTCGTGCAGCCGGGCTCGCCGGGCGAAGCGGCGGGCTTCCGGCCCGGCGACCGCATCGTGTCGGTCGACGGCCAGCAGACGCCGCGCTGGCGGGACGCCGAGTTCCTGTTCGCCATGAACGCGCGCCAGAAGCTCGACGTCGAGGTGGACCGCGGCGGGCAGCGCCTCGAGCTTCCGGTCACCCCGCGGGCCGTGACCAAGTACGACATCGGGGAAGTGGGTCTCTACCCGGCCGCGCCGAGCGAGCCGCGCATCGTGATGGTGGTCGCGGGAGATCCGGCGGACCGGGCGGGACTGCGCAAGGGCGACGTCATCGTCTCGATCGCCGGGATCGAGGTTCGCGGCTCGCAGACCGACATCCTGAGCAAGGTGATGGCCGCCGTCAATCAGGCGGCGCCGGGGCCCTTCGAGGTGCGGTACCTGCGCGACGGGAAGCCGGGCGCCGCCTCCGTTTCCCCGCGCCGCGACCCGGACGGGACCTGGAAGGTCGGCGTGCAGGTGGCCGCGGACCTGAAGGAGGTCACCGAGCGTTTTCCCGTCGGGCAGGCGTGCGTCGAGGGCTGGCGCCGCGTTCGGACCGACTTCCGGACGACGCTGGCGCTGGTCGGCCGCCTCTTCCGCGGACGGGCGAGCGTGAAGTCCATGTCCGGGCCGCTCGACATCGCGAAGTTCTCGGGCGAGGCGGCGCGCTCGGGCGTGATCCCCTTCGTCTCGCTGATGGCCGCCATTTCCCTGCAGCTGGGGATCTTCAATCTGCTGCCGATTCCCGTGCTCGACGGCGGGCACCTCTTTCTGCTCGGGCTCGAAGGCGCCGCGCGCCGCGACTTCTCGCTGCGCGTGAAGGAGCGCATCCTGCAATTCGGGTTCCTGATGATCCTGGCGCTCCTGACGGTCGTGATCTACAACGACATCGCCAAGAACCTTCCCGCCCGGTGGTGGCCCTTCTGAGCGAGAGCCTCTCGTGACGAAAAAACTCTTGCTCGGCGTCGGAGCGCTCGTGCTTCTTCTCCTGCTCGCCGTCGCCGCGCTGAACCGGCCGCCGGGGGTCGTGGCGGGAACGGCCAGGGCCGGCCGCGTGGACCTGGTCGTGCCGATCCTCTCGGACGGCACCCTCGAGCCGCCCGAGGGAGGGGAGCTGCGGGCGCCCGACCGGGCGATCGTGGCCGGAATTCACGCTCGCGAAGGGGAGAAGGTGCGCCGCGGAGCCGTCCTGGTCGATCTCGAGAACGCGTCCCTCTCGACACGCTCGCGCGACGCCCGCGCCGCCGTCTCCGAGCTCGAGGCCGAGTACGCGAAAGCGTCCGCCGACCTGAAGGCCGAAGAGGCGGAAGCGGCGCGCGCGAAGTCGGTCTTCGAGGCCGACGGCCGCCTGCTCGCCGAGGGAGCGATCACGCGAGCGACCCGCGAGGCCGACGAGCTCGCCCTCGCCCGGGCGCGGCAGCGCGTCGAGGAGGCGCGCGCCCGGCTGACGTCCCTCACGGACTCGCGGCTCGAGCTGGCGAGGGAATCGGCGCGGGAGCTCGCCGCGCGCGCGGGCAGTCTCACGGTGCGCGCTCCGTCCGACGGCCTCGTCTACAACCTGCCTCGCAAGGTCGGCGAGAGCGTCGAGGAGGGCCAGCTCGTCGCGAGCGTCGCCGACCCGGATCACCTTCGCGTCCGGGTCCGCGTGGACCAGCCGGACCTGCCGCGCGTGGGCGTGGGCCAGCGCCTGGTCGTGACCTTCGACGGCCTTCCCGACCGTAAATGGGCCGGCCGGGTGACGCTCGTTTCCCCGGGCCTGCGCTCGGTGGAGGGCCGTCAGGTCGGGGAGGTCCTGGGGGAGATCGCGGACCCGACCTCGCAGCTTCCACCCAACGCCTCCGTCAACGTGCAGATCGTCGTGGGCGAGAAGAAGGACGCCCTGGTGGTCCCGCGCGGCGCGCTCAATCACGACGGCGAGCGGCGCTTCGTCTGGCTCCTCCAGAGCGGACGCGCGCGCCGGCGGGACGTCGCAGTCGGCCTGATCGGCGTGACGGAGGTGGAGATCGTGAAGGGGCTCTCCGAAGGGGAGCGCGTGCTGATGGCCGGAGCGGTCCCCCTCTCCGAGGGCCTGCGGGTCGCGGCGAGGTAGCGCGGGAGTCCGAGCGACGATGTTTTCCCGCGAAACGCTCGAGACGGCGCTTCACCGGTTCCGCACCCACCCGGTCCAGATGGGGTTGACCCTCGCCGGCATGGTCGTCGGAACGGCGGCGATCATCCTGATCGTGGCGCTCGGGCTGACCGGGCGCGCCTTCGTGATGGCTCAGATCGAAGGGGTGGGCTCGCACCTGGTCTGGGCGGAGTACGAGGGGACGGTCACCTCCGGCGTGTCGCGGATGCTCGACGACCAGATCACCGAGTCGGATGCGAGGGCGGTCGCGGCGCGCGAGGACCTCTTCAGCGGCGTGACGCCGCTGGTCGAGCTGCAGGGGACCGTCTCGGTGCTTTCCCACGCGGCCAACGTGGCGATCCTCGGGACGACTCCCAACTACCGGACGGTCCGAAAGAACGTGAGCATTCTGCGCGGCCGCTTCCTCGACGAGGACGACCTGATCCGCCGGTCGAAGGTCTGCGTCGTGAGCCGCCAGCTCTACGAGGAGCTTTTCGGCGGCGACGACTCCGCCGAAAAGACGATCCGGACGCTCGGGATGAGCTTCGTCGTCGTCGGCGAATTCGAGAAACCGGTCGACACGATGGGGCAGGGAGAGGTGACACCGCGCTCGATCTTCATTCCGATCACGGTCGCGTGGTTCTTCACGCCCACCGAGCGCGTGGACACGCTGTTCGCCGAGGCGCGCGACTTCTCGATGATTCCGGACGCCGCCTCGACGATGGAGCAGATCCTGCGCGACCGCCACCACCAGGGCTCGGTCTTCAAGGTCAAGACGATGACGACGGTGATCAAGGTCGCGCGCGCGATCTCCTTCGGCCTGATCCTCGCCTTCATCCTGGCCGCGGCGGTCTCGGTCATCGTCGGAGGGGTCGGGATCATGAACATCCTTCTCGCGTCCGTCGAGCAGCGCACGCGGGAGATCGGCCTTCGGATGTCGATCGGGGCGCGGCGCCGCGACATCCTGCAGCAGTTTCTGCTCGAGGCGCTGATGCTCGGCGTCATGGGGTCCTCCGCCGGCGTTCTCGTCGGGCTCGGGATCCCGCTTCTCGGACGCCTCTTCTTCCATGGAATCCGGATCGAGATTTCGCTGCTGGCGGCGGCCCTGGCCTTTTCGTTCTCCTGCGCCATCGCCCTGCTGTTCGGCGTCGTTCCGGCCTATCGCGCCGCCAGACTGAACCCGACGGAGGCTCTGCACCATGAGTGAAGGTCTGTTTCTCGCCCTCCTGCTCGCGACGGCGCCGGGCGCCGCCGGCGCCGCGTTCGAGATGCCGAGGCTGACGGTGCGCCGCGCGGTCGAGCTCGCGCTCGAGCGCGCGCCGGAGGTGGCGGTCGCCCGCGCCGCGTCCGAGGAGGCCGCGGCCGGCGCACGCGTGGTGGCGAGCGAGCGCAACCCGCAGTTCTTCGTGAACACCACACCGGGCTGGTCGACCGGGGTGCCGCTCGCCGTCGCCGGCGAGGTGCCCGCCGCGGTCGGGGCGCGAGCGCGCATCCTCCTCTACGATCCGACGGAACGGGGCGAGGAGCTGCAGGGGCAGGCGCGGGCTCTGGCCTTCGAGGGGGCGCTCGCCGACGCGCGCTCCGAAGTGGCGCGCCGGACGGTGGAGGCCTGCGCCAGGCTTTCCGCCGACGAGGCGCGGGCCGCGAGCGCCCGCCGGAGCCTCTCCGCCCGGGAGGCGATGGCGGCGCGGGAAAGGGCGCTCACCCGCGAGGGGCGCCGCACGGAGCTCGATGTCGAGCGCGCCGCGCTGGAGGAGGCGCGCGCGCGCCAGAGGCTCTACGCGGCGGAGTCGGACCGCGATCTGGACCGGTACGAGCTGGCCCGGCTGGTCGGGCTTCCGGCCGGCGCGGCGCTCTCGCTGGCCGACGACCCGCAGGAGGCCGTCGAGGATCCGCAGCCGGGCGACAGCGCGTCTCTCGCCGTGGCTCGCGACCGGCAGCTCAAGGCGCTCACCGAGCAATCGGACGCGCTCGGCCGGTCGGCGAAGCTTCTCGCGCAGGTCTTCAAGCCTTCCGTCAACGCCGAAGCGCGCTACGCCTTCATCCCCCGCGGCTTCGGCTACGACAAGTACTACCTGAACTTCCAGGAGAACGTGGCGAGTGTCGGCGTGTCGATCGTCCTCCCGGTCCTGACGGGCGGGCGCGAATCGGCGCGGGCGGCGCAGTCGCGCGCGCGGCTCGAGCAGGTCGAGGCGCAGCGGCGCCTGCGCGAGTCCGAGGTGGCGCAGCAGGCTCGCGAGGCCGAGGCGCGCCTGGCCCGCTCCGGCCTCGAAGCGGGGCTGGCCCGCCGCGCGGTCAGCCTCGCCGAGGAAGCGCTGTCCCAGGCCCAGGCCCTGGCGCGGGAAGGGCGGGGCGAGGCCGATGGCGTCGAACGGGCGCAGCTGGCGCTCTCCGAAGCCGAGGAAGACCGGGCGCGGGCCCTGCGGGAGCAGGCGGAGGCTCGCCTGCGCCTGCTGGCATTGCGCGGAGAGCTCCTGTCCGCTCTCGGCCTCGAGCCCGCCCCGCCGGAGCCCTGAGGGGGGCGGGGCTCTTCCCGGGGGGCCGGGGCCGGCTGAAACGCCGCGGCCCGAAGTGTCGTATCTTGTAAATATTGCATGGAGAGCTGTTCTCCTCTAAGCTACGCGGCTTCATGAAGGAGCGGGGAGGGTCCGCAGGCGCGGGGGGTGTGTCCCCCGTAGGGGTGCGCAACGCCATTTCCGCGGCGCAGCGGTTCCTCCTCTCCATCCAGCACGGAGACGGCCACTGGTGCGGCGAGCTCGAGGGAGACACGATCCTCGAGTCCGAATACATCCTCACCCTCCACTTCCTGGGGCGGACCGGCGAGGCGAGGGTGCGAAAGGCCGCCGAATACCTGCGGCGCAAACAGCTGCCCGACGGGGGGTGGCCCAACTACGAGGGCGGGCCTGCCGACGTCAGCGTGTCGGTGAAGGCCTACTTTGCCCTGAAGCTCGTCGGCGACGATCCGGAGGCGCCGCACATGTCCCGGGCGCGCGAAGTGATCCGGCGGCTCGGCGGGATCGAGGCCACCAACTCGTTTACCCGGATCTACCTGTCGGTCTTCGGGCAGTGGGACTGGGACGACTGCCCGGCCGTTCCGCCGGAGCTGGTGCTGCTGCCCGACTGGTTCCCCTTCACCCTCTACAAGATTTCTTCCTGGTCGCGCACGATCGTCGTGCCGCTCGCCGTCGTCTGGGCGCAGAAGCCGTACTGCCCGGTGCCGGCTCGCGCGCAGATCTCGGAGCTGCGGACGGGAGTCGTTCCCGAGCGCCGCGTTCCGCGCACGGTCTCCGAGACCTTCTGGTACGTCTTCTTCACCGCCGTCGACAGGATCCTGAAGGCGGTCGAGGCCGCGAAGCTGACGCCCTTGCGGCGGCGGGCCCTGGAGGTCTCGGAGAAATGGATTCACGAGCGGCTCGTCAAGAGCGACGGCCTCGGGGCGATCTTCCCGCCGATCATCAACACGATCATGGCCTTCCGATGCCTCGGCTACGCGCTGGACGACCCGCGCCTGAAGGCGCAGGAACGCGAGCTCGAGAAGCTCGAGCTCGAGGACGAGGAGACGCTTCGGGTCCAGCCCTGCTTTTCTCCGGTCTGGGACACCGCGATTGCCTCCCCCGCGCTCGTCGCGTCGGGCGTCGCCCCCGATGATCCGGCTCTTCGCAAGGCCGCCCGCTGGCTGCTCGACCACGAGGTCAGGCAGGTCGGCGACTGGAAGCGGCGGGCGCCCGACGCGCCCGTCGGCGGCTGGTACTTCGAGTACGCCAACGAGCCCTATCCCGACACCGACGACACGGCGGAAGTCTTGACGTCGCTGTCGGTCGTGCGCTTCCCGGCGGAGCAGGAGGACCGGGAGCGGCGCGAAGCGATCGAGCGCGGACGCAAGTGGCTTCTCGGCATGCAGAACGGGGACGGCGGCTGGGGCGCCTTCGACAGGGAATGCACCAACGAGGTGTGGACCTACATCCCGTTTGCCGACCACAACGCGATGATCGACCCGAGCTGCGAGGACATCACGGGGCGGGCGCTCGAGGCGCTGCGCAACCTGGGAGACCGGTCGGATCATCCCGCCGTTCGCAGAGCGGTCGAGTTCCTGCGATCGAAGCAGGAGCCAGACGGCACCTGGTACGGCCGCTGGGGCTGCAACTACATCTACGGCACCTGGCTCGCCCTGCGCGGGCTGATGCACGCGGGCGAGGACCTCTCGCAGCCCCGCTACCGGCGCGCGGCCGAGTGGCTCCGCGCGCGCCAGAACGCCGACGGCGGATGGGGCGAGCTGCAGCACTCCTACGAGGACGCCGGCGCCAGGGGCGTCGGCCCGAGCACCCCCTCGCAGACCGCCTGGGCGTTGATGGCGCTCCTCGCGCTGCAGGAGGCTTCCTCGGATTGCGTCCGCCGCGGCGTCGACTATCTGCTCCGGACCCAGCAATACGACGGCTCCTGGCGGGACGAGCACTGGACGGCGACGGGGTTTCCGAAGGTCTTCTACCTCCGGTATCATCTGTACGCGACGTATTTCCCGCTCTGGGCGCTGTCGCTCTACGGGCGGGCCGCCGCGACGCCCGATGCCGCCGCGCGCGCCGGGGCTTCGGCCTCCGCGGCGCTGACGGCGCGGCCCGCGAGGGAGTAAGAACGATGCGTTTTCCGGTCCACATCATGACGGACACGATTCAGCACTCGGTTCGCAACGCGATCCGCGGCCGCAAGCGTTATCCGTTCGTCCTGATGCTCGAGCCCCTCTACACCTGCAACCTGGCGTGCATCGGCTGCGCGGTCGAGCGCCACACGGGCAAGCTCAAGGACCGGCTGCCGATCGGCAAGTGCCTCGAAGCGGTCGACGTTTCGCAGGCGCCGGTCGTCTCGATCTGCGGAGGCGAGCCCACGATCTATCCCGAGCTGCCCGAGCTCGTGTCGGAGATCATCAACCGGAAGCGGCAGATCTATCTCTGCACCAACGGGCTGCTGCTCGACGAGAGCGTCTACGGCGTGATCCCGCCCCACAAGCGGCTGATGATCAACGTGCACCTGGACGGCATGCGCGAGACGCACGACAAGGTGTGCGACCGCGAAGGCGTCTTCGACAAGGCCATCGCCATGATCCAGGAGGGGCTCGATCGCGGCCACCACGTCATGGCCAACACGACGATCTTCCGGGAGACGAGTGTCGAGGAGATCGAAGAGCTCTGCGACCTGCTGACCGGAATGGGCGTCGACGGGATGCTCGTCTCGCCCGGCTACCACTACGAATCGGTCGAGAGCGACATTTTCCTGACGAAGTCGGAGATCCACCAGAAGTTCCGGCGCGTGCTCGAGATCTCCAAGAAGCACAAGCTGACCTCCACGCCGATGTTCCTCGAGTTCGCCGCGGGCCTGCGCGACTACAAGTGCTCGCCCTGGAGCACGGTCACCTACACGCCGAAAGGATGGAAGGGCCCGTGCTACCTGATCGGGAAGACCTGGTCGGAGACCTTCGAGGAGTTCTGGAGCGGCACCGACTGGGAGTACTGGGAATCGCGGCAGGACCCGATGTGCCGCAACTGCGCGATGCACTCGGGATTCGAGGCTTCGGTGGTCATGGAGTTGCCCAAGAACCCGGGGGACATCGTCCGAATGATCGCCTGGAACCTCGCGGCGTAAGATTCCCCTTCGGGCCATGGACCTGGTCACCGGCGGCACGGGGTTCGTCGGGGCGCACGTGGTCCGCGCGCTCGTCGCCCGCGGAGCCGCGGTCCGCTGCCTGGTGCGCCGCGGCAGCCGCCGCGACAACCTGGCAGGCCTCCGGGTCGAGCTTGCCGAAGGGGATCTGACCGACCCGGCCTCGCTCTCCCGGGCGCTCGCAGGCGTCTCGACCCTCTACCACTGCGCCGCCGACTACCGTCTCTGGGCGAAGAATCCTCGGGAGATCCACCGCGCCAACGTGGCGGGGACCGAGAACATCCTGAGAGCGGCCGCCGAGGCGGGAGTTTCCCGGGTCGTCTACACGAGCTCGGTGGGGGCGCTGGGCCTCTCCCGCGACGAAACGCCGGCCGACGAGCGCACTCCGGTCTCCCGGGAAGACGTCGTCGGGCACTACAAGCGGAGCAAGTACGACGCCGAGCGCGTGGCGCAGGCCTGGGCGGAGCGCGGCCTGGCGGTCGTCATCGTCAACCCTTCGACCCCCGTCGGGGAGCTCGACATCCGGCCGACGCCGACGGGCCAGATGATCGTGGACTTCTTAAACGGCAGGCTCCCGGCCTACGTCGACACGGGCTTGAACCTGGTCGACGTGCGAGACGTCGCGGAGGGACACCTGCTCGCCGCGGAGAAGGGGCGGGTGGGGGAGAAGTACATCCTGGGCAACCGCAACATGGCCTTGAAGGAGATCCTGGAGACGCTCGCGCGGCTGACCGGGGTTCGGGCGCCATCCGTCCGGCTGCCCCACGCGGTCCCGCTTGCGGCCGCGGCGGTGGCGACGTTCGTGGCGACCTGGACGGGCAAGCCGCCGCGGGTGTCCCTCGAGAGCGTGCGCATGGCGCGCCACCGGATGTTCTTCGACGCCTCCCGCGCCGTTCGGGAGCTCGATTTTCCGCAGACGCCGGTCGAGGAGGCGCTCGGCCGCGCCGTGGCGTGGTTCCGGGAGAAGGGTTATGCCCGGGCCTGACGCCCCGATTGCCGTGGTGACCGCGATGCGCGAGGAGTTCGAGGCCATCGTCGGCCGCGCGCGCGACGCACGGCCGGACGGCGAGGGATTCGCCCGGGCGCGAATCGGCCGCACGCGCGTCGTGATCGCCATCACGGGCGACGGCGCCCTCAACGCGGTTCGCGCCGCCTCCGCGCTGTGCGACGCCTACCGCCCCTCGGCGCTGATCGGCGCGGGGATCGCCGGCGCTCTGTCGCCCGGCCTTCGCACGCGCTCCCTCGTCGCCTCGCGCAGCGTGCGGGATCTCTCCGGTGAGGTCCCCTCGCCCGACGGGGGACTGCTCGGGCGGGCCCTTTCCGGAGGGGACGCGCTCTCCGGGACTCTCGTGACGGTCGGAAGGCCGGTCGTCGGCAGCGCCGAGAAGGCGGTCCTGGCCGCCGCGGCCGGCGAGGGCCCCGCCGCCGTGGACATGGACTCGGCGGGCTGGGCGCGGGCCGCGGCGGCGCACGGGATCCCCTACGTCATCGTCCGGGCAATCAGCGACGAGGCGCAGGAGAGCCTTCCCGACTTTCTGGCCGAATGCGTCGGCGCCGACGGCAGCATCCGGCGCCTGTCGGTGGCGGTTCGGGCGCTGCAGCGCCCGGACTCCTGGGCGACCCTGCTGCGCATGCGGCGGCGCACGATCGAATGCAGCCGGACCCTGTCGCGATTCCTCGAGAGCCTGCTGCGGGACGGCGCCTGATGCCTTCGCTCGAAGACCTGCTCGAGAAGACCAGCCGCACCTTCGCGCTCTCGATCCCGGTGCTGCCCGAGCCGACCCGGCGCGAAGTGATGATCGCCTACCTCCTCTTTCGCATCGCCGATACGTTCGAGGACGCTGCGCCGTGGACTCCCGAGCGTCGGATCGAAGCGCTGCGCGAGTTTCAAGCGCTGCTGCGCAAATCCTCGCGGCAAGAGGCGGCGTCCCTCTCCGAGAAATGGACCGCCGCCGTCGCGTCGCCGCACGCGGGATACCGGGAGCTCATCGCGGAGGTCCCGTTCGTTCTCGACGCCTTCTTCGCCCTGCGTCCGGAGGCGGTCGAGCCGGTGCGGGCCCACGTCATCCGTTCGGCGGAAGGCATGGCCGGCTACGTCGCCCGCACGCGCGGGGACGCGCTCGTTCTTGCGGACCTCGCGGATCTGAAGTCCTACTGCTACGCCGTCGCCGGCATCGTCGGCGAGATGCTGACGGAGCTCTTCCTGCTCGGGCGGGCGGAGCTGTCCGGGATCGCGCCCGCGCTGCGCGAGCGCGCCGCGACCTTCGGCGAGGCGCTGCAGCTGGTCAACATTCTCAAGGACTCCGCCTCGGACGCCTCGGAAGGACGCCGGTACCTGCCGCCCGGCGTGCCGCGAGACGAAGTTCTCGCCCTGGCGCGCCGGGATCTGGACGTCGCCGCGCGGTACATCGGGTTCCTGCAATCGGCGGGCGCTCCCCGCGGACTGGTCGAGTTCACGGCCCTGCCGGTCCTGCTCGCCCAGGCGACCCTCGACCGGATCGAGAGACACGGACCGGGCTCGAAGGTCAGCCGGCCCGAGGTCTTCCTGCTGACGCACAGGTTGAAGCGCGCGCTCGACCGAAACGAGCCCGCCGTCGTCGAGCCGACCGGCGCTTGACTCGGCACCTTGATGAATCGAATCTCGCGCGAAGGCCGCTGGTTCTGGGTCACGCTGCTGCTTTCGAGCATCAGCATCGCGGCCGTCGTCTTCGCCGCGTGGGAGCTCGTGGAGAGCCGCCTCTTCCGCGACGCCGACTACGTGACGCTCCACTACCTGTACATCAGCCGTGGCGTGGCGTCCTCGCTGCTGCTCGCCGCGTGGGCGGCGTGGTACGTGTTGCGTCAGCGTCGCCGGAGCGAGGAGGAGCTGCGCCGATCCCACGAGCACTATCGGCGCCTCCTGGAATTCTTTCCCGGTGCCGTAGCGCTCTACGATGCCGGGCTCCGGGTCGGGGAATGGAACGCCGCCGCCGAACGGCTCTACGGGTTCACGAAAACGGAGGTCCTCGGCCGCCGGCTTCCGACGGTCCTTCCGGACGCGGAAGGTGAGCTGCAGCAGTTCTTGCGGGACGCGCAGGAGGGGCGGCCCGTGATCGAGGTCGAGACGCGGCGTCGCGACCGCCGGGACGAAAGTCTCGAAGTGCAGCTCACCCTGCTGCCATTTCGCGAGGCGCCGGGCCTCGATCTCTTCCTCGAGGTGACGACGGACATCCGCGAGCGCGTCCGCCTGAGGCAGCGGCTGCTGGAGATCGAGAAGCTGACCAGCATGGGCAAGATGGCGGCCGGGACCGCGCACCACCTCAACACTCCCCTGGCCGCGATGCTGCTGCGCGTGCAGATGATGCAGGAGCGAACGCATCATGACCTCTGCCTGCCCGACCTCGAGCGGCTGGAAAGCGACATCCTTTACTGCCAGCAGTTCGTCCGGCGGCTGCTCGAGTTCGGGCGCCGGCCCGCCGCCCGCAAGGAGCCGCAGCCCCTCGCCGACTGCCTGGCTTCGGTTGCCGGATTCCTGGCGCCGGCGCTCGACGCCAGAGGCGTCCGTCTCTCCCTCGACGTCGCCGCGATCGACGGCGACCAGGTGCTGGCCGACCGCAATCTGCTCGAGGCTCTGTTCCTCATTCTCCTCAGCAACGCGCTCGACGCCGTCCTGGACGGAGGCGAGATCGCCGTTCGGTGTTGCCGGACGGACGAGGGGCGGATCGAGGTTCGAATCGCCGACCAGGGCTGCGGCATCGCTCCCTCGGAGCTTCCGCACGTCTTCGAGCCCTTCTACACGACCAAGGGGCCGGGCAAGGGCACGGGGCTCGGCCTGCCCATCGCGCGGAACATCGTCCTCGAGCACGGCGGCTCGATCCGCATCGAGAGCGAGCCGGCGCGCGGGACCGTCGCCTGTGTCGAGTTGCCGGCCTGCGGACCCGAGGCCGTTGGAGGCAGGCCCTGACTTCGTCCTTTGCGCCGCATCCCTGCGGGATCCTGGTGGTCGACGACGACGCGCGGCTTGCCGCGACCCTCCAGGAGCTGCTGGCGGGGGAGGGCTACTCGGTCGAGGTGGCTCATTCGGCGGCGGAGGCGCTGGTGATCCAGGAGCGCAACCCCGGCATCGCCCTGGCGCTCATCGACCTGATCATGCCGGTCACCGACGGTCTGGCGCTTCTGGACGAGCTGCACCGGCGCGATCCGGATCTGGCGGTCGTCGTGATGACGGGCTACGGCACGATCGAAACCGCCGTGGAGGCGATCAAGCGGGGCGCCGAGGACTATCTCACCAAGCCGATGGACTCGCACGCCCTGCGCAAGAAGGTGGCGCGCCTGCTGGAGGTCTTCGAATTGCGGGACCGCGTGCAGCAGCTGGAAGCCAACCTCGATCGGGCCCCGTCCTTCGAGACGATTCTTTCCGTGTCGCCCGTGATGCTTCACGCGATCGAGCAGGCGAAAACCGTCGCCGCAAGCGACGCTTCCGTGCTCCTGGTCGGCGAGACCGGCACGGGCAAGGAGCTGATGGCCCGAGCGATTCACGCGTCGAGCCCCCGCGCGGGCCGCAGCTTCGTGCCGGTCAACTGCGGCGCGATCCCGCGAGAGCTCGTGGAGAGCGAGCTCTTCGGCGTGAGGCGCGGCGCCTACACGGGCGCCTACGAGAACGTGCCTGGCATTTTCGCGGCGGCCGCCGGCGGCACCGTCTTTCTGGACGAGATCGGCGAGATGCCCAAGGAGGCGCAGGTCAAGCTGCTGCGCGTGCTCCAGGAGGGCGAGCTGCGTCCCGTCGGCAGCGCCAGGCCCGTGTCGGTCGATGTGCGGATCGTCGCGGCGTCCAACCGTCCGCTGGCGGCGCTGCGAGACGAGCACTTGCGGCCGGACCTCTATTTTCGAATCGCCACCGTGGTGATCGAGCTGCCGCCTCTTCGGGCGCGGCCGGAGGACGTGCTCGTGCTGGCCCACGCGTTCCTCGGCCGGATCTCGCGCCGCACGGGCCGCCGGATCTCGCTGGCCCGCTCCGCCGAGGACCTGCTCGTCCACTCCTCGTTTCCGGGCAACGTGCGCGAGCTCGAGAACGTCCTGGAGAGCGCGGTCGCCCTTTCGCGCGACGACCCCCACGTCATCACCGAGAAGGACCTGGGCTCCCTCCTGCCGAGATCCGAGACAGTCCCGCTGCCGGGCCGCTTCCGCGAGCAGCCGCTCACACTCGAGGCCCTGGAGCGCGCGGCAATCGAGCAGGCCCTGCGCCTTTGCGAGGGTAACCGCACGCGGGCGGCCTCCCTGCTCGGCATCTCCCGGGATACGCTCCACCGAAAGCTTCGCCTGTACCACCAGGAGGGCTGAGACCCTCTCCAAACTGTCAGCTTTTCGGACGCTGGCGGTTTTTCTGACAGACAGCCCTCTTCTCGGCGCGCGCGGGCTTTTCCTGCTGCGGTCCGGAACTCGTTGCCGCGAAAGGTTCTCCCGCGACGAGCCGCGTCGGGCGCTCCCGGAGGACGGGTGGCAGGTCGCGTGCAATGGATCGAGCCAGGAAACGATCCCGTGTCAGAGCCACAAGCAGGACTCGCCGCCAGCGGCAGCGGACCCTCGGGGGCTCGAGTGTGGATCCGGCTCCTCCTGGCGATCGCGGCGGTCGGTCTTCTGCTCGCCGTCCTGTTCTGGGAGAGAAAACAGTCGAAGGGCCGCTGGTCGTCGCTGGTCGCCGGGAACCCTCGGGCCGGGGCGCAGCTGTTTCAGACGAAGGGCTGCGCTTCCTGCCACGGCCCCGCTGCGAGGCAGGCGAGTCAGGCTCCGGATCTGGCGGCCGACGGATCGGGGCGTTCGGGGCCGGATCAACTGGTCAGCATGATGTGGAACCACGCTCCCCAGATGTGGGAGCGGATGCAGATGCAGAAGATCGACCAGCCCGCTTTCAGCGAGCGGGAGATGGCCGACCTGCTGGCCTACGTCTATACGCTTCGATACGTCGGAGAGCCCGGCGACGCCGACCGGGGTCAGGGCCTCTTCGTCGAAAAGGGTTGCGCCTCCTGCCACCGCGTGGCGAGGGGAGGCGATCGCGCCCCCAGGAACGCGACGGCTCTCGACCCGATGATGAGCGCCGTCGGCTGGGCGACGGCGATGTGGAACCACCCGGGCGCCAGCGACGCCGACCGGCCCCGCTTCGAGGACCGCGAGATGAACGACATCTTGAGCTACGTCCGGGGCGGAAAGCCGTCCCCCAGGCTGGATGAGGACCTGCTCGGGGCCGATTTCGGGCGCGGATGGCAGGTCTTTCGGGACAAGTCGTGCGCCGCCTGCCACTCGGTGAAGGACGAGGCCGGGCGCGTCGGCCCGGAACTCGGACCGGGCCGCGAGCTGCCGGCCACCATCCTCGAGCTGGCCGGCTCCATGTGGAACCACTCCCCGGCGATGCTGCGGCAGATGGAGCACCTGCACATCGCGCGCGCCGTCTTCCGCAGGCAGGAGATGGCCGACCTGCTCGCGTTTCTCTACAGCTTCCGCTACGCCGAGCCGGGAGGCTCCCCGAAGGTCGGCGAGGTGCTCTTCGCGGGCCGCGGCTGCAGCCTCTGCCACGGGCGGCTCGCGCAGGGCACTCCTCAGGCGCCGGCGCTTCGCGGGCGAGGCCGGAACTACACGGCGGTGACCATGGCGACCGCCCTCTGGCGGCACGGCCCCGCGATGTACCGGCGCGCCCGGGATCTCGGCATGTCGTGGCCGCTGCTCGCCGAGAACGACGTCGGGGATTTGATCACTTTTCTGAACACGTCTCCGGAGAGCGAGCGATGACCGGCGAGCGCGCCCGATGGGTGGCGCGCGCTCTCGTCGTCGTGATCCCGTTCCTGATCAGCGCGGCCGTGGTCGCCTTGCTTCCCTACCACGGGCCGACCGGGCCGGTCCATCAGCCGATCGCCTTCAATCACCGCAAACACGTCGAGGAGGCCTCGCTGCCCTGCTCGACCTGCCACCAGTTCTACGAGACGGAGGCCTTCTCCGGGCTTCCGGACGCCGACGTCTGCGCGGTCTGCCACCTCGAGCCCCAGGGCAAGAGCGCCGAGGAGCGCAAGCTCGTCGGCCTCCTGAAGGCCGGCGCGCCGCTCGGCTGGAAACCGCTCTTCCGCCAGCCGCCGCACGTCTACTACTCCCATCGGCGCCACGTCGTGGTGGCCAAACTCGACTGCCCGGTCTGCCACGGAGAGATCGCGAAGAGCACGGAGCCGCCCTCGCATGTGAAGCGCCTGGTCATGCAGAACTGCATCGACTGCCACCGCCGGCGCGGCGTGTCGGTCGAGTGCACGACGTGCCATCGATGAGCGGCTCCTGGAGCGCGTGATGGAGCGGCGGGCGAGCGTCAGCCGGAGGCGCTTTCTGGGCTTTGCCGCGGGCGCTGCGGCGGGAGCGGCGGCCGGCGTGCCGGCGGGGCGCACGCTGGGCGATCTTCTCCAGGCCGCCGACCCGCCCGTCTACCCGCCGCGCGGGCCGGAGAGCTTCGTCCTGTCCGTGTGCCGTCTCTGCCCGGGCGGCTGCGGGCTGCGAGTCCGGCGGATCGGCGAGCGCGTCGTCAAGGTCGACGGAAACCCCCTCCATCCGGTCAACGGCGGCCGTCTCTGCCCGCGCGGACAGGCGGCCTTGCAGAGCCTCTATCATCCCGACCGACTCGCCGGACCGCTCCACCGGACGGGGCCCCGTGGAACGCTCAAGTCCTTCGAGCGAGTCTCGTGGGATCGCGCCCTCGGAGAGATCGCGGGCAAGCTCAAGGCTCTTCGAGAGAAGGGACGGCCCGAATCGCTCGTCCTGTTGCGCGGCGGGGCCCGGCGCGTCGGAAGCCGCCTGGCGCGGCGTTTCCTCGAGGCGTTCGGCTCGCCCAACGACGTGACGTTCGACCGCGGCGAGGTCTCCGCCTCGCTCGCCCTCGAGCTCGGCCAGGGTCTGCAGGCCACGCCCGCCTACGACCTCTCTTCCGCCGACTACGTTCTCTCGCTGGGAGGCGCGCTGCTGGAGGCCTGGAGCTCGCCGGTCTACACGTCGCGCTCGTACGGCCACTTCCGGCAGGGCCGCACGGGCCGGCGCGGAAAGCTCGTGCAGGTCGAGCCGCGGCTGTCGATCACGGCGGCCTCGGCCGACCAGTGGATTGCCGTCCGGCCGGGCACGGAGGGAGTCTTCGGCCTGGGAGTCGCGGCGGTGATCGTCGCCGAGAGTCTGTACGACAAGGAGTTCGTCGCCGAGCATGCGGCGGGGCTCGAGGAGGCGGCCGGGCCGAAGGAGGAGCCCCGGCGCGGCCTGCGCGCGCTGCTCGAGCGCGACTACGGCCTGGAACGCGTGGCGGAGGAGACCGGCGTGTCGGCCAACGTGATCCTGCAAGTGGCGCGCGAGCTCGCCGCTGCCCGCCGCGGCGTGGCCGTCGGCCCGCGCCGCGGCCCGCTCCTGTTCGGCTCACTCCACGGCCATCTCGTGGCGCAAACGCTCAACGCTCTGCTCGGCAGCATCGACTCGCAGGGCGGCGTGCTCGTGGCCGAGGAAGCGCCGCTCGCGCCGTGGCCCGCGGTGGAGGAGGACGGCGTGGCGCGCCGCGGGCGTGGCCGTCCGCGCCTGGACGGCTCAGGCAGCGGGAACGTCGCCTCCCTCGCGTCCGACCCCGAGCGGCTGGCCGAGGCGATTCTTTCCGGTTCGCCGTATCCCGTCGAGGCGGTCATGGTCCTGGATGCGGATCCGGTTTTCGCCTCCTTCGCTCCAGACCGCTATGCGGCGGCGCTCGAGCGGGTCCCGCTGGTCGTCTCCTTCGCCACGATTCCCGACGACACGGCGCTCCAGGCCGACTGGATCCTGCCGGAGGCCCATTTCCTCGAGCAGTGGGATCTCCAGACGACGCCGCCGGGCGTGCCCTATCCCGTCATCAGCCTGTCCCAGCCGGCGCTGGCCCGGCCGGTCCAGGACGCTCGGCCGGTCTCCGAGATCTTCCTCGAGCTGGCCCGGCGCACCGGGCCGGAGGTCGCCGCGGCTTTTCCGTGGAAGGACGTCCCGTCGCTCTTGAAGGCGGAGATGGAGGGACTCTACGAGCAGAAGCGC
The DNA here is from genome assembly GCA_050257975.1 of Acidobacteriota bacterium. Taxonomy (GTDB): domain Bacteria; phylum Acidobacteriota; class Thermoanaerobaculia; order UBA5066; family Gp7-AA6; genus DATBFU01. The sequence goes on from JBLMXY010000205.1 coordinate 28,175, forward strand.
GGCGCCATCATGGGGACGGCCTTCGATGAAGCCTGGGTCCGCATGATGGAGAGGGCGGGCTGGTGGGTGCCGGGCTACGACTCCGCGGAGGAGCTGTGGACGAAGTCGCTGCAGACCGGCGGCTGGTGGGATCCCTTCTACGACCACGGCGACTGGAAGCGCGTCCTGAAGACCCGGTCCGGGCGCTACGAGTTTCGGGCGGACGTTCTCGAGCGGCGGCCGCGGGCGGCCGTCGCCGGGGGCCGCGAGCCGGAGCCCGGTGCGCTCGCCCTCGTGCTCTTCGAGCCGCTCGCCCTGGCCGGCGGAACGGGCGCCGAGCTGCCGTTTCTGCAGGGGATTCTCGATCCCGGCGAACAGGAGCGGTGGGAGACGTGGGCGGACATCCACGCGGAGACGGCCGCCTCGCTCGGGATCGCCGACCGGGACCGGGTCACGGTCTCCTCGCCGGGCGGCTCGATCGTGGTGCGCGCGCGCGTGGGGCCGCGCATGGTGCCCGGCGCCATCGCGATCCCGGTCGGCGAGGGAAAGCGCGCCGGCGGGCGCTGGGCCGCCGGCATCGGCGCGAACCCTCTGCGGCTGGTCTCGGGCGAGAGGGAGCTCTTCTCCGGACTGCTCGATCCGGCTGCGACGAAGGTGCGGGTGACGAAAGAGGACGGAGGCGAGAGGGGCCGCCTGGCGGGCAGGAAGGCGTAGGCATGGCGCGCTGGGCGATGGTGATCGATCTGGACCGCTGCACGGCCTGCCAGGCCTGTGTCGTGGCATGCCAGGCCGAGAACAACGTCGCGCCCGCCGGGCCGGAGCGCGCCGCGAAGGGCCGGGCGATCGCCTGGCTGCGGCTGGTTCCCTTCCAGGCAGGCGAGCGCGGGACGCGGCCGGAGCTGAGGCTGGTGCCGCTGCCGTGCATGCACTGCGAGCGCCCCCCGTGCACCCGCGTCTGCCCCGTGAAGGCGACGCAGATCGACCGGGAGGGCCTCGTCGCCCAGGTCTACCCCCGCTGCATCGGATGCCGCTACTGCACCACCGCCTGTCCCTACACGGTCCGCCACTTCAACTGGGATCGCCCGCAGTGGCCGCGCCCCATGGAGGACAGCTTGAGCCCGGACGTGTCGGTGCGGCCCAAGGGCGTCGTGGAAAAGTGCACGTTCTGCCACCACCGCCTGCAGCGCGCGCGCGACCGGGCCCGGGCGGAAGGCCGTCCGCTGCGGGAAGGCGACTACGTTCCGGCCTGCGTCGAGACGTGCCCCGCGGAGGCGATGGTCTTCGGAGATCTCGACGATCCTCGCAGCGCCGTGGCCCGGCTGTCTCAGGGCCCGCGCGCCTTCCGTCTGCTCGAGGAGCTGGGGACCCGGCCCAAGGTCGTCTACCTGTCGAAAGGAGAATGGGGTGGAGAAGTTTGAGCTCGGCGAGGACGCACGGCTGCTGCGCCCCATCGAGCGGACGGGCCGTCCCTTCTGGATCAGCGCGGCCATCCTGATCGCGATCGCGGCCTGGGGCGTCTTCGCCTACCTCTCCCAGCTGCGCCGCGGCCTCTCGGTCACGGGCCTGAACGTTCCCGTCTACTGGGGCCTCTACATCACCAACTTCGTCTTCTTCATCGGCATCAGCCACGCCGGGACGCTGATCTCGGCGATCCTGCGGCTGGCGCACGCCGAGTGGCGCCGCTCGATCACGCGCTCGGCCGAGGTGATCACGGTTCTGGTTCTCTTCTTCGGAATGGGGTGCGTGATCCTCGACCTGGGCCGGCCCGACCGGGTCTTCAACGTCCTGCGCCACGGCAACTTCACCTCGCCGCTGCTGTGGGACGTCTCGTCGATCGCAACCTACCTGACGGCGAGCACGATCTACCTGTATCTGCCGCTCATCCCCGACATCGCCATCCTTCGGGACAACTTTCCGGGCCGGAAATGGCTCTACCGCACGCTGGCCCTGGGCTGGACCGGGACGCCCCGGCAGCGGCGTCTGCTCGACCGGGCGATCGCGGCGATGGCGGTCATCGTGATCCCGATTGCCGTCAGCGTTCACACCGTCGTCTCCTGGGTTTTCGCCATGACGGTCCAGCCGATGTGGCACTCGACGATCTTCGGGCCTTATTTCGTCGTCGGCGCCATCTTCTCGGGGATCGCGGCGATCCTGATCGCGATGGCCATCATCCGGCGCGCCTACCACCTGGAGAACTACCTCAAGCCCGTGCATTTCAACAACCTGGGGCTTCTGCTGCTCGTCATGACCCTGCTCTGGTTCTACTTCACGTTCGCGGAGTTCCTCACGACCTACTACGGGGGCGAGCCGTCCCACATGGTGATCTTCCTCTCCAAGACGGAGGGACCTTTCTCGCCGCTCTTCTGGACGATGGTCGTGACGTGCTTCGTCGTGCCCTTCGCGATGCTCGCGAACAACCGCACGCGCGGCACGGTCTGGGGAACCGTGACGGCCGCGGTCTCGGTCGAGATCGGCATGTGGCTCGAACGCTTCCTGATCGTGGTTCCGAGCCTCTCGAATCCGAGACTTCCCATGAAGGCGGCGACCTACACGCCGACCTGGGTGGAATGGTCGCTGATGGCGGCGTTCGTCGCGACCTTCATCTTGCTCTACGCCGTCTTCACCAAGCTCTTCCCGATCGTCTCGATCTGGGAGATCCACGAGGGGCGAGAGAAGTCTCTGGAGGAGGTCAGCACCCGGGTCCAGAGCTACCTGCCGGCGGCCGCGGGGGCGGGAAATGAGTAGGGGACGCCGCTCCTCGGCCGCGGCCGGCGCCCTCGCGCTCGCCGCCCTGCTCGCGGCGGCGCGGCCGTCCCGCGCGGAGTTCGGCAATCCGATCCGGGGCCAGTCGCTCTTCGTGGAAAAGGGGTGCGTCCAGTGCCACGCGGTGCGCGGAACCGGCGGCCGCATCGGGCCCGACCTCGGCCGCACGGCGGTCAAGGGCTCCTTCTTCGAGCTCGCGGCGGGGATGTGGAACCACTCGCCGACGATGGCGCGCAAGATGGAGGAGAACCGAATCACCCGGCCGTACTTCAAGGAGAACGAGCTCGGCGACCTGATCGCCTTTCTCTACTTCCTCAACTACTTCGACGAGCCGGGGGACCCGAAGGTCGGCAAGGTGCTCTTCGCGCAGAAGCACTGCATCCAGTGCCACCGGATCGGCCGGGAAGGGGGGACCGCGGGCCCCGCGCTGGACCGGCTCGCCCGCGGCACGGCGCCGCTGCGAATCGCCCAGGACCTGTGGAACCACGGTCCGGTCATGGTGCCCGCGATCCGGCGGCTGGGCATGGACGTGCCCAAGTTCGAAGGCAGCGAGATCGTGGATCTCTTCGGATATCTGCGCAGCCAGGGGCAGCGCGAGACGACGCGGGAGTTCCGGTCGGCGGGCGATCCGAAGCGCGGCGCGGCTCTCTTCGCGAGCAAGGGCTGCGCCCGGTGCCACGCCATCTTCGGCCGCGGCTCGTCCATCGGCCCGGACCTGGGCAAGGCGGAGCTTCGGGGCAGCGTCACGCAGCTGGCGGGCCGGATGTGGAACCACTGGCCGGCGATGGCCGAGGCGATGGGGACGCTGGGCATGGCGCCGCCGACCTTCCACGAGGAGGAGATGGCGGATCTCTTCGCTTATCTCTTTCTTTCTCGCTACGAGGGGCGGCCGGGAGACGTGGCGCGCGGCGAAGCGGTCTACCAGACGAAGGGCTGCGCCTCCTGCCACGGCCCCCGCGGCGAGGGCAACGTCGGGCCCGGCCTGCGCGCGGCCGCCGCCGGCCAGCCCAAGGAGGCGATCGTCCAGCAGATGTGGAATCACGCGCCGGCCATGGGCGAAAAGATGAGCGCGTATGGAGTGCCGTGGCCGCGCTTCGAGGCGGACGATCTCGCCAACCTGATCGCCTTTCTCGCGCGGGGCTCGCAGCCCGCCGACGCAGCGGGCGATTCGCCTCGGCCCGCACGAGGACGTCCACACGAGGCATCGCAAGAAAAAAGGAGAGACAATCGATGAAAACCCTCGGGCGTTCGATCATCCTCGCGGGCAGCCTCGCGCTTCTCTTCTCCGGCAGGGCGGGAGCCGGGACTCCGTCCTTCGTGGG
>JBLMXY010000206.1:0-22485 GCA_050257975.1 Acidobacteriota bacterium
TCTCGACTCCGGCGAGAGCCGATGGAAGAACTCCCGCAGGGCCTCGAGGTCTCCCGGCTCCGACGGACGAATCAGCGCGGCGGATCCATCGCGCAGAATCAGACGGCCGGACTCCGCGGAGTCCTGGTACGTCGGCGGGAGGTGCAGGGCTCGCATGCGGTCTCCTCTCATCTATTATCCCGCGCGTGCTCCCGGCGTTTCCCGTCTTCGACGCCCACATCCACGTGGGGCCGTACGACCAGATGAACGAGAGGGCCCGCCGCGTCATGATCGGCGGGCGAAACGACCTGGACCTGCTGGGGAAGGTCGCCGGCTCGGCGGACGAGCTCCTGAAGGCGATGGATTCCCAGGGGATCGAGCGGGCGGCCCTGATCAACTCGGTGGCCCCCGAGGTCACCGGGATCACCGACCGCGTCAACCCCTGGATCGCCCGCTACGTGGAGGGCCACCGCGACCGCCTCGTCCCGGTCGGAGGGATCCATCCGCGGCTCTCCCGCGACGTCGCCTCCGACATGAGAAGGCTCCTGGAAGTCGACCGCCTCGGCGCGATCAAAGTGCACCCGCCTCACATGGAGATGGCCGCCAACGCCTACCGGGCCGACTGCCCTTCCCTGGCCGACGTCTACCGGTTGGCGGGAGAGGCGAAGCGCCCCGTTTACATCCACACCGGTACGTCCATCTTCCCCGGCGCTCGCAACGTCTACGCGGACCCGATGACGTGCGACGACGTGGCCGTCGACTTCCCGGAGACGACCCTCGTCCTCTGTCACGCCGGCCGCCCTCTCTGGTACGAGACGGCGTTCTTCCTCCTCCGGCGGCATCCGAACGTCCTGATCGATCTCTCGAGTATCCCGCCGAAGAAGCTTCTCCAGGTTCTCCCGCGGATTCCCGAGATGGCCGACCGGATTCTCTGGGGAACCGACTGGCCGTCGAGAGGAGTCCACTCGATGCGCCAGAACGTCGAAGATTTCCTCTCGCTTCCGCTCCCGGACGGGGTCAAGCGAAGGATCCTCTTCGAGAACGCCGCGGCGCTCTTTCCCCCCTAGCCAGCCCGGGGGATCGCGAGACGAGTCCCCAGTCGTCGCCGTGCGGGAACCCGTCACAGCGATTGTGAAAGGTCGTACAGACAGACCGCGGTGCACGAGCCATGCTCGCGATGGAGAGAAAAGGAGGTGAAATCGATGGGAGCCATCCTTTCGGGCATCTTGTTGCCTCATTCCTGGGCCGCCTCTTCCGTGCTGGCGCTGCTCGTGCTCGTGGTCGGAACCCTTTTGAGCCGGCATCGCGAGTTGCCGCAGGACACGCCGCTCTTCCCACCGCCCTAAGAATGAGACCGGAGTCGCCGAGACGCCCCGAAAGGGGCGTTCTCGGCGTTCTTCGTCCATCGGCCCATTGAAGCTCGCTTTCCGGCGGTTCTAGACTGGAGGGCTGTGGTCAAAACCACCGCCCTCGAGCTTTTCAAAGGTCTGTCCGACCGAGACCTTCGCCGTGTGGCACGACTCTGCACCGAACGGCGCTATCCGCGGGACGCCACGATCTTCTCGGAGGGAGATCCCGGCGATGCAATGTTCATCGTCAGGGAGGGCCTGGTCAAACTCGTCTCCGTCTCGGACAAAGGCGCGGAGACGATTCTGCACATCCTCAAACCGGACCGGATCTTCGGCGAGCTCCTCTTCTCCGAGGAGAAACGGGCCTTCCATGCCGTTGCGAGCACGGATGTCCTCGTCACGGTCATCCCGCGAAAGAGATTCGAGGAGATCCTGACCGCCTTCCCCATGATTGCCCGGAACTTCATCCGCCTGCTTTCGAAGCGGCTCGTCATGGTTGAGCAGGTCTTCGCCGGCTTCGGCCACACATGGTCCTACCACAGGCTGGGAAAGGTTCTCCTGCGGCTCGCCAGGGAGCACGGCGTGGATACGCCCAGGGGGACGGTGATTCCCTTGCGTCTGACCCACAAGGAACTGGCGGAGCTGATCGGAACCACGCGCGAGACCGTGACGACCCAGATCAAAAAGTTCAAGCGGTTGGGCTTGGTCAGGCGCGAGGGCCGGCTCTTCATCGTGAACACGCATTTGCTCATGACGTTTCTCGACCCCGAGGAGGCACACGCCTTGCCGCGATAATCTTCGAGGATGGACGGCCCTCAATCGATACTGCTCGCTGCGCTTGAGGCTCGAAAGGCGACCTTCGGAGGGGACGCGGCGGGGCGCAAGCTCGAGCTCCTCGAAGGCCTGGAGGTCGCGCGGCTGGGGACGGCGCGCCAGGTGCGCCGCCTTCACGAGGCGCTCTGTTTTCTGCGCGCCTATCCCGACGACAAAGCGGTTCTCGGCCAGGTCGAAAAGATGCTCGCGGGCTTCGACAAGCGGTCCGATCTGCGGCGGCACCGCAAGAAGCTCGCCAATTCGGGCATCGCCGGAACGCCGATCCACATTCCCTTCTTTGCGGAAACCGCTATCTGGCTCGCAGAGCGGTGGGGCGACCGGCTGAGCATCGATTGGAGGGAGATCAAGGAGCCCGACGACCTCGAGTCCTACCTCGAAAGGTTCGCGCTCTTTAGCGAAACCCCCGGGCTCGACGAACTGTCGCTGTCCGTGCGTGAATGGATCGAGCACATGAAGGGGGCTTCCGAGACGGACGCCGCGTTTCTGGTGCGTCGCTTCCGCGCGTTGCGCCTGGACGCGCGACTGCACGAGATGCTCTTCGACGCGCTCGACCCTCCCTTCATTCTCTCGCCGGGGCCGGACACGCCGGCCAGGACCCGGCTGAAGTTTCGCCAGGCCACGGTCCACTGGCAGACAGGACCTTTGCAGCGCGAGCGACCCTCGCTCACCGAAGAGCTCAAGCGTCCACCGCTCTCCGTTCGCGCCGCGACCCGAGCCGAGGCCAGGGAGCTCATCCACCTGGCGCGCTCGATGATGGTGGGCATGGACCGCGATCTCGACGCCTTCTCGTACGCGAGCGACGTGGACGTGCGGCTCGTCGATTGCGGCCTCAATCTCGTCTTCGCTTTCATCGGTCTCATGCCCGACCGCCGCCTCATGTTCGAGGCTCTCTATGGCTTCGTCGTCCTCAAGAACGGCGTGCCACTCGGCTACGGAACGGTCGCCACCCTCTTTGGCTCATCGGAGCTCGCCTACAACATCTCGGAGACGTTCCGCGGCGGAGAGGGCGCGCACGCGTTCGGGCGGCTCATGGCGTGCGCGCGGCACTTGTTTGGCTCCGATTCATTCAGCCTGGCGCCGTACCAGATCGGCGAGGACAACCCGGAGGCCGTCAAGTCGGGCGCCTGGTGGTTCTACCAGAAGCTCGGCTTCCGGGCGCGCGATGCGGGCGTGCTGCGCCTCATGCGGAGGGAGCTGCGGCTCACGCGGACGAGGCCGAGCCACCGCTCCACTGCGAGGACCCTGAAAGAGCTCGCTCGGCAGCCGGTGTTCTTCCACGCGGCGGAAAAACGCGACGACGTGCTCGGAATCCTGCCGTTGGGCAACGTTGGACTGCACGTGACCCGCTTCCTCGCCGAGCGTTACGGGTCGGACCGGGAGAGGGCCGAGCGAGAGCTCGCCGCACGGGCCGCGCGGCTCCTCGGGTTGCGGTCGCTCGACCGCTTGCCGGCCGGGGAGCGTCTGGCGTGGCGGCGGTGGGCCCCGTTCATCTGCTCGCTGCCGGGAATCGAGCGATGGAACGCGGCCGACCGAGCATCGCTCGCCGCCGTCGTGCGCGCGAAAGGGGGCGTGCGCGAGTCCGACTTCGTGTCGCGGTTCGACCGCCATAGGCGCCTGCGGCAAGCCGTTCGCCAGCTCGCCGAACGAGCCACCTTACGACGCCGACGCCGCGGGCCTCTGGCCCGCTTGGGCGGCCGGACGCGGGCGGGAGCGCACCAGGGACGGTGACGCCGGGCGCACGGACTGCCCGGGAGCGACCTTCCAGAAAAGAAGCAGAAAGGCGGCCCAGTTCTCCAGAACCCCGGCGGCGCGGGTGCTGCCCGTCGCGTCGCGGTGCCACTGGATCATGCGCTTCAGGCGCTCGCCGTCCGCGGGCGACAGGCTCCGAGCCGAAGCGACCAATTCGGCGTTGCACCGCCGCCGGAAGCGGGCGTCCGGGTCGAGGATGTAGGCCACGCCACCGGACATGCCAGCTCCGAAATTGCGCCCGATCTCCCCGAGAATCGCGACCGATCCCGCCGTCATGTACTCGCAGGCGTGATCGCCCGCTCCCTCGACGACGGCGAGGGCGCCGCTGTTGCGCACGGCAAACCTCTCGCCCACTCTGCCGGCCGCGAAGAGCCGCCCGCCCGTGGCTCCGTAGAGGATCGCGTTGCCGGCGATGACGGGCTCGGCGGGCGGCCGGGGAAAGGACCGACGCGGCGCCAGGACGATCTCACCGCCCGACATGCCCTTCCCGACGTGGTCGTTGGCCTCGCCGTGGAGCGCCATCCGCATTCCGTCGACGCAGAAGGCGCCGAAGCTTTGCCCCGCGCTCCCGTGGTAGCGAAGCGTGACCAGCCCCGGAGGGAGGCGGCGACCCCGAAGACGCCCGGCGAGCTCGCCGGCGATCCGCGCGCCGACGGCCCGGTCCGCGTTGGTGATGTCGAAGTCGAGCGCGACCGGAGCCGGCCCGCCCGACTCCCACCGCAGCCGCGAGAGGACGCGCTCGTCGAGACCTGCACCCGTGGCGGGAGGGTCGTTGCTGGCCTGGAGGCACCGCCGCGGCCCACCCGGCAGGCTCGGCCCGGGCACGATCCGGGAGAGATCGACCGCCGAGATCTTGAATCTGCCCGGCGGCACACGCGACTGGAGGAGCTCGACTCGCCCGATCGCCTCCTCGAGACTGCGGCAGCCGATTCGCGCCAGGATCTCCCGCACTTCCTGCGCGACCGCGGCGAAGAACCGGATCACCATCTCGGGCGTGCCGCGGAACCTGCGACGCAGGTCCTCGCGCTGCGTGGCGATGCCGACCGGACAGGTGTTCGAGTGGCATTGGCGCGCCATCACGCAGCCCGCGGACACGAGTGCCGCCGAGCCGAAGCCGAACTCCTCCGCACCCAGAAGGGCCGCGATCACGACGTCCCGCCCGGTCTTCAGGCCGCCGTCCACCTGAATGCGCACGCGGCGGCGCAGATCCGCGGCCACGAGCACCTGTTGCACTTCCGCGAGCCCGATCTCCCACGGAGCGCCGGCGTTCTTGATCGATCCCAGAGGAGAAGCTCCCGTGCCGCCGTCGTGACCGCTGATCTGGATCGCGTCGGCGAAGGCCTTGACGACACCTGCGGCGATCGTGCCGATCCCGGCTGAGGAGACGAGCTTGACGCCGATCCGCGCGCTCGGGTTGACGCTCTTCAAGTCATAGATCAGCTGCGCGAGGTCCTCGATCGAGTAGATGTCGTGGTGCGGAGGAGGTGAAATCAGCGTCACCCCTTCCGGCGAATGCCGCAGGCGCGCAATGTGGGGGGCGACCTTGTGGCCCGGCAGCTGTCCGCCTTCGCCGGGCTTGGAGCCCTGCGCCATCTTGATCTGGAGCTCGTCGGCCGACATCAGGTAATCGGCTGTCACGCCGAAGCGCGCGGAGGCCACCTGCTTGATCCGGTCGTTGGCAGAATCCCCGCTGTGCAGGAGCGCCCAGTGGTGGACGGGATCCGTCCCTCCTTCGCCACTGTTGCTGCGCCCGCCGATCCGGTTCATTGCGATGGCGAGCGTCTCGTGCGCCTCGGGACTCAGAGCCCCGATCGACATGGCGGCCGTCGCGAAGCGACGAAAGATCGCTTCGACCGGCTCCACGTCTTCGAGCGGAACCGCGCGAGCCGGCGCGAACTCGAGAAGGTCTCTGACGACGACCGGATCACGCCGACGAACCAGGCTCGCGTAGGTCCCGAAGTCGACGGCCTGCCCGCTCCCGATCGCCGTGTGGAGGGTCCGGACGAGCTCCGGGGAGAAGGCGTGCGCTTCGCCGTCGCGCCGATACCGGTGGAAGCCCCCCTCCTCGAGCACGTCGCGCGCGGCCGGCCCGAAGGCGAGGGCATGGCGCCCGAGCACCTCTTCGGCGATCTCCGGAAGGCCCACGCCCTCAATCGGCGACCGCGAGACGGAAAAGTACGCGCGCGCCACCTCGCTGGAGAGGCCGATCACCTCGAAGAGCCCCGCGCCCTGATAAGAGCGCGCCGTCGAGATCCCCATCTTCGAGAGAATCTTCAAGATTCCCTTCGCGAGGGCGGAGAGGTAGAGCGCCGACCGCTCCGCCGCGGTCGACTCGGAGCCGGCGGCGCGGACCTGCTCGAGGGCCAGGTACGGGCAGACGGCGTCGGCACCGAAGGCGAGGAGGCAGGCGATCTGATGGTCGTCGCGCGCGTCGCCCGTCTCGACGAGAAGGCTTGCGCGGGGCCGCAGACCGCGCTCGACGAGGCCCCGATGCGCGGCGGCGACCGCGAGGAGCGTCGGCAGAGCCGCGTGCTCCCCGTCAACGCCGCGGTCGGACAGCTGGACGAAGGAGGCCCCGTCCTCGACGGCGCGAATGGACTCGGAGACCGCCTCGTCCAGCCGGCGCCGGAACCCGGCCGCGCCCTCGGCGACGCGGAACCGGAGCGCGACTCTCCCGACCGACCCGCCCCGCGCGCCGCCGGCGACCGATTCCATCTCCTCCGGGCACAGAACCGGGCTCTCGATCCAGACGCGCGCCGCGTGGCCGGGCTGCTCGGTCCAGAGTTCCCCTTCCGGTCCCAGAGGCGTCGCGAGCGACATCACGACCGACTCCCGCAGCGGATCGATCGGTGGATTGGTGACCTGGGCGAAGCGCTGCTTGAAGTAGGAGAAGAGAGGGCGGGGCTTCGCGGAGAAAGCGGCCAGCGGAGTATCGTCCCCCATCGATCCCACCGGCTCGCGCCCCTCCCGGAACATTGGCCCGAGAACCAGCTCCATCTCCTCACGCGTGTAACCGAAGGACTTCAACACCCGAACGTTTTCGGACCGCCGCACGTCGCCGGCCGCGGCCTGACCGCGGTGGGCGGTCGGGGACACCCGGCGGGCGTTCTTCTCGAGCCACTGCCGGTAGGGCTTGCCCGCCGCAAGGCGCGCGTGAATCGCCGTCCGCTCGAGCACGACGCGCTCCCGAAGGTCGAGTGCCAGGAGATCACCCGGCGAAAGCCGACCGCGGCGCAGAACGTTCTCCTCGGCCACGTCGACCACTCCGGCCTCGGAGGCGAGCACGAAGAGACCGTCGCGGGTCTCGACGTAGCGCGCGGGACGCAGGCCGTTCCGATCCGTGGCGGCGCCGACGGTCACGCCGTCGGTGAAGAGGACCAGGGCGGGGCCGTCCCAGGGCTCCATGCGGCCGGCCTGGTATTCGAAGAAGGCCCGCGCGTCGGGCGCAAGCTCCGCGTCGTTCTCCCAGGCGGGGGGCAGCAGCATCGCGATCGCATGCAGGAGCGACTGTCCCGTGCGCATCAAGAGCTCCGCGGCGTTGTCGAGGCTCGCCGAATCGCTCGTCGCGTCCTGGAGGAGGGGCAACAGCGCCTTCCACTCCGACGAGCCGCCGGCCGCGATCGCCGCCTCGCGCGCGCGCATGTGAGCGCGGTTTCCCGAGATCGTGTTGATCTCCCCGTTGTGCGCGAGCAACCGGAAGGGCTGCGTCCGCGCCCACGAAGGAAGCGTGTTGGTGCTGTAGCGCTGGTGAAAGAGCGCGAACGCCGTCGCGAAGAGCGGGTGCCTGAGGTCCGGATAGAAATCGGCCAGGTCCACCCCGCGCACGAGCGCCTTGTAGACGAGCGTGCGGTGGCTCAGAGAGACCACGCAGAACCGCTCCGGCGAGAACCGCCGCAGGCGACGCTCCATCTCTTTGCGGGCGAGAAAGAGAAGTCCCTCGTACCCCTCGTCGGAAAGGCCCTCCGGCCGACCGACTATCAGATGCCGGATCGCCGGGCACGAGGCTCGCGCCCTGGGGCCCAGCACCTCCTCGCGAGTCGGGACCCTTCGCCAGCCCCGCAGAGGCAGCCCGAACGCGCGGAGTGTGTCGTCGACGGAATCGCAGCAGACGCGCCGCTCGTCCTCCCGCGCCGGAAGGAAGAGAAGCCCGACGGCATGGCGGCCCGCCTCGGGCAGGGGGGTGCTTCGCCGGGCGAGCTCGTCGGTGAGAAGCGCGTGGGGAATCTGTGTCGTGACCCCGGCGCCGTCCCCGGTCCGGCCATCCGCGTCCACCGCTCCGCGGTGCGCCATACGCGAGAGCGCCTGCAGTGCGAGCGGCAGGACTTCCGCGCTCGCGCGCCCCGCCCGGTCGGCCACGAAGCCGATGCCGCACGCGTCGTGCTCGAAGGCCGGATCGTAGAGCCCGGCTCTCTTCTCGGATCTCGCCCGGTCGTTCAAGGCGGCCGCCTCCCGTTTCCGCGAGCATGAGGGGACGCCAACCATGAGTGAAGTAGAATTCAGTGATCGATTCCATGCATTTTTGATATGGATTGAGCATCGGAGGAGGCTCGATGGACATCCGACAGCTCGAGATGTTCCTGGCCGTCGCCGAGGAGGGCAGTTTCACCCGCGCGGGGGAGCGGCTGCACGTCTCCCAGTCCGCCATCAGCCGGCAGATCGGCTTGCTCGAGCGGGAGCTCGGAGGCCCGCTGTTCAACCGGGACCGCCGCCGCGTCTCGCTGACTCACCCGGGCGAGATCCTCGTCCGAACGGCCTACAACCTGTTCCGGGAAATGCAGCGAGTCGTGGAACAGCTCTCCGACGTCCACGAGCTGCGTCGCGGGCGCCTGCGTCTGGCGGGCGGCATGAGCGTGTGCATGTATGTCTTGCCGCGCCTCCTGAAGAGATATCGGAGACTCCACCCGGACGTGGACCTGCGCGTCACTTCCGGGAGCTCGGACGTGATTCTCGGGAAGTTGCGCGGCCACGAGATCGACCTGGCGCTCCTCACCCTCCCGGTGATTGCGAAAGACCTGGAGGTCGTCCCGGTCCTGAAGGAGGAGCTGGTCGTGGTGACCGCGCCGCGGCACCCTTTCGCACGCAAGCGTTACGTGGAGGCGCGGGAGATCGCGAAATTCCCCCTGATCCTCTACGAAAGCGGCTCGAGAACCCGCGAGACGATCGAGAACTTCCTGCGCGAGGAGAACGTCTCCGCGGACATCGCCATGGAGACGGAGAACGCGGAGATCATCAAGGCGATGGTCGCGAGCGGGATCGGAATCACGGTTCTTTCCCACGCGGCCGTGGCTCCCGACTTGCGGCACAAGCGCCTGGCCTACGCCCGGATCCGCGAGCGGAAGCTTTATCGCGAGACCGGCTGGGTCTACCTCAAATCGGACTACGTTCCGCGCGCCGTCACGGAGATGCTTCGGGTCTTCGAACTCATGCGCCGGGAGTTCGGGAGCAAGCTTCCGGCCGGCCGCTGAGGCGCGAGCAGACGACCACACCCCTCGGCTTCGGCTCGATGCGAGGCCCGCGCGAAGCCGCTGGCCTCACGGGAAGACGATGGTTCGAAAGAGAGTCAGATGGGCTTCGCCGGCGCGCTCTCTATTCCCATTTCGGAGCGCGTTTCTCCAGAAACGCCGTGAGCCCCTCGGCGAAGTCGGGCGTGCCGGCCAGGTGGACCGCGGCTTCGAGCTCGAGGGCGAGGGCGTCCTCATAAGGCAGCTCGAGTCCCCTCGTGATGCAGCGGCGGACGGCCGCGAGGGCTTGCGCCGGCTTGCGGGCGAGGCCGGCCGCATAGGACTGCACCTCCTCGCGGAGTCGTTCTGCGGGCACGACGAGATCCACCAGTCCCATCCCCCGCGCTTCCTCGGCCGAGACGAGCGTCCCATCGTAGAGGAACCGAAGGGCGCGCGCCCTCCCGAGGAGCCTCGCGAGGGATTGCGTGGTGCCCACGGGCGGAATGAAACCGATGTTGATCTCCGGCTGTCCGAGCCGCGCGCTCGCCGCGGCGAAACGGACGTCGCAGTGCAGCACGATTTCCAGCCCGGCGCCGACGGCGGTCCCATGAATGGCGCCGAGCAGCGGTTTCCCCGCCCCGCGCATCTGGCGGACGATCGCGTGACAGGCCTCGACCCACTTGCGCATGTCCTCCCGCCCCATCGCCTGCAGAACGCGCAGGTCCGCTCCGGTCGAGAAGTACTTCTCGAGAGCGCTCCCGAAGACCACGACGCGAACGCCGGGGTCGCGGAGGAAAGCCTCCAGCGCCGCCGGGATCTCGCGGAGCATCTTCCAGTCGAAGGCATTGAGCGGCGGGCGTTGAAACTCGAGCCAGGCAACGCGCTCCTCGACACTCGTTCTCAGGCACTCATTCGTCATGGCCATCCCTTTCTCTCGCTTGCCAGAGCCGCATTCTAAGATCTCGATCCGGGCGTTCTCCCCGAATGGCTTCGGATGCCGGGACGAGGCCGAAGGGCGGCCGCGCCATAATCGGGCACGAACGCAGGACGAACATGTCGAATCCGAGAAGGGCCGAGGTCCGTGACAAGTACTCGGGCGAGGTCATCGGCGAGGTGGCGCAGGATACCCGCCGGGACCTGCGCGCCAAGATCCGCCGGGCGTTCCAGGCCAGGGAAGCCGTCCGCAGGACGAGCCTCGAGCAGCGCGCCGAGCTCGGCCGCGGCGTGGCGCGAAGGCTCGAGGCGCGGCGCGCGGAGTTCGAGGAGCTGATGGTCCGGGAGGGAGGCCAGCCCCGCAAGTTTGCGCGGTGGGAGCTCGCGCGGGCCCTCGCAACCGCGGCGAGCCTGGAGCGGCGGCTCGAGCTCTTGAAGCCTCGCGAACTTCCCGCGGCATCGGGCCGAAACATCCTCTACCGCGAGCCGTACGGCGTCGTCGGCGTGCTGCCCCCGCGGAACACGCCCCTGGTCGTGCCGCTCTACACGATGCTGGCCGCGCTCGGGGCCGGCAACGCCGTGGTCGAGAAACCCTCGCGGCTCGCCCCCCTCATCTGCCAGCGGGTCGTCCAGCTCGTCCTCGAGGCGGGATGCCCGGCCGAGGCGGCCCAGTTCTCCACGTGCCCCGGGGAGGAAGCCGCCTGGGAGTTCATCGAGAACCCCGAGGTCGACGTCCTCGTCCAATACGCCTCCAGCCCCGTCGGCAAGGACAACCTGATCAAGATGGGCTCCTCCCTCCAGAAAACGAAGACGACGCGGGGCGCAGGCATGCTCCGCGTCGAAGGACGGATGAAGAAGTACGTCCCGGAGCTCGCCGGCAACGACCCGTTCGTCGTGCTCGAGAGCGCGGACCTGAAGCAGGCGGCCGCCGCCGGGCTTCTGGGAGGCTACGCGCACGGCGGCCAGCTCTGCATCGCCGCCAAGAGGTATCTCGTCCAGCGGCCCGCGGCGTCGGAGTTCCGCGAGCGGCTGATCGAGGGGATCCGAGGGCTGAAAGTCGGCGACCCCGGCCGGGAGGAGACGGACATCGGTCCCATCGGAAAGCACGAGAGCCTCGACGTCGCCACTCATCAGGTCGAAGAGGCGCTCGAGCGCGGCGGCCGCCTTCTCATCGGGGGCCGGGCCGACGGCGCCTTCTTTCATCCGACGCTCGTCGAGTTCGAGAAGACGCAGATCCTGGGCGCGCGCGAGGAAGAAAAGCCGTTTCTCTGGACCGAGGAGTCCTTCGCTCCCGTGCGGTCCCTCGTCGTCTTCGACACGCTCGAAGAGGCGGTGGCCCTGGCCAACGATTCCGCGTACGGCCTGGGCGCGAGCATCTTCGGGGACCCGGAGCGGGCAACCCTGATCGCGCGGCGGCTCGCCGCAGGGCGCGTCGTCATCAACGAGGGGCCGCTCTACGGAGACTGGGCTCTTCCCATCGGCGGGATCCGCGACAGCGGCCTGAACGGCTCGACCGACAAGATCGAGGAGATGACCTACACCAAGCGCGTCCACCTGGCGACGTGAGGCCCCGTCTCCGCAAGCTCGCCGATCCGGCCTCACGCCGACGACAGGGCCGAAGTCGCCCCCGTTTCCTGCGAGGCGGGAATGGGCTTGTGTCCTTCCCAGGGCGCCCCCGAGAGGAGGAACGCCTTTCCGAGCGGAAGCAGGACCTCTTCGCGGAAGCGGTCGTCGCGCTTCAGCGAGTAGTAGCCCTCGGCGTCCCGGTAGGCCGGGATCTTCACGTCTCGCCGGAAGTCGGCGAAATCGTAGGCGTGCCTCAGACCGTCGATCTCCGCTTCGGAGACCGGCAAGCCTTTCTCCTTGACGAGGGCGCGCAGCTCTCCCCTCCTCTTGCCGATCTCGGACTCGTCGGAGAAATCGAATCCCTCCTTGGCCCAGTAGTACTTGCCGACCGAAAGCGACGCGCTCAAACGGAACTGATCGAAGCCCAGCTCGCGGAAGAGGTGCTCGTAGTGCCGGAAGAGGGCCGAGGCATAGCCCGATTTCTGCGACGCGAGGCGGATGTGCTCGATGCGGACGACCCTGCGTCTCGCGCCCCTGAGGAGCGCGAGCAGCCCGAGCTTCGGGTCGGCGCGGCGCGAGAAGCTCAGGGTGAGCTCGCCGGCGCTCTCGTCCCCGCGAAAGATCTCCGCGTCGTACATGATCCAGCTCCTCCCGAACAGGAGGAGCATTTCCCGGTGCTCGAGCTCGAGGGTCTTTGGCGAGAGCGCTTCCAGCAGCGCGCGCGGCGAGATGGAGTTCTCGAAGATGCGCGCCCAGAGGCGAAGCAGCTTGCCTCGGGAAGGAACCTTCCGGACGAGGAACCGGGTTCCCTTTCCCTTTTTCTTGAGGACCTTCCGGTCGAACTCGGCGCCGTCGACGATCGCCGGATCGTGCGCCGCGCCCGAGAGCTTCCCCTCCTCGATCAGCTTCTCGAAGTCCCGGAGGATCTCCGGTCTCGACGGGGCGCCCCGCAAGCGCCCGCCCTCGCCCCGACCCTCTTGCCGGATCACGCGCGAGGAGTCTAGCTCTCGCGCCGTTCCCCGCGGAGATAGACTCCGGAAGCCCTTATTCGAGGAGCAGCATGAGCGATTCCCTCCAGGCGCTCTTTCGCCCCGCCCGCCTCGCCGTCATCGGCGCCTCCGCCAAGCCGGGGAAGATGGGATTCCAGATCTTCAAGAACATCCTGGACGCGGGCTTCCCGGGAGAGGTCATTCCCGTCAACCCCAAGGGGGAAACGATCCTCGGAATCCCTTCCGTCAAGTCGGTCGGCGAGATTCCGTCCGGCACCGACCTCGCCGTCGTCATCATTCCGGCGCCCTCCGTGCCCGGCGCCATCCTCGAGCTCGGCCAGCGCAAGGTGAAGGCGGCCATCGTCATCACCGGGGGATTCGCCGAGTCGGGGGCCGAGGGCGCCCGCCTCCAGGAAGAGGTCGCGGGCAACGCCTCGCGCTGCGGCATTCGCCTGGTCGGACCGAACTGCCAGGGCGTGAACTACCCGCACCACGGCCTCTGCGCGTCCTGGCCCCTGATCACGCAGAAGGGCGCCATGGCGATCGCGTCGCAGAGCGGCACCGTGGGGGCGGCGCTGGCCGACTGGGCCTCCGAAGAGAAGCTCGGATTCTCGGCGTTCGTGAGCATGGGAAACCGGGCCGACGTGGACGAGGCGGACCTGATCGAGTTCTTCGCCTCCGACCCGAACACGAAGGTGATCACCCTGTACATCGAGGGGGTGAAGAACGCGCGGAAGTTTCTCGCCGCCGCCGGAAAGTGCGAAAAGCCCATCGTGATCTTCAAGGCCGGGCGGACCGAACGGGGGCGCAAGGCGGCCGAGTCGCATACCCGCTCGCTCGCCGGAAAGGACGAGATCTACGACGCCGTCTTTCGGCAGTTCCGGATTCACCGCGCCGGGTCGCTCGAGGAGCTGTACGACTTTTCCAAGGCGCTCGCCTACGTTCCCGCTCCCGCGGGGCCCCGGATGCTCATCGTCACGAGCTCGGGCGGATCGGCGATCATCGCGACGGACGTCGCGGAGGAAAACGGCTTTCGGGTGATCCCGCTCTCCGGGCCGCTGGCGTCGCGGCTGCGCGAGATCCTGCCGCCTCATTGCATCGTGGGCAACCCGCTCGACCTGACGGGAGACACCGACGCCGAGCGCTACCGCAAGGTCCTCGCCGTCTCGCAGGCCGAATACGACGTCGTCATGACGATCTTCGGGGATCCGATTCCCGGAGCGTCGCAGGTCCTGGAGCCGGGTCGGCCCGCGCTGGTCGCCTACCTGGGCGGCGCCGACGTCGAAAGGGCCGAGCGGCTTCTCCTGCATGAGAAGGAGATCGCCGTCTTCCCGACGCCCGAGCGCGCCGTCAAGGCGCTCTCCTGCCATGCCCGCTTCGCCCGCGACCGCTTCCCCCGGGCGGCCGAGCCTTCCGCCGCGGCGGCCGTCGCCGGCTCCGCCGGAGGGTCCCTTTCTCCGGCCGACTCGATCGGGTTTCTCGAGCGCGAGGGCATCCGCGCCGTCGCCTCGCGGCGGGCCGCGACGGAGGACGAAGCCGCCGCCGCCGCCCGGGGAATCGGCTACCCCGTCGCGGTGAAGATGAACTCGCCCGACGTGACGCACAAGAGCGACGTGGGGGGGGTCCGCTTGAACGTCGGGGACGAGACGGGCGTGCGCAAGGCGTTTCGGGATCTGGCCGGCATCGTGCAGCGCCTCGGCGCGCGCCAGGGCGGAGTCCTGGTCAGCGCCATGGCGGCGCCGGGTCAGGAGGCCATCGTCGGGGTCACCCGCGACCTTCAGTTCGGCCATGCGGTGATGTTCGGGATGGGGGGCACCCTGGTCGAAGTCTTCCGCGACGTCTCGTTCCGGATCGTTCCCTTCTCCGAGATGGACGCCGCGGAAATGATCGAGGAGACGCGCGGGGCGAGGCTGCTCGCGGGGGTCCGAGGAGGAAGGCCTGCCGACCGGGAGGCGCTCGGCAGGCTCCTCGTGCAGGTCTCCGAGCTGGTGGCGAAGCATCCGGAGATCGAGGAGATGGATCTCAATCCGGTCATCGTGCACGAGAAAGGGCTCACCATCGTGGACGCCCGGGTCCTGCTGACGCCGGCGACTTGACCGGATCGGGGCCGGCCCAGCGGCTTGCCCGCTGATGAATCTGCATCAGCGCCGGCGGCGGGACTCCTCGAAACCGCCGCGGGACTGAGGCGCCCGTTTCGGCTTTCCCCTTCCTGCGGGTCGTGTTATTTTTCCGCGTCGCATGGCCTCCCCGTCCTCGACGAGCGCCGCGCCCAAGCGCACGCCTCTCTATGAGCTGCATCGCGAGCTCGGGGCGAAGCTGATCGACTTCGGCGGCTGGGAGATGCCCGTCCAGTACTCCGGCATCCTCGAGGAGCACAAGGCCGTGCGCGAGCGCGTCGGGGTCTTCGACGTTTCGCACATGGGCGAGTTCGAGGTCAAGGGAAGCGGCGCGATGGATTACCTCCAGCGCCTGACGCCCAACGACGTCGGCAAGCTCGGCGACGGGCACGCCCACTACTCGGCGTTCCTGACCGAAAAGGGCACGTTCGTCGACGATCTGCTCGTCTACCGCCGCGGCGCCAATGACTACATGCTCGTCGTCAATGCGGGCAACACCCCGAAGGACTTCGCCTGGGCTTCGTCCCGCGCCGAGGGGGACGTGGGTGTCGCGAACAAGACCGACGACATCGCGCTTCTGGCGGTCCAGGGACCTCGCGCGGGCGCGCTCGTGGACCGGCTCGTGGCCGAGCGCGTGACCGACCTGCCGTACTACGCGTTCAAGTCGACGCGCGTCCTCGGCGAGCCCGCTCTCGTGTCGCGCACCGGCTACACCGGCGAGGACGGATTCGAGATCTACCTCGCGTCCGCCTCGGCCGAAAAGGTGATGCGGGGATTGCTCCGGGAGGGCCAGGGGTTCGGCATTCTTCCCTGCGGCCTCGGTGCGCGCGACACGCTGCGGCTCGAGGCCAAGATGTGCCTCTACGGGAACGACATCGACGAGACCGTGACGCCCTGGGAGGCCGACCTCGGCTGGGTCGTGAAGATGAAGAAGGGCGATTTTCTCGGCCGCGACGCGCTCGCCCGGCAGAAGGAGGAGGGTGTGCCGCGCAAGCTCGTCGGGTTCGAGATGATCGACCGGGGGATCGCGCGGCACGGCTATCCGGCGAAGACCGCGCACGGGCCCGGCATCGTTACGTCGGGAACCCACTCGCCCACTCTCGGCAGGCCGATCGGCCTGGCGCTTCTTCCCACGGCGGCGTCGCCCGTCGGGACCGAGTTCGAAATCGACATCCGAGGACGCGGGGCGGCGGCGCGCGTCGTGCCGACGCCGTTCTACAAGCGACCGAAGGAGGTGCCGGCGTGAACCCCGACGACTTGCGCTACACCCGCAGCCACGAATGGGTCCGGATCGAGGGCGACACCGGCACGATCGGCATCACCGATCACGCCCAGAAGGAGCTGGGTGAGATCGTCTACCTGGAGCTGCCGGAAGTCGGCCACGTCTACAACGCCGAGGACGAGTTCGGGACCGTCGAGTCGGTGAAGGCGGTTTCCGAGCTCTTCGTGCCGGTTTCGGGCGAAGTCGTCGCGGTGAACAAGCAGGCCGTCGCGGAGCCCGGCATCGTCAACGACGATCCGTTCGGCGACGGCTGGCTCATCCGGGTCAAGCTCTCCTCGGACGCCGAGGCGGGGAACCTCCTCTCCGCCGAGCAGTACGCCGCCTACCTGAAGGAAGAGGAGAAGCACGCGTGAAATTCCTCCCGACCTCGGACGCCGACCGCGCCCAGATGCTCGCCGCGATCGGAGTGCCTTCGGTGGACGCCCTGTTCTCGTCCATCCCGGACTCGGTCAAGCGGGCCCCGAATCTACCGCCGCCCCTTTCCGAGATCGAGATCCGACGGTGGCTCTCCGGCATCTCGCGCAAGACGGTGAACGCCTTCGAGACGGACTTCTTCCTCGGCGCCGGCCTCTACCACCACTACGTCTCGTCGATCGCGGATCAGATGCTCTACCGCGCCGAGTGGCTGACTTCCTACACGCCGTACCAGCCCGAGGTCTCGCAGGGCACGCTGCAGTCCATTTTCGAGTTCCAGACGCACATCTGCCTCTTGACGGGGCTCGACGTCGCCAACGCCTCGCTCTACGAAGGCGCCTCGGCGCTGGTCGAGGCGCTGCTGATGGCCGACCGCCTCGTGCGCGGCCGCAAGCGGGCCGTGCTCTCGGCCGGAATCCACCCCGAGTACCGCGAGACCGTTCGGACGTACTTCGGCAACCTCGACCTCGAGGTCGTGGAGGTTCCCGTCGGCCCCGACGGCGCGACGGACGGAGCGGCCCTGGCTTCGGCCGTGGACGAGAAGACGTTTGCGGTCGCCCTCCAGTCGCCGAACTTCTTCGGCGTCGTGGAGGACTGGAGCGTCGGCTCGGAGGCGGCGCACGCCCGGGGCGCGATGGCGATCGCCGTCGTGGCCGAGGCCGTCTCGCTCGCGCTCTTGAAGCCGCCCGCCCAGGGCGGCGCCGACATCGCCTGCGGCGAGGCCCAGTCGCTCGGCGTGCCGATGCACACGGGCGGCCCGCTCTGCGGGTTCCTCGCCTGCCTCACGGCGCATCAACGGCAGATCCCGGGCCGGCTCGTGGGCGAGACGCATGACGCCCAGGGCAACCGCGCCTTCTGCCTCACGCTCTCGACGCGCGAGCAGCACATCCGGCGGGAGAAGGCGACCTCCAACATCTGCACCAACCAGGGGCTCATGGCGCTCGCCGCCAACATCCACATGTCCCTTCTGGGCAAGCACGGCCTGCGCGAGGTGGCCCTCCAGAGCCACGCCAAGGCCGAATACCTGAAGGCCGCGATCGCCAGGCTGCCCGGCTACGGGATTGCGTACTCGCGGCAGACGTTCAACGAGTTTCTCGTCGAAGCGCCCGAGCCGGCGGCGCCGCTGCTGGCGCGCCTGGCCGCCCGCGGCATCCTGGCCGGCGTGCCGCTTTCGCGCTGGGACCGGTCTCGGCCCAACGCGTTTCTCGTGGCGGTAACCGAGATGAACCAGAAGGACGAGATGGATCGTCTCGTCGCCGCCCTGGGAGGGAGAAGCTGATGCCGGTCGAAGTCGAAGACAAGGCCAAAGCGTCGCCGGCCGCCGACCCGAAGCACCCCGAGCCGCGCCAGGAGCCGCTCGTTTTCGAGCGCTCCGGCAAAGGCAAGGTCGGCTACTCGCTGCCTCCGCTCGACGTGCCCGCGGTCCTGGCGATCCCGCCGGAGCTCCGGCGCGGGGAGATCGCCGGAGAGACCGAGATCAGCGAGGTCGAGGTCGCGCGCCATTTCACGCGCCTGTCTCGCTTGAACTTCTCGATCGACCAGAACATGTACCCGTTGGGCTCCTGCACCATGAAGCACAATCCGCGCACCAACGAGGAGATGGCGCGGCTGCCGGGATTCGCGGCCGGCCACCCCTTCGCGCCCGAGTCCGTGTCGCAGGGAGCGCTCGAGCTCATGTGGCAGCTCGAGCGGGTCTTGATCGAGCTGACGGGCCTGTCCCGCGTGACGCTGCAGCCCTCGGCGGGCGCGCAGGGGGAGCTCGCGGGGATCCTCATCGTCCGCGCGGCCCTGGCGAAGGCCGGCAGCCCGCGCACGACCGTCCTGATCCCGGACTCGGCGCACGGGACGAATCCGGCCTCGGCGCACTTTGCCGGTTACAAGGTCAAGGAGCTGAAGTCCAACGCGCGCGGCACGCTCGACCTGCACGTTCTCGAGCAGGCCATGACCGAGGACGTGGCGGCGCTCATGCTCACGGTGCCCAACACGGTGGGGATCTTCGAGAACGAGATCCTCGAGATCGCCCGCATCGTGCACGCGAAGGGCGGCCTCCTCTACTGCGACGGCGCGAACTTCAACTCTTTCGTCGGTGTCGCGAAGCCCGGGCTCATGGGCATCGACGTGATGCACATGAACCTGCACAAGACCTTCTCGACGCCGCACGGCGGCGGAGGGCCGGGCTCCGGGCCCGTGGCCGTGTCGGAGCGGCTGGCGCCGTTTCTGCCGCGCCCGACCGTCGAGCGGCGGGCCGACGGGACCTTCTTCCTGGACTACGACCGCCCGGATTCGATCGGGCGCCTGCGCACGTTCTTGGGCAACTACGGCATGTTCGTGCGCGCGCTCTCCTACATCGCCGCGTACGGCGACCGCATCGGCGAGGTGGCCCGCGGCGCGGTCTTGAACGCCAACTACATCCGCGCGGGGCTCTCCGACCTCTACCACCTGAAGTACGACGCGCCCTCTCTTCACGAGGTGGTGTTCTCCGACAAGAACCAGACGGAGCGGGGCCTCTCCAACATGGACATCGCCAAGCGCCTGATGGACTACGGCTTTCATCCGCCGACGGTGTCTTTCCCGCTCATCGTCCACGGGGCGCTCATGATCGAGCCCACCGAGACCGAGGGCAAGATCAGTCTGGACGCCTTCATCCACGCGATGCGCGAGATCGCGCGGGAGTGCCGGGAGGATCCCGACCTCGTGCGGGGCGCGCCCTGGACGACGCCCGTCAAGCGCGTCGACGAGGTCGCCGCCGCCCGCAATCTGGTCCTGCGGTGGAAGCCCGACTCGTGAGCGAAGCGCGCGACCGACGGCCGAGTCTTAGTTAGTCAGGCCACCGAGCAAGCGAAGCCGACGGGTGGTCGGGCGGCCGAGGTCGAACCGGCCGCGCCTCGGTGACGCCGGCTCGACTTCCTCAGAGTTGTGCCCAGCGGGTTGGCGCGTCGATCTCAAATGGAGCGGCGGCGGCCACCCGGGCGAAGGTTCTGCCAAACTCCTCGAGAGCTCTCTCTTGCGACGGAGGCAGCGCATCGTCCAGCGTCACGGTCAGTCGACCGTCGGGTGCGGTAAGGAATGCGGGCCGGCAGGGAACGCTCGCCAAGCGGGCGAGGCGAAACGGCCGGGGATCCAGCTGGACCCTCCCGCCCAAGAGCGGCGCCTCGACGGCCTGGCGGTTCGGGATGTCCGCCGTGACAATCAAGCTCCCGTATGAAAGCGCAGTTCGCAGAGTATGCGGTGCGGACGCCGGAAAAACGTGTGGAAACTCGCAGGGCCAGCGACGATCGAAAGCGGAGTCCTCGCGAGCGCCTCGCGTCCGGCTTTTCCATGGCGCGCGGACGCTGGCCACAGGGACATGCCGACGAAGCAGGTATCGCAAAGCGCGAGCGTCGCCGATGTGCGCGGTCACGAAGAGGGTTGGCCTTCCGCCGGGTGAACCGGTCCAAAACGCATCGTGCCGAAGATTGACGAGAGCACGGCCGATCAGAAACTCACGCCGTCGCCGAGCGAGGACCGCACGCGGCGCGGGATCGTGCCCCAGCGCAGGAAAAGCGAGCGCAAGCACCTGCCACTGCTCGGGTGTGCAACCCGTAATCCGGGTGCTCTTGTCTCCGCCACCCATTCGGCTCACGAGTTCCGCGGCCGGCCGGAGAAGGCAGCGCGGAAGCAGGTCAGGCCACGGCCGCAAGATTCGGGCTCCTAAGGCGTACGGAACACCCTGCGGTTACAACCGCCGGTTGTCGTCGCTTCCAGGCGCTTCGCGAATCGGTGGCGACCCTCGCCGAGCATGCCAGTCACCAAACCGCCGAAGATGAGGGCGGGCCGGCCTGACTCAGTCAGGCCAACCCGCCGCGACGGGCGGCGCCGGCGACGAGTCTTTCGGCGTTGACGATGGCGCGCTTGTGCGTTCCTCGCCCGATTTCGCCCGCGTCGTCGGCCGCCGAGACCTCGAAGAGGAAGAGCTTCCCTTCCCGCCCGACGAACCTGGCCGTGGCGGTGACGGTCGAGCCCGGCGGAGTCGCCGCCGTGTGCACGACGTCGACCGAGACTCCGACGGAGACCTCGCCCTCGCGCAGATGCGGGGCGAGGACGCGCGCGGCCGCGACTTCCATGAGGCCCACCATTCGGGAAGTCGCGAAGACCGGCGGAAAGGAGTCCCCCGGCGCGAGGTTCAGGATGTTGGCGAGATCGGCAGGCCCCACGGTCAGCTGCGCGGTCGCGGTGGAATCCAGGGCAGGTTCGCTCATCGCGGTCCCGACTATACGAGAAATCCGCGGGAGTCCGCTTTGCGGAGCACCCAGGTCGTCATGCACCGGCGGTCTTGAACGACCGTGGTCTTGAGCGGGTCGAGCAAGTCCGCGCCGAGCTCGGAGGTCCGCGCGAGAAGATACGGCTCGTCGACGAGGAATCGCTCGGTGCCGTCCGGGAGGGCGAATCGCCTCCCGCCCCGCGGAAGAAATCGGCCTTCCATGCCGATGGACGACGCGAGGCGGCAGAAAAAGAGGCCGCCGGGCTTGACCAGGCGCCAGCTGCCGCGCAGCATCGCCTGGAAATGGGACTCGTCCCGGGCGAAATGCAGGACGGCGCTGCTCACGACGACGTCGGCGATGCCGTCGGGAAAACTGCTCGACTCCACCGCCTCCGCGCGGAAGTTCGAGCGGGCAAGCCGCGGGGCGAGGCTCTCGGCCATCGCCTGGACCTCGCGGATCGCGCCCGGATCGGGATCGACGGCATAGACCGCGTAGCCCTCGCGAAGGAAGAAAACGAGATTCCGTCCATGGCCGCAGCCGGCGTCGAGCACGGTCATCCCCGGCCCGATTCGTCCCCGGAGGAGCTGATCGAACAGATAGATGTCGATCTGCCCGAAGAGAGGCGGAAGGTCGATCATCGCGCGCTACCAGGGGTGAAACGCCGGATGTCCGTTCCGGACGGCCACGAAGGTTCCCCGGCAGGTCGCGGTCATCTGGCCTCCAGCCTCGAGGGTCGCCTCGACGACCAGGCGGTCCTCGAAAGACTCGACGACCCGGGCCGTCAGGTTGAGCGGCATGTCCATCGGGGTGGGCCACGACGAATCCCTTGATTTGCAGGCCTTTTTCGATCCCAGGACCGCACCCGAAGCATCGGTTCCGGCGCGCGTAGCGGTCCTGGAGGCTCCGCTTCTTCGGGCCATGTCTCGAATCTTAATCTGGGTGATTTGCATCAGGGCGGCCCGGCGCCGGTCAATATAATGGCCGCGGAGGGAGCTTCCGATGGCCACCGTCGAAGAGAAAATCGCCGAAACCAGCAACGCGGCTTCCGAGGGCTCGCGGGAGGCGCTGACGATTCTGGACCGCCGCACGGGTCGCTCCTACGAGGTGCCGATCACAAACGGCACGATTCGGGCCATCGATCTGAGGCAGATCAAGACGGGTCCGGGGGACTTCGGGCTGATGTCCTACGACCCGGCCTTCATGAACACGGCATCGTGCACCAGCCGGATCACCTACATCGACGGGGACAAGGGGATTCTGCGTTATCGGGGGTATCCGATCGAGCAGCTTGCCGAGAAGTGCACGTACCTGGAGGTGTCGTATCTGCTTTTGTACGGGGAGCTTCCCAACGCGAAGCAGTACGAGGAGTGGGTGCACAACATCACGTATCACACGATGATCCACGAGAGCTTGAAGAAGCTGATGGACACGTTCAACTACGACTCGCACCCGATGGGGATGTTGATTGCCACGGTGGCGGCGATGTCGACCTTCTATCCGGATGCGAGGGACATACACGATCCGGAGTCGCGCACGCGGCAGACGTATCGGCTGATCGCCAAGATGCCGACCCTGGCGGCGTTTGCGTACA
>JBLMXY010000207.1:0-19131 GCA_050257975.1 Acidobacteriota bacterium
TGGCGCTCTGGAACGGGCGCGACCCGATCCTCAAGGAGCGCCTCTTCGGCCTGACCGGGCCGGAAGGCAACCACGGCGAAGACGTCAAGGAGCTCTACTACTACCTCGACTCGACTCCGACGCACTCCTACATGAAGGCGCTCTACAAGTACCCCCAGGCGGAGTACCCGTACGCGTGGCTCGTCGAGGAAAACCGCCGCCGCGGCAAGCAGGATCCGGAGTTCGAGCTCGCCGACACGGGCGTTTTCGAAGGCAGCCGGTACTTCGACATTTTCGCCGAGTACGCCAAGGCCGCCGAAGGCGACATCCTGATCCGGATCACCGTCGCCAACCGAGGCCCGCAGCCGGCGGCGATCGCCGTCCTGCCGACCCTGTGGTTTCGCAATTGCTGGTCCTGGGGCAGAAGCGGCGAAGGCCACTGGGCGAAGCCCTCGCTTTCCGCGCTGCCGGACGGCTCGATCGCGGCGTCGCACGAGAGCCTGGGACGATATCGCTTCTTCGCCGAGGGAGCGCCCGAGCTTCTGTTCACGGAAAACGAATCGAACGTCGCCCGTCTCTTCGGCGCCCCCAATCCGTCGCCGTACGTCAAGGACGCCTTCCACGATTACGTCGTCCACGGGCGCGCGGACGCGGTCGACCCGAACAGGACCGGGACGAAGGCCGCCGCCCTCTATCGCCTCGAGGTTCCGGCTCATGGCGAAGCGACCTTGCGCCTGCGCCTTTCGGAGGAGAACGCGGCGCCCGCGCCGCCCTTCGGTCCGGAGTTCGACCGAACCTTCGCCGGGCGAATCGCCGAGGCCGACGCCTTCTACGCCGCGAGGATCCCGGCCGAGCTGTCTCAGGAGGAGCGGCGCGTCGCGCGGCAGGCCTACGCCGGCCTGCTCTGGTCCAAGCAGTTCTACCACTACGCCGTGAAGGACTGGATCGAAGGAGACCCGTCCCAGCCTCCTCCGCCCGAGTCCCGCAAGGAGGGTCGCAACGCCGGCTGGACGCTCCTCTACAACCGCGACGTCATCTCGATGCCGGACAAGTGGGAGTACCCCTGGTACGCCGCGTGGGATCTCGCCTTCCACATGGTCCCGTTCGCGCGCCTGGATCCGGACTTCGCCAAGCAGCAGCTCATTCTGCTCCTTCGCGAGTGGTACATGCACCCCAACGGGCAGATTCCCGCCTACGAGTTCGCTTTCGGCGACGTGAACCCGCCCGTCCACGCCTGGTCCGCCTGGCGCACCTACAAGATCAGCGGCAAGCGCGGCGCGCGCGACCGGGCCTTCCTCGCGCGCGTCTTCCAGAAGCTCCTGATCAATTTCACCTGGTGGGTCAACCGCAAGGATCCGGAAGGCAAGAACCTCTTCGCCGGCGGCTTCCTCGGCCTCGACAACATCGGCGTCTTCGACCGCTCGCAGGCGCTTCCGACCGGCGGCCACCTCGCCCAGGCCGACGGCACCGCGTGGATGGCGTTCTACTGCGCCACGATGCTGTCGATGGCGCTGGAGCTCGCGAGCGAAGACCCCTCCTACGAAGACGTGGCGTCCAAGTTCTTCGAGCACTTCGTCGCGATCACCGACGCGATGAACACGCTCGGCGGAACCGGCCTCTGGGACGAGGAGGACGGCTTCTACTACGACCAGCTCCACGTCGACGGGCTGGCGATCCCGCTGAAGGTCCGATCCATGGTCGGGCTCGCTCCTCTCTTCGCGGTCGAGATCCTGGAGGACGACGTCATCGACAGGCTGCCCGGCTTCAAGAAGCGCATGGAGTGGTTCCTCACCAACCGCAAGGACCTCGCGCGCAAGTGCTCCTACATGGAGGAGTCCGACGGCAAGAAGACCGAGCACGGCCACCGCATCCTCGCAATCCCGACCAGGCAGCGGCTCACACGCGTGCTGCGCTATCTCCTGGACGAGAGCGAATTCCTCTCCCCGCACGGGATCCGGGCGGTCTCGCGCATCCACGCCGAGCGGCCCTACACCTTCCGCGCGATGGACATGGACTTCCAGGTCGCCTACGACCCGGCCGAGTCGACGACGGGCCTCTTCGGAGGCAACTCGAACTGGCGCGGTCCCGTCTGGTTCCCGATGAACTATCTTCTGGTCGAAGCCCTCGAGCGCTACCACCACTTCTACGGCGAGGGCTTCAAGGTCGAGTGCCCGCACGGCTCGGGACGGTTTCTGACTCTCCAGCAGGTTTCCAACGAGATCGCCCGGCGCCTGGCTTCGACGTTCCTTCCCGACGAGAACGGGCATCGCCCCTGCCACGGCGGCGATCCGCGCTATTCGAGCGACCCCCACTTTCGAGACCTCGTTCTCTTCCACGAGTACTTCCACGGCGACAACGGCCGGGGAGTCGGCGCCTCGCACCAGACCGGCTGGACGGCGCTGGTGACCCGGTGCCTGGAGGATCTCGCCTCCATGCGCCGGCGCCCCGCGGGAAGGCCCGTCGCGAGGCCGCGGCCGGAAGCCGCGATGACCGCCGGCTGATCGGTTTTCGAGCGAGCCGGACGGTACGGCTCTTGCAATTCACGAGGTCCGTTGCGGACCGCCGGCGCGGGGCCGGCGTTCCGGAAAGGAGCCCGCAATGAAACGGATCAACGCCTTCGCCGGAGGGCTCGGAACGGGAGCGGCCGTGATGTCGCTCGCTGCCGGGATCGCCTGGATCTTCAGGCAGGACGTCTTCGCCTCGTTGTGGCACGGAGAGACCCGGCAGGCTCGGATTCGGCGAAATCTCGAACGCGCCGCCCGCCGCGCACGGCTCTCTCCCGATTACCTGGACGCCTGCCGGGCCGCCGGGCTCTGAGACCCGGTTCGGCCCGCCGGGGCCGCGGCCGCCCCGGCCGATTCTCTCCTCAACCGATCACCATGCCACGCCCGCGGCGCGAAGCCGCGGCGCCCGACGAGCGCACGCGGGCCGGGAGCCGCGGCGGTGATGTGTTTGCTTCATGCGCCCGGAAGCGTTCTGTCGCACGATGTCCCTGCGTCTGACGGCCACCCATCTCCGGCCGTCGAAGGAGGCGCACATGGCCTTTCCGCTTCACGTGCAATTCGTGTCGCTGCCCCATTCCGACGCGGTCGAGGAAAAGGTCCGGCAGAAATTCGAAGCGCTGGAGCGCTATTCCGAACGAATCCACAAGTGCCAGGTCTGGATCGAAAAACCCATGGGTCACCACCGCAAGGGGCGCCTGTACGAAATGCAGGTCCGCTTGACGGTCCCCGGCGAGGAGCTCGTCATCGTGGACCAGCCGGCCGAAGACGACGTTTCGATCGCGATCCGCAACGCCTTCGACGCCATCCGGCGCAAGCTCCAGGACTACGAGCGCCGCAAGCACGCCCGGGCAAGGGCCCATCCCCGCCGCCACGCACGATCCGGCCAGGCCGAGCCGGGCGGTGAGGAAACACACGACGCCGCCAACGGCTGAGACTCCCGGAGGGAACGACCATGATCATCAGCGAAGCGACGACCAGAACGGAATGCGCGGTCTCCATCGGCGTGGGGCACGTCGGCCTCCAGGGAATCCTTTCCGTCCCGGAAAATTCGAGCGGCCTCGTCGTCTTCGCCCAGGGCAGCGGGAGCAGCCGCAACACTCCTCGAAACCGATTCCTCGCCGGGGCGCTGGGAGAGGCCGGCCTCGGGACGCTGCAGCTGGATCTGCTGACGATGGGCGAAGAGTTGGTCGATTTCGACACCGGTCACCTGCGCTTCGACATCGACTTGCTCGCCGAGCGCCTGATGGCCGCCACGGACTGGCTGGCCGCGCAGCCCTCGACGCGCGACCTTCGAATCGGCTACCTCGGAGCCTCGACCGGCGCGGCCGCCGCCCTCGTCGCCGCCGCGCGGCGCCCCGATCGGGTCGGGGCGGTCGTATCGCGCGGCGGGCGGCCGAGCCTCGCCGGGGCCGCGCTGCCCCGCGTCCAGGCGCCGACTCTCTTGATCGTGGGAGGCGACGACCCGTCGGTGATCGACTCGAATCGCCAGGCGATCGAGCAGCTGCGCTGCCGACGCAAGCTCGAGATCATTCCGGGCGCCACGCACCTCTTCGAGGAGCCGGGCGCCCTCGCCAGGGTCGCCGAGCTCGCCGGCGCATGGTTCGCGCACCATCTTCCGTTGGCGAGCCCGTCGACCCGGGCGATCGCGAAGGAGCCCGTGCTCGGCTGACCCCGAGGCGCGTCGCGCCAGGGCCTGTCGTCCCGATCTCGGCAGGCCCCGAGCCGCCTGGCGTTGCGCGCGCCAGACGCGCGGGAGACGCTACGCGGCGAAATCCTTGAGTCTGACGGGCACCCTTCGCGCCCCCCACATCCCGGGCTCGTCCTCGAAGACCCCGGCGCACGCCGTGAGGCACACGCCGCACCGGCCCTCGTCGAGATTCCAGTCGGTCAGGAGGTAGCCGTCGCGGGCGATCAACGTCGCGCCGCAGGCGTGGCAAAGCGTGTCGCTCCCTTCGCGGTCCGCGATGTTTCCCGTGTAGGCGTAGCGCACGCCGTTCTTGATCGCGATCCTCCGGGCCCGAAACAGCGTCGCCCGCGGCGTCGGAGGGGCGTCGAGCATCTTCCAGTCCGGATGGAATGCCGAAAAGTGCATGGGTACGTCCGGCCCGAGGTTCTCGACCACCCAGCGCGTCATCTCCTCGAACTCGCGATCCGAATCGTTGTAGCCCGGGATCACGAGGTTGGTCAGCTCGAACCAGACCTTCGTGTGCTTCTTGAGATCCACGAGGGTCTCCAGCACCGGCTGCAGGTGCGCGCCCGTGACCTCCCAGTAGAACTTCTCGGTGAAGGCCTTCAGGTCCACGTTGGCGGCGTCGATGTGGCCGTAGAACTCCCGCCGCGGCTCGGGGCACATGTAGCCCGCCGTCACCGCCACGGCGGCGATCCCCTTCGCCCGGCAAGCGTCGGCGACGTCCATCGCGTACTCGAAGAAGATCGTGGGATCGTTGTAGGTGAAGGCGACGCTGCGACAGCCGAGCTTCTGCGCCGCGCGCGCGATCTTTTCCGGCGAGGCCTCGTCGGCGAGCTTCGCGATCTCGCGCGACTTGCTGATGTCCCAGTTCTGGCAGAACTTGCAGGAGAGATTGCACCCCTCCGTCCCGAAGGACAGAACCGGCGTGCCGGGCAGGAAATGGTTGAGCGGCTTCTTCTCGATCGGATCGATGCAGAAGCCGCTCGAGCGCCCGTAGGTCGTCAGGACGATGCGCCCGTTCTCGCAGGCGCGGACGAAACAGAGGCCCCGCTGCCCTTCCCGCAGGGTGCAGAAGCGCGGGCACACGTCGCACTGGATGCGGCCGTCTTCCAGCCGGTGCCAGTGCTTCGTCTCGACGATCGGTCCCTTCGATCCGGGCATGCTCGAAGGATGGCACTCGCGCCCGGAACACGACAGGTTCGTTTGCATCAGCCGGCGTGCCGGACGGGCTGGCCGGCCATTGATGCAATCGAATCTTGGGCTCCCTCGCGCGCCGCGGGAGACTGTCCGCGGACCGAGGAGGTGCGCCATGAAAGTCCGCAACGTCATGAAGAAGGACGTGAAGTTCTGTCCGCCCGAAGCCACCGTCGCCGAGGTCGCCAAGGTGATGGCGATCAACGACTGCGGGATCATCCCCATCGTCGACGCCCAGAATCGGGTGGCCGGAGTGATTACCGACCGCGACATCTGCCTGGAGGTCGCAACCAAGGATCGGCTCCCCTCTCGGGTGGCGGTGCGCGAGATCATGAAGAGGAACGTGTTCGGGTGCGGGCCGGACGACGACATCCATGCCGCCCTCACCCTGATGCAGGACCGCAGAGTCCGGCGTCTGCCCGTCCTCGACGAGAACGGCAAGCTCTGCGGGATCCTGTCGTTCGACGACGTCGTCGCGCGAACCGAGAGACTCTCGGGTCCCGAGGTGCCGGAGCTCTCCGAGACCGACACCGTCGAGACGTTCAAGGCCATCACCCGCAAGTCCGCACGGCCCCGGCCGATCGTGCAGGCCTGACGGCCTGCCGGCCCTCCTCCCCCTCCCCGGCTTCGGCCCGGGAGGGGGCTTTTTTGGGGGGGAGTTGAACTTCCATGGGATCCGCGAGGACGCGTCTGCCTTTCCTGCCGGTCGCGCGGCCCGGTGCGACACCCCTGCGGACGATGCGGGCCGCTTTACTCGCGGTCGGGGGTCGGCCAGAATCGCCGGCGCCCTGAAATGATCGAACGAGCCGCTCGGAACCGCCTGGCCGGCCGGCGTGCGAGCGCGGCGCGCGGGGCATTGTTGCTTCTTGCGGCGATGGCTTCGGCGGCTCGACCCGCCCGGGCGCTCGACCGGCCGCTCGCGTACCCTGACGCCCCTCGCGACCGAGTGACGGACGACTACCACGGCACCAGAGTTCCCGACCCCTACCGCTGGCTCGAAGATCTCGGGAGCAAGCGCACGGCCCGATGGCTCGAGGCGGAGATCCGGCTGACCGGCGGCTATCTCGGAAGCATTCCCGGCCGCGAGCCCGTCGCCCGGCGGCTGGCGGAGCTCTGGAATTACGGCCAGGCGGATGTGCCGTGGCGCGAAGCCGGCCGGCTCTACCACGTCGGGACCACGGGCCGCGAAGCGCAGCCGGTGCTGTACGCGCAGAAGGGGCTCGACGATCCGCCGCGGCCGGTCCTCGATCCCAACAGGATCTCGCCCGACGGCTCGATCGCCGTTCGGGACTACGCGGTCTCGCCGGACGGCCGCCGGCTTGCCTACAGAACGTCGCGCGGGGGCGCCGACGTCGGCGAGATCCGGCTGCGGGATCTCTCGACGGGGCGCGACCTGCCCGAAGCGGTGCAAGGCGTCCTGACCTCCGTGTGCTGGACGCGCGATGGGCGCGGCTTCTTCTACGTTCGCGAGCCTTCGCCCAGGACGGGCAGAGCGGCGTCCGGCCCCCGCGGGGGCAAGCGGCTCCTCTATCACGCCCTGGGGCAGCCTCCGTCACGGGATCGCTCGGTCCGAGACTGGAAGGAAGACGCCCGCTGGGCCTACTGCATGCTCTCCGAGGACGGCCGTTACGCCCTCGCCGTCGCCGAGAGGGGAACGGAAAGCGAGATCGACGCGCTCGATCTGGGCGATCCGACGGACCCTGCCGTCACGGCGCCTCCGATCCCGCTCCTTCGCGACTCGAGGGCGTTTCACACGCCGATCGATTTCGTGGGAAGCATTTTGTACCTGCGCACGAACCTGGAAGCCCCGAGGCAGCGCGTGGTGGCGCTCGATCTTCGCGAGGGAGCGGGCGCGCGGCCTCGCGCCGTCATTCCCGAGTCGTCGGAAGTGATCGCCGACGCCGTGATTGCGGCAGACCGCCTCGTCGTGCACGACCTCGCGGATGCCACGAGCCGGCTTCGCCTGTTCGCCCTCGACGGCCGGCCCGAGGGCGAGATCGCCCTTCCCGGCATCGGGGCGGTCGGCTGGCCGCTCGGCGCGCGGGTCTCGGTGCCCGAGCTCTTCTACTCCTTCACGTCGTTCCTCCAGCCGGCCGGCGTCTATCGATACGACCTCCGGAGCAAGGCGAGCGCGCCCTTCCTGCCGCCGCGCGTCGCGTTCGACGCCGGCGCCTACGAGACGAGACAGGTCTTCTACTCCTCGAAGGACGGAACGCGCGTGCCGATGTTCGTGACCGCGGCGAAGAACGTGAAGCGCGACGGCGCAAACCCGGCTCTGCTGACGGGGTATGGCGGATACGGCGCCAGCGTGACACCCGCCTTCGAGCCCGACGTGGCGCTCTGGCTCGAGATGGGCGGCATCTTCGCGGTGGCGAACCTTCGCGGCGGAGGCGAGTACGGAGAGGACTGGCACCGCGCGGGCATGCTCGACCGCAAGCAGAACAGCTTCGACGACTTCCTCGCCGCGGCGCAGTACCTGATCACCGAGGGCTACACGGCGCCCGGCAGGCTCGCGATATACGGATACTCGAACGGAGGGCTCCTGGTCGGGGCGGCGATCACACAGCGGCCCGACCTCTTCGCGGCCGCGGTCGCCAAAGCGGGGCACCACGACATGCTCCGCTACCATCGGTTTTCCTCCGGCGCAGGCTGGATCTCCGAGTACGGGTCTCCCGAGGATCCGGCGGCGTTCCGGTGGTTGCGGGCCTACTCGCCGCTTCACAACGTGAGAGCCGGAGCCTGCTATCCGGCGACGCTGCTGCTGGCGGCGGATCATGACGACCGCGTCGTGCCCAGCCACTCGTACAAGTTTGCGGCCGCGCTCCAGGCCGCGCAGGGGTGCGGCCGGCCGATTCTTTTGCGCGTCGCGAAAGACGCGAGCCATGACTACGCGTCGAGGGAGGCGGAGATCGCCGAGCGATCGGACATGTGGGCATTCATCGCGGAACAACTGCGCGTCCGCGCGCCATCGGGTCTCGCGAAGGCACCGGCGAGATGACGGAGGGCGATTCGTCCGGGGCCGGGTCGGGCGCGATGAGCGGTTCCGAGGCGCCGGCCGCGGAGGCGGTCTTTCGCGCCCGCGCGCTCACGAAGACTTACCGAATGGGCGAGGTCGACATTCCCGCTCTTCGGTCCGTGGACCTCGATCTCTATCGCGGAGAGTTCGTCGTCATCCTGGGCCCCTCGGGAAGCGGAAAGTCGACGCTCCTGAACATCCTGGGAGGCCTCGACGTTCCGACGAGCGGCTCGGTGAGCTTCTTCGAGCACGACCTGACCGCCGCCGACGACCGGGAGCGGACGCGCTTTCGGCGGGAGCACGTCGGGTTCGTCTTCCAGTTCTTCAACCTCATCCCGAGCCTCACCGCGCGCGAGAACGTCGTTCTGGTCACGGAGGTCTCGGCCAACCCCATGGGGGCCGAAGAAGCGCTCCGGATGGTGGGGCTGGAAGGCCGGATGGACCACTTCCCGGCGCAGCTCTCGGGCGGCGAGCAGCAGCGGGTCGCGATTGCCCGCGCCGTCGCGAAGAGGCCCGACGTCCTTCTCTGCGACGAGCCGACGGGCTCCCTCGATTTCCAGACGGGCAAGCTCGTGCTCGCCGTCCTGGCGGGCATCAACCAGGAGCTCGGCACGACGACCGTCGTCATCACCCACAATGCCGCCGTCGCCGGCATGGCCGATCGGGTGATCCGGATGGTCAGCGGCCAGGTCGTCGGCGTGACCCGCAACGAGAAGAAAGCCTCTCCCGAGGATCTGCAATGGTGAAGGCCTCGTGACGGCGCTCGGCCGCAAGCTCCTGCGCGATCTCTGGCACCACCGCGGCCAGGCGGTCGCCGTGGCCCTGGTCGTCGCCTGCGGGGTCGCGAGCTTCCTCACGACGCGGTCGGCTCACCACTCCGTGCTGCTGTCCCGCGACGACTATTACCAGCGCTACCGGTTCGCGGACGTCTTCGTGAGCCTGAAGCGCGCCCCCAACGCCCTCATGGCGCGCGTCGCCGCGATCCCGGGAGTCGCGTTCGCCGAATCCCGAGTGGTCGTGGACGTGACGCTCGACGTTCCGGGACTGCTCGAGCCGGCAACGGGACGCATCGTCTCCATCCCGGACGCATCGCCGCCGGCCTTGAACCGTCTCGCGATTCGCCGAGGGCGTTTCCCCGAGGCCGGGCGCCGCAACGAAGTGCTCGCGAGCGAGGCCTTCGCTTCGGCCAACCGGCTCGACGTCGGCGACCGGGTCGGCGCGGTCTTGAACGGGCGCTGGGAGTCGCTGCGGATCGTCGGCATCGCGCTGTCGCCCGAGTACGTCTACGAGATCCGGGGCGCGGGCCACATCCTTCCCGACAACCGCCGGTTCGGGATCCTCTGGATGAGCCGGGAGGCGGTCGGGCCGGCTTTCGACATGGAGGGGGGATTCAACGACGTCGTCCTCACCCTGGCGCCGGGGGCGAGCCGGGCCGACGTGATCTCCGCGCTCGATGACCTGCTCGAACGCTACGGAAACCTGGGCGCCTACGGGCGGGAGGACCAGGTGTCCAACGTTTTTCTCGACAACGAGCTCACCGAGCTCCGCACGGAGGCGCGCGTGGTTCCCGCGATCTTCTTCGGCGTGGCCGTCTTCCTGCTGCACATCGTCGTGACGCGGTTGGTGAACACGCAGCGGGACCAGATCGCCCTCCTCAAGGCCGTGGGCTACGGCAACGTCGCGATCGGCCTCCACTTCCTCGAGTTCGTCCTCGCCATGGTGATCGCCGGAGTGGCGCTCGGCTCCGGCCTCGGGCTCTGGCTCGGGCGGGAGCTGACCCATGTCTACGCCGACTACTTTCACTTCCCGACACTGCGGTACGAGGCCGGGCTCGAGAGCGTCGCGATCTCGGTCTTCGCGAGCCTCGGCGCGGGAGTGCTCGGCGCCCTCGGCGCCGTGCGTCACGCGGTCTCGCTTCCCCCGGCGGAGGCCATGCGACCCGAGGCGCCGGCGCGCTTCCGGCCGGGGTCTTTGGAGAGGCTGCGCCTGAATCGCCTCCTGTCGCCCGCGGCGCGCATGATCGTCCGCAATCTCACGCGCCGCCCCGTCCGGTTCGCGCTCTCCGTGCTCGGCGTGTCGCTCGCCGTCGGAATCCTCGTTCTCGGTCGCTATTTCTGGGACATGGTCGACGAGGTCCTGAACCTGCAGTTCCGGATGGTCGAGCGCCAGGAGGCGACGGTCGGCTTCACGGACCCGCGGTCCGCGCGCGCCGCCTTCGAGCTCGCGCGCCTGCCCGGCGTCCTTCGGTCGGAGCCGTTTCGCGTCGTTCCGGTGCGCCTGCGCCACGAGCACCGCTCGAAGCGGGTCGCCCTGTTCGGGCTGTCGCCCGATGCCGACCTGCGACGCGTGGTCGACCGGCGGGGCCGGCGTGTGACGCTCCCGCCGGACGGGGTCGTCCTGACCGCCCACCTTGCCGACACGCTCGCCTTGCGGCCCGGCGAGAAGGTCACCGTCGAAGTGCTCGAGGGCGAGCGGCTCATCCGCCGGGTCCTCCTGGCCGGCGTCGCCGACGAGGTCCTCGGCTTGAACGCCTACATGAGCCTGCCGGCGCTCCACCGGATGCTTCGGGAGGCGGGATCGGTCTCCGGCGGGTATCTCAGCGTGGATCCGGCAGAATCGGCCCGCCTGTATGCGCTGCTCAAGAGGATGCCGGCCGTCGCGGGAGTCTCGGTCCAGGGCGCGATGATCCGGAGCTTCCGGGACACGATCGCGTCGCTTCTCGGGACGTTCACGGCCGTGCTGGTTCTCCTCGCCTCGGTCATCGCGATCGCCATGGTCTACAACGGCGCCCGGATCGCCCTGTCCGAGCGCGGTCGGGAGCTCGCCAGCCTGCGTGTGCTCGGCTTTACCCGGGGCGAGGTCGCGACGATGCTGCTCGGCGAGCAGGCCCTGGTGACGCTCCTGGCCGTGCCGCTCGGCTGGGCGATCGGGTTCGGGTCGTGCGCTCTGATCTCGACCCTCTACGATACCGACCTGATGCGCATGCCTCTGGTCGCGAACCCGCGGAGCTATCTGTTCGCCGCGCTCACCGTCGCCGCCGCGACGATCGCGTCGGGTTGGATCGTCCGGCGACGGATCGACCGCATGGATCTCGTCGCCGTGTTGAAGACGAGGGAGTGAGCCGATGACTGTCACGACGAAACGAGGCCTCCTCGCCGCCGCGGCGCTCGCCCTGCTCGCCGGCACCGCCTACCTCCTCCGCCCCTCGCCGGTATCCTGCGAGGTCGGGCGCGTCGTGCGCGGCGATCTGCGCGTGACGGTCGAAGAGGAGGGCAAGACGCGCATCCGCGACCGGTACATCATCTCGGCTCCGGCCGCCGGGAGGCTGCTCCGAGTGGATCTCAAAGAAGGAGATCCCGTGAAAGAAGGCGACGTCGTCGCCCGCCTCGAGCCGCTCCCGCTCGATGAGCGCACCCGGGCGGAGGCGCGGGCGCGGCTGCAGGCCGCGGAGGCCGCCAAGCGCGCCGCCGACGCCCGCGTCCTCCAGGTCGGCGAGTCCCTCGAGCAGGCGAGGCGCAATCACAAGCGGGCCGACGAGCTGGCCGCGCAGGGGCTGCGCTCGCCGGAGGAGCGGGAGCAGATGGAGCTGTCGGAAGCCACCTTCGCAAAGGAGCTCGAGGCGGCGCGTTTCGCCGCGCGAGCCGCGGCGTACCAGGCCGAAGCCGCCCGCGCGACGCTTCTGGCCGATCAGCCCGGCGGCGCCGCCATCGCGATGCGGTCGCCGGTCACGGGCCGGGTCCTGCGCGTCGTTCAGGAGAGCGAGCGCTCCGTTCTCGCCGGAAGCCCCGTCCTCGAGGTCGGCGATCCGGCCAATCTGGAGATCGTGATCGATCTGCTCTCGACCGATGCCGTCAACGTCAAGCCGGGCGCGCCGGTGGAGATCGACGGAGGCGAAGGCAGGAAACTGCGCGCCCACGTCCGCCTGGTCGAGCCCTCGGCCTTCACGAAGATCTCCGCGCTCGGGGTCGAGGAGCAGCGAGTCAACGTGATCGGTGACTTCGACGGGCCGCCGGGGCGGCTGGGCGACGCCTTCCGCGTCGAGGCGGCCATCACGCTCTGGCGAGGAAAGGGGGTCCTGAAGGTTCCGGCAAGCGCCCTCTTCCGCCGCGGCGACGCGTGGTCCGTCTTCGCCGTCGATCGAGGGCGCGCTCGCCGTCGCGACGTCGAGATCGGGCACCGCAACGCCGCCGAGGCCGAAGTCCTTCGGGGGCTCGCCGAAGGCGAGACCGTCATCCTCCACCCGGGCGACCGCGTCGAGGATGGCGTCCGCGTGCGTTCGAGCGGCTGACCGACATCCTCGAACACCCCTCTCCCGGCGGGAGAGGGTTGGGGTGAGGGCCGCTCCTTCGGCCGGTAACCCGTCACCCCTCCTTGCCCCCGGACGGTGGAAGCGGGAGAGGAGACGAAAGCGTCTCAGTAAACGGCCCGCTTCTGGACTCTCTCCTTGGTCGCCAGGCTGAAGCGGGTTTCGACCTGCCCGCCCTGGAGGATCCGGGCCGCCACGTACTCACCCACCGCCGGACCGTGTTTGAAGCCGTGGCCCGATCCGCCGCCCACGAGCCACACGTTGTCGCGCTCGGGATGGCGGTCGATCAGGAAATCGCCGTTGGACGTGTTCTCGTACTGGCACACCTCGCTGCCGACGAGCGGCGCGTCCTTCAAGCCGGGAAAGCGCCGGGCGACGAAGTTGCGGACGGTTGCCAGGGTCTCGGGCGTGGCCAGGCGCGAGCCCGTGTCCGGGTCGAAGGCGGGGCCGTGGCGATCGGGCGCGACCTTGAAGCCGCGCCCCTTGAAGTCCGGTATGCCGTAGATCTCCTCGGCGAAATCCGCCCACACCGGCATCGCGGGCGCGC
Organism: Acidobacteriota bacterium; assembly: GCA_050257975.1. Taxonomy (GTDB): domain Bacteria; phylum Acidobacteriota; class Thermoanaerobaculia; order UBA5066; family Gp7-AA6; genus DATBFU01. The sequence continues at coordinate 13,237 of JBLMXY010000207.1, forward strand.
GGAAGCGCGCATCGCCCGGGGCGGGGCCGAAGAAGAAGACCTCCTGGCGGGTGGGAAAGATGCGCTCGCCGAGAAGATCCGGGAACACCTTCGGCAGCCAGGGGCCGCAGGCGAAGACGAAGGCGCCCGCCTTGACCGTCTGTCCGGACCGCGTCGCGACCGAGCCGAGCCGCCCCTTGCCCTGAGGCGGCGGGACGACGGCTTCCTGGAGATACGAGACGCCGAACGAGGATTGGGCGATCTCGACGACCGCCTGGACCGCGTGAAAGGCCGCGAGGAAACCGCTTCCAGGCTCGTAAATGGCCCAGGTGTTCGGGCCGAAGTCGATCTGAGGCCAGCGGCGCTCGAGCTCCGAGCGGCCCAGCCGCTCGTGGACGACCCCGAGCCTGGTCAACGTCGCGAGCGTTTTGATCGTCAGCGGGTCCTCGGAGCGCGCCATCCAGAGCACGCCGACCTGCTGGAAGAGAAAGGGCCGGCCCAATGACCCGAAGAGCGACTTCCAGAGCTCCAGGGAGTGCATCGACCAGCGCGAGTAGATCTCCTGGTCGCCGTACCCCATGCGGATGACGCGGGTCTGGCCGCCGGAGCTGGCGCGCGCGTTGCCGGGACCATAGGCGTCGAGAAGGACGACGCGACGCCCGGCCTGTCCGAGGTGATAGGCGATCCACGCTCCGAACACGCCGGCCCCGACGACGGCCACGTCGTAGGCGTCGCCTCCCGATACGCCGGCGGCCTGGGACCCGGCCGAGGCCGGCTTCACGGTCGCGGCCAGCGCTCCGGCGACTGCAGTGCTCACGAACTCGCGGCGCGTCGTCTTCATCGCTCGCTCTCCTGTTCGAGGCTCAAGGCTCCAACATACACCGTCAACCCCGGGAACCCGCGGGCGCCGATTTCGTAAGAAAGAGTGATGCTGAAGTTCCTCCTCTGGCTCCTCCTTCTGCTCCTCTGCTGGCCGCTCGCGCTGCTCGCGCTCGTGCTCTACCCCCTCGTCTGGCTCGTCCTGCTGCCCCTGCGCCTTCTGGGAATCGCCGTCGAAGGCGTCTTCGAGCTGTTCCGGGCCTTGATCCTCCTGCCCGCCCGGGCGCTCGGGGCGAAACGTTAGCACCGGTCCCGGACGCTCCTGCGGTTCCGCGACCTCGGCTTCGGCCAGAGGGTGATCGTCGAGTGCTTGTGTCGGCACGGCCCCACATCGCCCTTGCGGCACTTCCGTAAGGGTTTGCCGAATCCCCGGGGTTGGCCGCGCTGCCCCGAGGCCTGTGCCTCGCTTTGTGTCCGAAGGAAGGCAAGTTCCGGCCTCAGCCGGTGCCGCCTGCCACGCCACAAATGCCGTGGTCCTCACAGATCCGGCGCATCGCTGCGGCCGAGGTATTGAACGCGAGGATGATCGAACCGCCCTTCTCGCCGGCCGTCAGGTCCCCTACCAGATAGAGGCCGGGCACGCTCGTACCGAAGGACGACGTCAGGCGCGGGAACCTCCCATCGAATGCGATGCCAACGGACTTCAGAAAGTTCTGCGGGGTCGTGCCGCCGAGGGCATAGATCACGTTGTCGACCTCGAGCGGAGCGACGCCGGCCTCGTCGAACCGGACGCGAATTCTCTCCCCGGCCGCTTCGAGGCTCCTGATGTTCGAATCGAGGAGGATCCTGAGCGTGCCCCGCCGCTCGAGCGCCAGGACGCTCTCCAGGTTGATCGGATTGGGGCGCGTCAACTCCTTGCCTCGGTAAGAGAGGGTCACGCGGTTCTTTTCCTGGACGAGGAACTGACAGTATTCGGTCGCCGTGTCGCCACCGCCCACGACGAGAACGTCCCTGCCCCGGATCTCCTCGCTCGTCACATCGAAATGGACTCTGCCCTTGATCTCGCGGGGAATCGGGTAAGAGGGCTTCTTGGGCCGTCCGAGGATTCCGATCGCGATCACCACGACGGGCGCACGATAGGCACCCGACGCGGATTCCACACGCAGCCGCCCGTCCGGCTCGCGTGCGATGCGGTGTACCTCCTCGTGGTAGCGCACCGCGACTCCGGAGTCACGGATCGCGCAGTCCAGGTAGCTGAGCGTCTCCTCGCGCGTGAGATCCGGAATGCAGAGCACTCCTTCGCATCTCGCCTCGATCCCCTTGTAATTTGCGAGCACGGGCTTGCCTGCCGGGTAATACTTGCGGATGATCCAGGAGTGAGCCTCGGTCTTCTCGAGGACCACGATTCGCCCGGCCGGAACGCCCGCGGCTCGTGCCTCCACGGCCAGCGCGATGCCACCCGGCCCGGCGCCGACGATGATCAAGTCCACTTCCGCGGGGGATTGCGTCACGGCCTGTCCACGTTCCTCGACCTCTCTTCGTAATAGTAGGTCTCGTGAGCTTCCGGCTCAATTTGGGCACGGCGGACTCGCCCGTCTCGGCGATCGGCCAAGCGGGGAAGCGCCCTGGCGGACCCTGCAGCTCTTCTGAACCCGAGCTGCTCCGCCAGCCAACGGGAAAGCCTGGCGGCCTAGAACTCCGTGAAATCGCGCATCGAAAAGATGTTGTCCGCGACCTTCCTTTGCAGGAAATGCAGATTCCAGGCCGCAAAGTGGGAAGACTTGTACGGAAGGGGAAGCCGCCGAACCGCCGAGCGGAACGTGTAGAAGTCGCGGCGGATCTTGGCCACGCGCCGCACGAGCTCCTCCGGGCTGTAGCGCAGAGGCTGGAAATGGCACGAAAGCTCGGGCCATCTCTCCATGTTCTCCTGGTCGAGGAGACGGCCCTCGGCCTTCAAACGGTCGTGCAGCGGCGTGCCGCGCAAGGGCACGAGGATGTTGAAGTAGGCGGTCTCGGCTTTCTGCTCGGCCAGAAAACGCAGGGTCGTATCGAAGGCGTCCTCGCCCTCGGTATCGGAGCCGAACACGAAATTGAGGGAATAGCTGATCTCGCGCCGGGCCAGGTTGCGCAGGATCTCCTCGTACTGCTTGACCCGGTTGAAGCCCTTGTGCATGGAGAGAAGCGTCTTCTGGTCGATGCTCTCGACTCCCGTATTGACGTGCAGCAGCCCGGATCTCTTCGCCAGATCCATGAATTTCGCATCGAGGCAGAAGTGGGCGGAGATCAACGTGGACCATCGAATGTCGAGGGGAATGAGGGCTTCCATCAACTCCATGGCGTGGGTCTTGTCGCCCGCGAACTGGCTGGCGGCGAAAAAGATGTGGCGACTCCCGCATCGCCGGATGTCCTCGATCACTTCCTCCACGGGGCGGTGTCGGTACCCGAAGTCTCCGTTGAGTCGCCGCTCGGCGCAGAAGTCGCACGTATAGGGGCATCCGCGCGAATACTGGATGACGAAGGGCCTGTAGAAGACGTACTTCGACCGATCGAGCAGGTCCCACCGCGGGGCCGGCATGTCGTCCAGGGGCGCCGGTGATTCCCGCCGATAGAACTTCTGGAGCCGCCCGGCGGCGGCGTCCTCCAGCATCCGAGGGAAAACGCCCTCGGCCTCGCCGATGCACACCGCGTCGGCATGCTCGGCGATCTCCTCGGCGTGGAAGGTGGCATGAGGGCCGCCCATCAGAACCGCGACGTTCCGGTCCCGGAATCGCCGCGCGATCTCGTATCCCCGGAGCGAGGTCACCGTCCGGATGGTGATGGCGACGACGTCCACATCGGCGTCGTAGTTCACCTCCTCCGTGGCGTCGTCGAGCAGTGTCACGTCCCATCCCTTCGGCGCGAGCGCGGCCAGGTAGGGAAGGACGGCGCCGACGAGCTTTCGCTTCCGGAGCTTGTAGGGAACCCGGACGTTGCGCCTCCGGTACCCCGTCGCCTGAATGATCAGCAGCCTCGGCATCCCTAGCACCTCTCGAGATTCCCCGCGCAGACTGCGGGTTGGGCCCGGCATCTCGCCAGATGCATTTGACTCAGAAGGCCGCCCGGATCAGATTCCGAGGGAGATCCTGGAGGGGGCGCACCGCGGGAGGCCCTCCGGGACCGGCTCTCAACGGGCGGAGGAGGCCCCCGCGCGATGACTCGCCTTCTCCTTCCGGTACCTGGCCGGAGGCAGGCCGTACTCGCGTTTGAAGGCCCGATTGAAGGCGGCCTCCGACTCGTACCCGACTTCCGACGCAATCTGCGCCACGCCGCGGCTGGTGTCGGTCAATTCGCGGGCTCCCAGCTGGAGCCGCCATCGCGTCAGATACGCCATGGGTGGCACCCCGAGAAAGTGCCGGAATCGTTCCGAGAGCACCGTCCGAGACAGGCCGGCCTCCCGCGCCAGCTCGGCGACCGTCCACGCATGCGCGTGCCGATGGTGAAGAAGGGTCAGCGCCTTGCCGACCCCCGCGTCACGCGCGCCCGCGAGCCACCCGGTCTCCCCTTCCGGCAGCTGCCGGATGTACCGCCGAAGGGTCTCGCCAAAGACGACCTCGGACAACTTCGTCAGCATCGCGCCCGCTCCGGCCTCGCGGTTCGCGGCTTCGCTCACGGAGAACTTCAGGGAGTTCTCCAGCCATTGCCCCGACGGGTCGTCGCGGATGCTGACTTTGACCAGCGGCGGGAGGCCGCCGAGAAAGGCCTGGCTCAGATGCGGATCACAAGCCAGGAAGCCGCAGATGAAGCGGGAGGACGCTCCTCCGCCGCCGAAGCGGCGCAGTTCCAGGCCTCGTTCGAGCAAGCCGGGCAGGGCGGCGCCGGTATCGATTGGCTTCACGCGACGACCGCTGCCCAGCTCGTGCCCGTGGCCGTGCGGAAACGTGACGAGGTCGCCGGCGGACAGGGAGACGCGCTCGCCGCCCTGAACCTGCGCGTAGGCCCGACCTTCGCAGAGGAGATGGTAGATGATCACGTGCGCGTCCCGATGCACGAGCACGGGAGCGAGCCGGCACGCCTCGGGCGACGTGATGCACCACGGCTCGGTGAACTCCACGTTGAAGAAGATGGCCGAGTCGAGCTTGATCGCCCGCAGGATCTCCGAAAGAGCATCCATCGATCTGCGAGTCTAGCCCGCCCCGCCGGCGTCCCGGCAAGAAATCCGGAACGACCGGTCAAGCCTTCTGCGCGCGCCGGCCGCTCGGTCAAGAGACCCGGACGCGCAGGCATTGGCGGCGCCGCGGGCGCGTCCCATAGTCGCCTTCGCCAGGGCGCGGCCGCCTGGCACCAGGGACACGCGCCGCAAAAGGAGAGCAGCCATGAGCGCAACGGCCACCGTCGCCACCACCACCGACATCGACGCCCTCAAGACCCGTCTCAAGGCCACCTGGATGGATGGAAACTACGACTACTTCTCCCGCTTCATGGAGTCGAGCGCCGTCGAGTTCCTGGACCGACTAGGCGTCCGGGCCGGAGCCTCGCTGCTCGACGTCGCCTGCGGGTCGGGCCAGCTCGGCCTGGTCGCCGCGCGCCGGGGCGTCCGGGTCACCGGCGTGGACATCGCCACCAACTCGATCGTGGCCGCTCGAGGCCGCGCCGCGTCCGAGGGACTCGACGCGCGCTTCGACGAAGGGGACGCGGAGGATCTGCCCTACCCGGATTCGAGCTTCGACGTCGTCGCCAGCATCTTCGGCGCGATGTTCGCCCCGCGTCCCGAGCGCGTCGCGGCCGAGCTGCGGCGCGTGTGCCGGCCGGGCGGGATGATCGCCATGGCCAACTGGACCCGGGAAGGGTTCATCGGTCAGATGTTCAAGACCTTCGCGCGCTTCATCGCGCCTCCGGGAATGCCCGCGCCGGTCCTCTGGGGCGACGAGAACACCGTGCGCCAGCGCTTCGGGGCCGGTGTCTCGAAGCTGCGGCTCACGCGGGTCAACTATCGCTTCGACTACCCGTTTTCACCGGCGGACGTCGTCGAGTTCTTCCGCAAGTACTACGGGCCGACGACGCGCGCGTTTGCCGCGCTCGGGCAAGCCGATCGGACGGCGCTTCGCGCCGACCTGGCGA
>JBLMXY010000208.1:0-31500 GCA_050257975.1 Acidobacteriota bacterium
CCCGCCCAGATCGCGATCTTCCGGGGCCCGATCCTGCGCTGCTGCGAGACCCGCGGCGAGGCCGTCCGCGAGATCCGCGACACCGTCGTCCACGAGATCGGGCACATGCTGGGCCTGGGCGACGAAGAGATGCCGTACTAGCAGTGTGCTGAAAAAGGCTGTGGGATGGCGTGACGAGCGCCGCGGGGTCCGATGCAAGGAAGCGCGACGACGGCGATGCGAGAGCATCGTCGAGGAGCGATGAGACCTTTTCGCGGGCGCTCGACGCGCCGGGACGAGAGCAAAAGGGGCTGCCTCGCGGCAGCCCCGGAAGTCTCGAACGCCGGCTTCTAGCGCTTCGGCCCCCGCGGTCCCCGGTGGTCGCGGTTGGGGTGGGCGCGGTGCTCGCCCGGTCCCCGGCCGCCGCGGGGGAACTCCCCGCGCCCCTCGTCCTCGCCGGGCGCGCCCACGGGGGCCATGGCCAGCTCGGCCTCGAGTTCCTCCTTGGAGAGCGCCTGCTTGCGCGAGAGCTTGATCTTGCCCGTCGGGTCGACGGCGATGATCTTGACGGTGACCTCGTCGCCTTCCTTGACGACGTCGGTCGTCTCCCGCACGCGGTACGGAGCGAGCTCCGAGATGTGCACGAGGCCGTCCTGCCCCGGCAGGATCTCGACGAAGGCCCCGTACGGCTCGACGCGCCGCACCTTGCCCCGGTAGACCTTGCCGATCTCCGGCTCCTGCGTGAGGCTCTCGATGATCTCGATCGCGCGCAGGGCCGCCGCCTCGTCGGAAGAGGCGATGGAGACGCGGCCGGAGTCCTCGACGTCGATCTTGCAGCCGGTCGACTCGATGATCGAGCGGATCGTCTTGCCGCCCGTCCCGATGACGTCGCGGATTCGGTCGCGCGGGATCTGCATCGTGAAGATGCGCGGCGCGTAGGGGGAGATGTTGGGGCGGGGCTTGTCGATCGCGCCGGACATCTTCGCGAGGATCTCGAGCCGCCCGTGCCGGGCCTGCTCGAGGGCGCGCTCCAGGATGTCGCGCCGCAGGCCCTTGATCTTGATGTCCATCTGCAGGGCGGTGATGCCGTCGGCCGAGCCGGCCACCTTGAAGTCCATGTCTCCGTAGTGGTCCTCCTGCCCGGCGATGTCCGACAGGATGGCGAAACGGTCGCCGTCGGACACGAGGCCCATCGCCACTCCGGCGATCGGCGCCTTGATCGGCACGCCGGCGTCCATGAGCGCGAGGGTCCCGCCGCAGACGGTCGCCATCGAGGAGGAGCCGTTGGACTCCAAAATGTCGGAGACGACGCGGACGGTGTAGGGAAAGGCCTCTTCGGTCGGAAGGACGGGAGCGAGCGCGCGGCGGGCCAGGTTGCCGTGGCCGACGTCCCGGCGGGAAGGCCCGCGCAGGAACTTCGTCTCGCCGACCGAGAAGGGCGGGAAGTTGTAGTGGAGCAGGAACGTGTTCTCGGACTCGCCCTCGTATTCCTCGACGATCTGCGCGTCGTCAGACGTCCCGAGCGTCGCGGTCACCAGGGCCTGGGTCTCGCCGCGGGTGAAGAGGGCGGAGCCATGCGTGCGCGGCAGCAGGCTCACCTCGCAGCTGATCGGGCGGATCTCGTCGAAGCGGCGCCCGTCCAGCCGCGCCGAGCGGTCGAGAATCGTCTCGCGCGTCAGGATCTTGACCAGATCGTCCGCGGCGCGGGCGGTCTGCTCCCGCCGCTCGGCCTCCGTTTCCGGAAGGAGCGAGACGGCGGCCTTTTTCACGGCCTTGATCTCGGCGTAGGAAGCGATCTTTCCCTTCATCGTGAGGGCCGCCATCATCGGGGCCTCCCACTGATTGCGCACCTCGGCGGCCACGGCGGGCGGATATGCCTCCGGGGCCTGCCAGTGAGGCTTCTGGTAGCCGGCCTTCTCCGCAAGCTCCTTCTGCGCGGCGACGATCCCCCGGACCGCCTCGTGCCCGAAGAAGATCGCGTCGATCATGCCGCGCTCGGGAACCTCCCGGGCGCCGCCCTCGACCATCACGACCGCGTCCTCGGTGCCGGCCACGATCAGGTCGATGTCCGAGCGGTCGCGGTCCCCGTTGGTCGGGTTCAGCAGGAACTGGCCGTTGACGCGCCCGACGCGCACGGCGCCGACGGGGGCGTAGAACGGGATCAGCGAGCAGGTCAGCGCGGTCGACGCGGCGTTCAAGGCGAGGACGTCGGGGTCGTTCTGGCCGTCGGCCGACAGGACGAACGCGATCAGCTGCGTCTCGTGGAAGAACCCCTTCGGGAACAGGGGCCGCATGGGCCGGTCGATCAGGCGGGAGGTCAGGATCTCCTTTTCCGTCGGGCGGCCCTCCCGCTTGAACCAGCCTCCCGGGATGCGCCCGGCGGCGTAGGTGTTCTCGCGGTAGTCGACGGTCAACGGGAAGAAATCCGCCGCTTCCTTCGGCTCCTTGGAGAAGACGGCGGTGGCGAGAACGACCGTATCGCCGTATCGCACGACGGCGGCGCCGTCGGCCTGCTTGGCGAGCTTGCCGATCTCGATCTCGAGGGAATGGGTGCCCAGGGGAAGGCTTGTCTTGTGGATCATGGCTCTGTCCTTCAGTTCAAGCGGCGCCGGCGGGCGGAAAGGAGGGTTGCGGCGGGAGGCCGCGCCTCTCTCGGGGTCGACCCGAGACCCGACGGGAGCCGTCGGATCTACTTGCGGAGACCGAGGCGATCGATCAGCTTCTGGTAGCGCTCGGGGCTCTCGCTCTTGAGGTAGTCGAGCAGCCGCCGGCGCCGGCTGACGAGCTTCAAGAGGCCGCGGCGCGAGTGATGGTCCTTCGCGTTGGTCTTGAAGTGCTCGGTCAGGTAGCCGATCCGGTTGGTCAGGAGAGCGACCTGGACCTCCGGGGAGCCGGTATCGCTCTCGTGGGTGCGGAACTGCCGGACGATGTTCGGCTTTTCCGTTGCGTATTCCGTGACGTTCACTGAACCTCCACTCTCTCTTCTCTACACTTTTTCAATAAACGGGCAGCCTACCACGAAAGACAACAGCTGTCAGCTCTCAGCCAGGCTCCGACGGATGCCTTTTTCATGCTGACAGCTGAAAGCGGAAAGCTGACAGCTATCCCTCCAGCACGATCTTCGGCCGCACCAGACTGACGCCGCCATGGCCGATGGGAGTGACCTGGCCCAGGGCGACCATCTCGTCGCCGGGGCCGATCAGCGTGACCCAGTCCCCCTCGCGGGCGGCCAGGCTTCGAAGCGGGATCGATTGTCCCTTCCGGAGCTTCCAGGCCTCGAGCCCCGCCACTCGCACGCGCTCGAACGGGAACGGAACGCGCTTGAGCGGCACGGCGTGCGGCGGCGCGAGCCGCTTGTCGGGCGGCATCTGCTCGAACGTCTCGAGAGGCAAGGCGTCTTCCACCCGGAAGTCGCCGACGCGGGTGCGCCGCAGGGCCTCCAGGTGGGCGCCGCAGCCGAGCTTCTCCCCGAGCTCGCTCGCGATCGAACGAATGTAGGTGCCGGAGGTGCAGGAGACCGAGAAGGGGAGCCGGCCGTCGCGCGGCTCGCCGAAGGAGAGCTGCGAGACGCGCACCTTCTTCGGGGCGACCTCGACGCTCTCCCCTTTTCGCGCGAGCTCGTAGAGCTTGCGGCCCCCGACCTTCTTGGCGGAATAGGGGGGCGGGGACTGGAGGAACTCTCCGCGAAAGGACGCGGCCGCGGCCTCGACGTCCGCGGCGGAAACGCCGGCGGCGTTGCGATCCGGTCCCACCGTCTCTCCCTCCCGGTCGTAGGTCGTCGTGGCGCGTCCGAGCCGGATGATCCCCTCGTAGGACTTGTCCATCCGCGTGAAGAATCCCTGGAGACGCGCGGCGCCGCCGGCGCAGAGGAGCAGCAGCCCGGTCGCCATGGGATCGAGGGTTCCGCTGTGGCCGATGCGGGGCAGGGCGAGCGCTCGCCGGACGCGCTCGACGACGTCGTGCGAGGTGAGGCCGGACGGCTTGTCGATCAAAAGCAGAAAGCCCCGGCGCAAGGGCTCGGGCAGCCGCGGCGCGGCCGGTCGCGTCACGACTCCTCTTCGGGAGGCGGAGAGGCCGCGCGCACCTGCGCCAGCAGCTCCTCGATGCGCGCGCCTCGCTCGAGGGTCGCGTCGAAGAGAAAATGCAGCTCCGGCGCGTATCGCAGCCCGCAGCGCTGCGTCACCTCGCGGCGCAGGTACCCGGCCGCCCGGTCGAGGGCGGCGCCCGCGCGCTCGCGTTCCTGGCTCCCGCCGAGACAGGAGTAGTAGACGCGGGCGGACTTCAGATCCGGCGGCATCTCGACGTCGGTGATCGTCACGCGGCGAAGGTCCGGGTCGTGGGCCTCGGTGAGCACGAGGCGCGAGAGCTCTTCCCGCACGAGCAGGGCGACCCTCTGGCTGCGGCGCGTTTGGCTGGTCATAAAGAAGTTATCAGTTATCAGTTATCAGTTCCGGAAACTGAGAACTGAAAACTGATAGCTGACAACTCGTTTGTCACACATGAATGAACTCATTCTCGTAACTCAGAATCTCGCCCTCGAAGTTGGATTCCACGAAGCCGAGGATCTTCTGCAGCAGGGCGTCGAGCGGCTTCTGGTCGGGGCCGATCGCGGCCACCGCCAGAGACCCGCGCTGGAGCAGGTCCTGCCCGTCCACCTCGGCCACCGACACCTCGAAATCCCGGCGGATGCGGCTCTTCAGGCTCTTCAAGACCATGCGCTTGTCCTTCAGGCCCCGGGAGCCGGGCAGGTGCAGGTCGAAGACGGCGTAGGCGATGACCATGGGGAGTTGTCAATCGTCAGTTTTCAGTTGTCAGTCGACGGCGGCCGAAACTGACGACTGATGACTGTGAACTGAAAACTCTTCTTCAGGCGTTCATCACCCCGGCGACCTTCTCGATCTGGTAGGCCTCGATGACGTCCCCGACCTTGATGTCCTGATACTTGTCCAGGCCGATGCCGCACTCGAAGCCCTGCTTCACCTCGGAGACGTCGTCCTTGAAGCGCCGCAGGGAGCCGATCCTTCCCTCGTAGATCACGCGGTTGTCCCGCAGGAGGCGAAGGTTCGAGCCGCGCGGGATCGAGCCCTCGGTGACGTAGCAGCCGGCCACGACGCCGAACTTCGGCACCTTGAAGGTGTTGCGCACTTCGGCGCGGCCGCGCGCGACTTCCTTCAACGTCGGCTCGAGCAGGCCTTCCATGGCGGCCTTGATCTCGTCGGTGACGTTGTAGATGACCGTGTGAAGCCGGATCTCCACGCCCATCTTCTCGGCCTCCGCCTCGGCCTTCTTCTCCGGCCGGACGTTGAAGCCGACGATGATCGCGCCCGAAGCCGAGGCGAGCAGGACGTCGTTGATGTTGATGGCGCCGACTCCCGCGTGGAGCAGCGAGACCTTGACCTTCTCGTTGGACAGGTTCTGGAGCGACTGCGAGAGGACCTCGACCGAGCCCGTGACGTCGGCCTTCAAGATGATCGGAAGCTCCTTGATCCGCCCCTCCTGGATCTTGCTGAAGAGCTGGTCGAGCGACAGCCTGCCCGAGGCCGCGGCGGCCTTGTCGCGCTCCCTCTGCTGGCGGAAAGAAACGACCGAGCGGGCCTTCGTCTCGTCGCTGGTGACCTGGAACGGGTCCCCGGCCTGCGGCAGGTCCTCGAAGCCCGTCACCTCGACGGGCGTCGCGGGGCCGGCTTCGGAGAGCTTGGCGCCGCGGTCGTCGTGCATCGAACGGACGCGTCCGAACGCCGAGCCGGCGAAGAAGACGTCCCCGACGTGCAGCGCGCCCGACTGAACGAGCACGGTGGCGATGTTGCCGCGCCCGGCCTCGCGGCGGGCCTCGAGCACGACGCCCCGCGCCTCTCCGGAGACGGGCGCGGAAAGCTCCAGCAGGTCGGCCGAAAGCAGGATCAGCTCGAGCAGGTGGTCGATGCCCTGCTTCTTCAGCGCCGAGATCTCCGCCGACGGAACGTCGCCGCCCCAGGACTCGAGCAGCACCCCGCGGTCGGCCAGCTCCTTCTTGACGCGGTCGGGATTGGCGTTGGGCTTGTCGATCTTGTTGATCGCGACGACGATCGGCACCTTCGCGGCGCGGGCGTGGTCGATCGCCTCGATCGTCTGCGGCATGACGCCGTCGTCGGCCGCGACGACCAGGACGACGATGTCGGTGGCCTTGGCCCCGCGGGCGCGCATCGAGGTGAACGCTTCGTGGCCCGGCGTGTCGAGGAACACGATGGGCCGCCCTCCCACGTCGACGCGGTACGCGCCGATGTGCTGGGTGATGCCGCCCGCTTCGCCCTGCGCGACCTTCGTCTGCCGGATGGCGTCGAGAAGCGAGGTCTTCCCGTGGTCGACATGGCCCATCACGGTCACGACCGGGGCCCGCGGCTGCCGGCCTGCCGCCGCGGCGGGCTCTTCCGTCGACGGCGCGCGGGACAGCTCCATCTCCTCTTCGAAGGAGACCACGGCCGCCTCGACCCCGACCTCCTTGGCGATCTGAATCGCGGTCGCCGCGTCGAGCGGCTGGTTGATGGTCGCCATGATCCCGCGCTGCAAGAGCAGCCGAACGATGTCCTTGGCGAGCACGCCGAGCTTCTCGGAGAGCTCCTTGACCGTCACGCCCTCGGAGAGGAAGACGGGCCCGGTCGGAAGCGGCTTCTTGAACTCGAGAAGCTTGCCCGAGTCGTGCGCGCGCGTCTCCTTGGAGGCGCGGCGCATGGCGGACTTGGACATCGGGCGCGGCTCCGCGGCCGGCTCCTCGCCCTCGGCCGCTTTCTCGATCAGCGGAAGGGTAATGTCGGAGTAGGTGTCCTCCTCGTAGGCGCCGACGAACTCCCTCAGGTCGACCTCGTCGGCCACGGTGATCTTGGGCTTGGCGCCGCCCTTCTTGGCGGTCTTCTTCGCCTCTTCCTTCTCGTCCTTCTTGCGCTTGGTCGACGGGCGCTCGGGGGCGGCCGGCGGCGCGGCGCGTCCGACCGGAGGGCCTCCCGGCCGGCCCATCGGGCCTCCCGGACGGGCGGGGCCTCCGGGGCGGGGACCCATCGGACGGGCCGGCGCTCCCGGCGCGGGCCGGTAGACCGACGGCCCCGTCGGACGCATGGCGGGCCCGCTCGGGCCCATCGGCCGGGCCGGTCCGGAGGGCCCCGTGGGGCGGGGCGCGGCCGGGCGCGGCATGCCGGCTGCCGGGCCGGCGCTCGCCCGGGCTCCCGGCGGCGGCGGGCTCGGCCGCGGCGGCAGGACGATCTTGCGGGGCACCGGCGGCGGCGGCGGAGGCTTGACGGCTTCCGGCTCCGGCTCCGCGGGCACGACGGCCGTGCGCGCCGGCTCGGAGGGCGGCGGCGGCTGCTTGGCCCGGGTCTCGGTCGCGCGCGCGGGCGGCGCCTCCGCCTCGGCCCCCGGCTTTGCCGCCGGAACCGTCTTCTCGACGATCTTGATTCGCGACAGCGCGCTCTTCTGCGGCCGGAAGGCCTTGGCCTCCGGATCGCGGACGATCAATTGCTTGGGCGCGTGCGTCTTTCCCTGAAGGATCGCGAGGACCGTGGACTCGTCCAGCGCCGCCTGCGGGGACTGCACGTCGACGCCGATCGATTGGAGCAGGAAGAGGACTTCCTTGCTACCGATGCCCATCTGGGCGGCGAGCTCTTCGACTCGAATCTTTCCCATAGAAGCGGGTTACTCCGTGACCGTCGTGGTTTCCGGCGTCTCGGCGACGGCTTCGCCGTCGCCTTCACCGCCGCCGTCCGGCTCTTCCGGCGCGGGTGTCTGATCCGCGGCTCGCGCCGCTTCCAGGATCTTCTCGGCCGACTTCTCGCCGATGCCCGGGATCTGCGCGAGCTCCTCGGCGCTCTTCTCGAGAAGGTTGCCGAGGGTCGCGATCCCGGCCTCGGCGAGCTTCTCGGCGGTCTTCTCTCCGACGCCGGGAATCTCGGCGACCGGCGTCTGCCGCCGCCGCGACGCCTGCAACATGCGCGAGAGCGCCTCGGCGACTTCGCCCTTGACCTCCGACTCTCCCTTGATCTCGATCTTCATCCCGATCAGCGCGGAAGCCAGGCGCACGTTCTGCCCCTTCTTGCCGATGGCGAGCGAGAGCTGGTCGTCCTCGACCACGCAATCGAGGCTCATCGTGCCGTCCTCGTGGTGGATCGGCGAGACCCGCGTGATCTTGGCCGGGGCGAGCGCGTTCTGCGCAAACGTGATCAGGTCGTCCGAGTAGAGGATGACGTCGATCTTCTCGCCGTGCAGCTCCCGCATGATCGACTGCACGCGGCTGCCGCGCATGCCCACGCACGCGCCGACCGGATCCACGTCCCGCTCGCGCGAGCGCACGGCGATCTTGGCGCGCTCGCCTGGCTGCCGGACGGCGCCCTTGATGACCACCGTGCCGTCGTAGATCTCCGGCACCTCCATCTCGAAGAGACGGATCAAGAGGCGCGGGTCGGTCCGGGAGAGGATCAGCTGCGGCCCCTTCGGATTCTTGTGAACGTCGTGCAGGACGGCGCGGATGCGCTCGCCCTGCCCGTAACGCTCCATGCGCGACTGCTGGTCTCGCGGGATCACGGCCTCCGTGCGCCCGAGGTCGACGACCATGTCGCCGCGCTCGAAGCGCTTGACCGTTCCGCTCATCAGCTCGCCCACCTTCGGGAAGAACTCGTTGTAGATGTTGTCGCGCTCGGCCTCGCGGACCTTCTGGTAGAGGACCTGCTTGGCCGTCTGGGCGGCGATGCGGCCGAGGCCGACCGGCTCGCGCAGCTGCCGGATCTCGTCCCCGATGGCGACCTCCGAGACCTCGACGGGCTCGCCCCCCTCCGCGGCCGGCCGCAGCACGCGGACGTCTCCCCGCGCTCCGTGCTTGGCCACGAGCTCCCGCGCCTCCTCGAGGAGGATCTGCGGCGGCGGCTCCTCGGACTCGGTGTCGAGCTCCGCGACCACCGTGCGGCGCGAGGTCACGGTCATCTCGCCCGTCTTGCGATCGATCGAGGTCACCACGGCCTTGTCGCGGTAGTACTTCCGCGCGGCCGAGGACATGGCTTCCTCGAGCGCCCCGAACATCTTTTCCGGGTCGATGTCCTTTTCGCGCGAGACCTGTCGAATGACCGACGGATCGATGATCATCTCGGAAACCTTCTCCTGCCCCGGTCCGGCCACTCGAAGTCGAGCCGGGCCAGCCGAATATCGGCAAAACGGACATTATAGGTTTTGCGATTCTCCTCATCAACGACGGTCAGGAGATCTCCTTCGACCGCGCGCAGGACTCCCTGGAAATTGCGGGCCGGAGAAGGCGGGGCCTTCGACGGGCCGGCCGACTCGGGCAGGACGGGCGTGTCGGTCCGGACCCGGACGCGGCGCCCCACGAACCGGGCGGCGTCCTCGACGGAATAGAGCTTGCGGTCCAGGCCCGCGGAGGACACCTCCAGGGCGTAGCGGTGCGGGATCTCGTCGGAGACGTCGAGCAGGGGAGAGACCTCCCGCGAGACGGCCTCGCACTCCTCGATGCCGACCGGCGCTCCGTCGGCTCGCTCGAGCACCAGCCGGAGCACGGAGAACTTCCCCGCGCCGCTCGATTCGACGGCGAGAAGCCGGCACCCCTTGTCCGCCGCGATCGCCCGGATTTCGTTCAGCGTTTCCTCGCTCAAGCGCAGCATCGAACAAAAAAGCGGGCCAAAGCCCGCTTCCTTCTCCTCCAGAAGCCGAAAGCAGGGCCTTTTTATCAGAAGGGCCTTGCCTTAATCAACGAGCGCGCCGCCGAGCCGGCGCCGCGGCCGCCGGCTCCGAGCGAAAATAGCGTGCCGGACGAAATCGGCCGGTCCGGGGGAGCGTTTACAGCTAGGGGTTAGTCTGTCCGAGGCCCAAAATCGCGTGTTGGACATCGAGCGAGCAGAGGATGAGCAGGCGGAGGCGCCGACCCGATCGATTCTGGGTCTGGGCAGGCTCGAGCCTTCTCCGCTCCGCTTGGCAGCTCCCGTTGCGGGATCCAACGGCGAGCCGCCGACCCGCTCGATTCTCGGCCTCGCGGGACTCGAGCCCTCCGGGCTCGCGCTGAGGGCTCCGCCGGCCGGCGAGGAGGGACCGCCGCCGACGGGATCCCTGCTCGGTCTCCAGGGCCTTCGCCGGGCCCCGCTGTCGCGGCCCGTGGTCCCGATCGGCGAGGAGGGCGAGCCTCCGCCGTCCCTGCTCGGTCTGGGCGGCGTAAGGCCCGTCGCCTACGTGCGTGCCCCGCGGCCGGTCCGCCCCGCGGCGCCGCCGGCAGGCTCCTCCTTCTTCGGCCTGGGGGGCTTCGGTCCCGGGTCCGCGGCATCCCCGGCCGCCGGCCCGGCTCGCGAGCCGGCGAGCCGATCGTTCTTCGGAATGCAGGGCCTGCCATACGCCGCCCCCCTCGCATCCGCCGCGGCTCGGGCGAGCCGGCCGGCCCTGCCAGCCGAGATCGAGGTGCCCGAGTTCGAGCGCGACGTCGAACACCGGGCCGAGCCGGCGTTTCCCGTCGAGCGGGCGGTCCTCGCCTCGCTGGCGGCCCACGTGCTGATTCTCCTCGTTCTGCTCTCCGCCCCGCTCTCCGCGCCCCCGGACGCGCGCAAGGGACTGCTGGGCGCCCTCATCCCGCGCGAAAAGACCGAGGAAGAGAAGATCCCGATCATCTTCAAGGAGGCGCCGGGACCCGAGCGGCCCAACCCGAAAAAGTCGGCGCCTTCCGATAGGGACCGGATGGCGGCCGGGGGAGATCCCTCGAAGCCCCGCGCCCAGACGCCCTTCGTCCCCAGGCGGCGGGGCATCGAGGGGCTCGCCCCCGGCGCTCCGATCGTCCGCCAGCCACTTGCCCCGCGGCCGGCAACCGAAGGAGCCGAGCGCCAGGCGCAGGCTTCGAGCCCCTCCGCGCAGGCCACGGGGCCGAAGCCCGAGGGCGGCCCCGACCCCCTGCTCGTCCCGCCGAGCGGCCCGTCCCGGGAAGGGGCGGCGGGCGCGCCCCTGGCCGACCTGCGCCAGGCGACGCGGCAGGCCGCGCGCGAAGTCCTGGCTCGAGGAGAAGGCGGGTCCGGCTTTCCCAATCCGGACGGCGGTTTCGTCAACAACCTCGGAGGCGTCTCCTTCGAGACCAGCTGGTACGACTGGGGACCCTACGCCGCGAAGATGCTGCGGCGAATCAAGCTGCACTGGAAGATCTCTCAGGACCTGATGCTTCTGGCTCAGAAGGGAATCGTCCGGATCCGCTTCTCCATCATGGCGGACGGCCGGGTCGCGGACGTCGAGCAGATTCGGTCTTCGACGACGCCGCCCTACGACCAGGCGGCGCTCAAGGCGATCCTGGAATCCAATCCCTTCGACCCCCTGCCCAGGGATCTGCTGGAGCTCGCTCCCGGCAAGGACCGCGAGCACGTCGTCATCGACTTCATCTACTACATCGATCCCGCGGAGCTGGACAAATACCGGACGGCGCAGTGAAAGCGTCTCGGGCTCTCGCCACCGTAACCTTTGGCGAGCTCGCTCGTCCCGGGAGGATGGGGAGCGGGAGCAGGGCTTGAACGATCCGGAGCAGATCCAGGAGGCGCTCGAGCGGGCGCGCACGGTCGCCGTGGTCGGCTGCTCCCCGAATCCCGACCGACCGTCCCACGCGATCGCGCGCTACCTGATGGAGGCCGGCTACGAGGTGATTCCGGTCAACCCGGGTCACCGCGAGATCCTGGG
Source organism: Acidobacteriota bacterium (assembly GCA_050257975.1). GTDB lineage: Bacteria > Acidobacteriota > Thermoanaerobaculia > UBA5066 > Gp7-AA6 > DATBFU01. Next base: position 11,647 of record JBLMXY010000208.1, read on the forward strand.
GCGCAGGTGTTACCGGAGCCTCCTGGAGATCCCGGCCGGGGTTCGGGTCGACATCGTGGACGTGTTCCGACGCTCCGAGGAGGTCGCCCCCGTCGCGGCGCAGGCGATCGAGCGCGGCGTCTCCTTCTTCTTCATGCAACAGGGGATCGTGGATGGCGAATCGGCCCGCCGGCTGGAAGCGGCGGGCATCCCCGTGGCGATGGACCGTTGTATCCTCGTCGAGCACGGGCGGCTGGCCTCGTCCTGGAAGAGGAATTCATCCCCCTGACCCGACGTTGCGATCTTTGGCCGGGGGCCGGTCCCCGGAAAAAAGGAGCATGATCATTCGTATGCAGAAGTCCACCAAACGCGCGCTGTCGTTCTCGGTCCTGGTCGCGGCCGCCGTGATTTTCGGCATGGTGGTCGCGGGCTCGGTCGACCTCACGCCCAAGTCCGAGGCGGAGCGCCAGCCGTCTTCCCCGCCCCGCTCGGGCTCCCTGGCGCTGCCCTCCTTCGCCGACATCGCCGACGAGGCGATGCCTTCGGTCGTCTCCATCACTTCCACCGACATCGTGAAGGGACCCTCCGGGCGTTACCGGATCAATCCCTTCGGCGGCGATGGCGGCGGCGATCCGTTCGAGTTCTTCTTCGGGCAGCCCCCGTACGGCCGCCGCGGCCAGCCGCGGGACGAGGAAGAGCACAAGGAGATGCAGGGCGGCACCGGATTCGTGATCTCCGAGGACGGCGAGATCGTCACCAACAACCACGTCATCGACGGCGCCGACAAGATCGAGGTGCGCCTGGGCAAGGACCGCTACACGGCCAAGGTGGTCGGCCGGGACGCCGCGACCGACCTCGCTCTGCTCAAGGTCGACGTGAAGAAAAAGCTGACCCCGCTTCCGCTGGGCGACTCGGACAAGCTGCGCGTGGGCGAGTGGGTCATGGCGATCGGCGATCCCCTGAACTTCGACAAGACCGTCACGGTCGGCGTCGTGTCCGCCAAGGACCGTTCCGGCCTGACCGCCGACAGCGCGACGCGCTCCTTCGAGAACTTCATCCAGACCGACGCCGCGATCAACTTCGGCAACTCCGGCGGCCCGCTGATCAACGTGCACGGCGAGGTCGTCGGCATCAACACCGCGATGTACCGCCCGGCGCAGAACATCGGTTTCGCCGTTCCGGTCAACACGCTGAAGGGAATCCTCACGCAGTTGCGCGACCGCGGAAAGGTCGTGCGCGGCTACCTCGGCATCAACATCCAGAACGTCGACGCCGACAAGGCGGCGGCGTTCAAGCTGAAGTCCGAGGACGGGGCCTTCGTGCAGTCCGTCCTTCCGGGCGAGCCGGCCGACAAGGCCGGGATCAAGCCGGGGGACACGATCGTGCGCGCCGACGGCACGCCGGTCAAGGAGATCCGCGACCTGATCGGTTACGTCTCGGCGCGTCCGCCGGGCAGCAAGGTCAAGCTCGATGTCGTGCGCGAGGGCAAGGAGATGACCGTCACCGCCGTCCTGGCCGAGCGCGGCGCCGAGGGCTCCGACGACGAGGAGCGGGGGAAGGCGAGCTCGGACGACTCGCGCGGAAAGATCGGCGTTTCGGTGCAGGAGCTGACCCCGCAGGTCCGGCAGATGGCCGGCCTCGAGTCCTCGATGCAGGGCCTGTTCGTGGTCCACGTCAAGGAGGTGTCGCCGGCGGCCGACGCGGGTCTGGCCGACGGGGACGTCATCACCCAGGTCAACGGCCAGACCGTCACCTCGACCGACGAGTTCGGCCGGATCGTCAAGGCCGCCAAGAAGGGCGACTACGTGCGGCTCTACGTCTACCGGCCGCAGGCCAAGATCTCCTTCTTCGCGCTGGTCAAGATCGACTGACCCCCGGCGATTCCGGAAACTCCAGCGCCCGCCCTCCGGCGGGCGCTTTCGTTCCGGGGGAAGGAAAGTCGAAGGACGGCAGTTTGAGAGTAGTCGAGAGGGGGGACTCGGGCGTGGCATCCCATAGACTCGCGACCGGGAGTTCCTAGCCGGGAGCGCGAATGGCCCAACGCATCCTCGTCATCGACGACGACGCCGGAATCCGGGACGCGCTGCGAATGATCCTGGAGTACGAGGGCTATCAGGTGTCGGCCGCCCCCGACGGCCAGACGGGCCTGGCGGAGCTCGAGGCGAATCCCCCGGCGGCCGTCCTGCTCGACATCAAGATGCCGGGCATCGACGGCCTCGAGGTCCTCGACCGCATCGCGGCCCGGGACGGGGCGCCGCCGGTTCTCATGATCTCCGGGCACGGCGACATCGCCACGGCGGTCGAGTGCACGCGGCGGGGCGCCGTGGACTTCCTCGAAAAGCCGCCGCAGCGCGAGCGCATCCTGGTCTCGATCGCCAACGCCCTCTCGCGCGGCTCGCTCGCGGCGGAGAACGAGCGGCTGCGGCGCCGCCTCGACGAGGAATCGGTGCTGGTCGGCCAGAGCGCCCCGATGCAGCGGCTGCGGGCGGAGATCGCGCGGGCGGCTCCGACCGGGGCGACGGTCCTGATCGAAGGAGAGAGCGGCACCGGGAAGGAGCTCGTGGCCCGCGAGATCCATCGGGCCTCGCGCGTCTCGGCCGGGCCCTTCGTTCAGGTCAACTGCGCGGCGATCCCCGAGGAGCTGATCGAATCCGAGCTCTTCGGCCACGAGAAGGGGTCCTTCACCGGGGCGGTGCGCCGGCAGGTCGGCAAGTTCGTCGAGGCCGACGGGGGCACGATCTTCCTCGACGAGATCGGGGACATGTCGGCGCGCGCCCAGGCGAAGGTCCTGCGCGTCCTGGAGGTGGGAGAGGTCGAGCCCGTGGGCGCCGCGCGGGTGCGTCAGGTGACCGTGCGCGTGCTGGCCGCGACCAACCGCGATCTGACGGCCTGGATCCAGGAAGGACGCTTTCGGGAGGACCTCTATTTCCGGCTGAACGTCGTGCCCGTCAAGACGCCGGCGCTGCGGGACCGCACGGAAGACATCCCGGAACTCGTCGAGCACTTCACGCGCCTCTTCTCGGAGCGCGACCACCGCAAGCCGCGCCGCTTCGCCGCGAGCGCCCTGGAGGTCTTGAAGGCGCGCTCCTGGCCGGGCAACGTCCGGGAGCTGCGCAACCTGATCGAGCGCGTCCTCATCATGACCGACGCGGATCCGGTCGAGGCCGCGGATCTTCCGCCCGAGGCCCGGGTCTCGGCGTCGGAAATCTCCGAGAAGGGCGCGCGCCTGGGGACGCTCTCCGAATTCAAGGAGTTCTCCGAGCGCCAGTTCCTGGTCGCGAAGCTGCGGGAAAACGGCTGGAACATCAGCCGCACGGCCGAGGTCATCCAGACGCCGCGCTCGAACCTGTACAAGAAAATCGAGCATCACAAGATCTCCAGGGAGATCGATGGGTGAATGAACCGAGTTCTCAGTTCTCAGTTCTCAGTCGCCAGTCGTCAGTTCCAGAACTGAGAACTGATCACTGACAACTGATAACTTCTCCCCGTGCTCTCCCTCCAGGACTTCCTCGACACCGGCGCCCTGCTCCGCGGTCACTTCCGCCTCTCGAGCGGCCTGCATTCCGACACGTACCTCCAGTGCGCGCGCCTGCTCATGTGGCCCGAGCGCGCCGAGGCGGCCGGGCGCGAGCTCGCGCGGCTTCTTGCGCCGCTCGGGCCCGCGGTCGTCGTGTCGCCGGCCCTCGGCGGGCTGATCATCGGGCACGAGACGGCTCGGGCGCTTTCGACGCGCTTTCTCTTCGTCGAGAGGCAGGACGGGCAGTTCGCGCTGCGCCGCGGCTTCCGGCTCGAGCCGGGGGAGCGGGCGGCGATCGTCGAGGATGTCTTCACCACCGGCAAGTCCACGCGGGAGGCAATCGGCGCCGTCGAGGCGGCCGGGGGCGCGGTCGTGGCCGCCGGTTCCCTGGTGGACCGGGGGCTCCCGGCGGGCGCTCTGCCGGCGCCGTCCCGATCGCTGCTCTCCCTTTCCGTTCCGGCCTGGCCCCCCGAGCAATGCCCGCTCTGCCGCGAGGGGGCTCCCCTCGACACGCCGGGCAGCCGTTTCGGAAAGGCGAGCGGTTAGGATCTGCCCATGGATCTTCGCAACGTCTGCGTCTATTGCGGCAGCAGCCCTTCTCGCGACGAATCCGTCGAGACGGAGGTGCGCTCCTTCGGGCGGGAGCTCGCCCATCGCGGCATCGCCCTCGTCTACGGCGGCTCCTCCCGGGGCCTGATGGGCGCCATCGCCGACGAAGTCCTGGCTTCCGGCGGGAAGGTCATCGGCGTGATCCCGAAGGCGCTCGAAGGGCGAGAGATGGCGCACCGGGGGCTCACCCGGCTCGAGATCGTCTCGACCATGCACGAGCGCGAGCAGAGGATGTTCGACCTGGCCGACGCGTTTGTCGCGTTTCCCGGCGGCTTCGGGACGATGGAAGAGATCATCGAGATGCTCACCTGGAAGAGGCTGGGCATCCACGGAAAGCCGATCGTGATCGCCAATCTCGGGGGCTACTTCGATCCGCTGCTCGGCCAGTTCGAGGCGGCGATCCGCCACAAGTACGCGGCTCCCGAGGACCGCATCCTGTTTGCGGTCGCGGAGAACACGAAGGCGATCCTGACGCTGCTCGAGGGGGCGCCCGTGATGGCGCGCAAGGCGGGAGACTGGGCGTGAGTCGAGCCGTCCGCTGTCAGCCGTCAGCGATCAGCCGGATGCTTCGTTTCGGAATTTCTGGCTGAGAGCGGAGAGCTGAGGGCTGACGGCTTGTCCCGCAGGCGCATCTCCTCCAGAAGCCTCCGGTTGATCGAGACCAGGTCGGCCAGAAGGGCCATCAGGAAGGTCAGCACCCCGACGAGGATCAGGACGGCGGCGAGGATCAGGGACTGGACGTGGCCGCCGGCCCTCTCGGTGAAGAAGAAGTAGTAGAGGAACCGCGCCCCGAGCGCGGTCCCGGCGAGCAGGAACAAGCCGGCCGCGGCAGAGAAGAGCTTCAGCGGCTTGTAGAGCGCCGTGATCCTCAGGATGTTGGCGGCCTGGACGAGCACGTAGTGCGGGACGGAGGTGAGAAGGCGCGAGCGCCGATGGGTCTCGTGCGCCTTGACCGGCACCGAGACGACGCGCAGCCCCTTGGAGCCCGCCTGGATGATCGTCTCGAGCGTGTAGGTCATCTTGGAAAAGACGTTGACGCGCTGCGCCGCCTCGCGCGAGAGGGCCCGGAACCCCGAAGTCGAGTCCGGCGCGCGAATTCCGGCCGCCTGCTCCACGACCCAGCTGCCGAGGCGCTGGAGAAGGCGCTTGGACGGGGAGAAGTGGGCGAGCGTCCCCGGCCCGCGGTCTCCGATCACGAGGTCCGCCTGCCCGGCGAGGATCGGCGCGACCAGCGCCGGAATGTCGGCCGGCTCGTACTGTCCGTCGGCGTCCAGGTTCACGATCACGTCGGCGTCGAGCTCGAGCGCGGCGTCGAGCCCCGCGCGGAACGCGGCCGCGAGCCCGCGGTGCGCCGGCAGGCGGACCAGGCGGTCCGCGCCCGCGAGCGCGGCCTCGGCGGTCCCGTCCGTCGAGCCGTCGTCCACGACGAGGATCGTCACTTGCCGAAAGGGCGGCAGCCGGCGAGGAAGGGAGGCGAGCGTGCGGGGGAGCGACTCCTCTTCGTTCCAGGCGGGAATCTGGATGACGAGATTCATGAGCAGGTGATCGGTGATCGGTGTCCGGGTCGTGACCCGGGCTCGCCTTAACACGCTAACACCGAACCTCGGGCGCCGGACACCGGGGACCGGGCACCGCGAACCGGCCCGGCCTTCGCGTATCCCTGCGCAATTGTGCTAGATTCCCTTCCCCGGCCCTGGCCGGGGATCGCTCTTTGTTCAATCAGGGACGAAGGCCGGGATCTGAGGGGGGCGGGGAGCCTCGCGGCGCCCCGAGCCCCCGGAAAAGCCCCGCAGGCTTCCGGTCCGTAGCCCTCCGGGATCTTCCCGGAACGCTCGGAAGGCTCGTAGCTCAGGGGGAGAGCACTACCTTGACACGGTAGGGGTCAGCGGTTCAAATCCGCTCGAGCCTACCAACTTCGTTTCAAAGGCGAAGGCGCTTAGCTCAGCTGGGAGAGCGCTACCTTCACACGGTAGAGGTCAACGGTTCGATCCCGTTAGCGCCTACCAAGGACGAATCGGCGCGGGGCGACCCGCGTTTTTCGTTTTTAGGGAGAAGGGGAGACTACTCATGGAAGCCCTGGCGCAGACGGTCACGGTCCGACTCCCCGACGGCTCGAAGAAGGTCGTCGCGAAGGGGACCACCCTGCGCCAGATCGCCGAGTCGATCGGCCCGCGCCTGGCCAAGGACGCCCTGGCCGCCAGGCTCGACGGCAAGCTCGTCGATCTGGCCCGGCCGGTCGAGTCGGACGCGGCGGTCGAGATCGTCACGCCTCGCTCTCCCGAGGCGGTCGAGGTCTACCGCCATTCGACGGCGCACCTGACCGCCAACGCCGTCAAGCGCCTCTTCCCCGACGTCGAGATCGGCATCGGGCCGGCGATCGAGAACGGCTACTACTACGACTTCAACCCGAAGCGCCCCTTCACGCCCGAGGACCTCGCCGCGATCGAAGCCGAGATGAAGAGGATCGTGGCGGAAGACAACCCGATCGAGCGGATCGAGATGTCCAAAGACGAGGCGGTTCGGATCTTCGAAGCGCAGCACGATTCCTTGAAGGTCGAGATCATCCGCGGCATCCCCGACGAGCGCGTCTCGTGCTACCGGCAGAAGGACTTCATCGACCTCTGCCGCGGCCCCCACGTTCCTTCGACGGGGCGCCTGGGCGTCTTCAAGCTCACGCACACGGCGGGCGCGTACTGGAAGGGCGACGAGAAGAACCCGATGCTCCAGCGCATCTACGGCGCCTCGTTCCTCACGCAGAAGGAGCTCGACGAGCACCTGAAGCAGCTGGAAGAGGCCCGGGCCCGCGATCACCGCAAGCTCGGAAAGGAGCTCGACCTCTTCTCCTTCCATCCCTGGGCCCCGGCCTCGCCCTTCTTCCATCCCAAGGGCGCCGCGATCTACAACGCCCTGCTCGAGTACCTGCGCGCCGAGTACCGGCGGCGCGGGTATCAGGAGGTCATCACGCCGCAGATCTACGACGCCGAGCTCTACAAGACCTCGGGGCACTACGCGAACTACCGCGACAACATGTTCTTCACGACCGTCGACGAGCGGGAGTTCGGGGTCAAGCCGATGAACTGTCCCGGCCACCACCTGCTCTTCCGGGAGCGCCTGTGGTCCTACCGGGAACTGCCCGTGCGCTACGCGGACTTCGGGCGCCTCCACCGCTACGAGCGGTCGGGAGTCACGGCGGGGCTGACCCGCGTGCGCACGTTCTCCCAGGACGACTCGCACATCTACTGCGCGATCGAGCAGATCGGGCCGGAGATCGCCCGGTTCGTGGATTTCCTGGACGACGTGTACCGGACCTTCGGTTTCTCCGACGTCGACATCTCGCTCGGAACCCGGCCGGACCAGCGCATCGGATCGGACGAGAACTGGGACAGGGCGGAGGCCGTCCTGGCGTCGGCGGTCGAATCGCTCGGGCGCCCCTACGTCGTGACGCCCGGGGACGGCAACTTCTACGGCCCGAAGATCGACTTCCGCGTCAAGGACGCGATCGGGCGCCCGTGGCAGCTGGGCACGATGCAGGTCGATTTCGCGCAGCCCGATCTCTTCGACTTGAGCTACATCGGCGAGGACGGCAAGCCGCACCGCCCCGTCGTGCTGCACCGCGCGATCCTCGGCTCCGTCGAGCGATTCCTGGGGATCCTGATCGAGCACACGGCCGGGGACTTCCCGTTCTGGATCGCCCCGGTGCACGCCGTGGTCCTGCCGGTCTCCGACCGCTTCGCGCCGGCGGCCCGGGAAGCGGCGTCGAGGCTCGCCGCCGCGGGGCTGCGCGTCGAGACCGACGACCGAAACGAGAAGCTCGGTGCGCGAATCCGCAAGGCGGAGCTTCAGAAGGTTCCCGCGATGCTCGTCGTCGGGGAGAAGGAGGCGGCCGCCGGGACGGTGGCCGTGCGGCTCCGGCACGGCGGCGACGCCGGAACGATGCCGGTCGAGGAGTTTCTCGCGGCCGCCCGAGGGGCGGTCGCCGACAGAAGGAAGGAGGTCTTCGCGGAGGTGAAGAATCGATAAGAAGAGCATTCGCGTCAACGAGCAGATCCGGTGGAAGGAAGTTCGCCTGATCGGCGAATCGGGGGAGGCCCTGGGGATCGTCGCGATGGCCGACGCGCTCCAGAAGGCGCGGGATGCGGCCCTCGACCTGGTCGAGATCGCTCCGACGGCCAACCCGCCGGTCTGCCGGATCATGAACTTCGGCAAGTTCATCTACCAGCAGAAGAAGAAGCAGCAGGACTCCAAGAAGAAGCAGAAGACGACCCAGGTCAAAGAAGTGAAGTTTCGCCCGAACATCGACGACCACGACTACGAGTTCAAGGTGAAGAACATCGTCAAGTTTCTGGCCCACGGCGACAAGGTCAAGGCGACCGTGCAGTTCCGCGGACGCGAGATGGCGCGGCGCGAGAACGGGCAGAAGGTGCTCGACCGGCTGCTCCAGGACCTTGCGGGAAAAGCCGTCGCGGAGTCGCGCTCCGAGATGCTCGGCAACCGCCTCTACCAGATCCTGTCGCCGGTGCGCGTGCACGAGAAGGGAGCCCGGCCGGCGGCCGCGCAGGCCGGAGGGCGGCAGCCGTGAGCGGGGCCGCGCTGACCGGCCACGAAAGGAATCGCAGATGCCGAAACTGAAGACCCATCGAGGCGCCGCGAAGCGGTTCAAGCGAACCGCGTCCGGCAAGTTCAAACGGGCCAAGGCCTACAAGAGCCACATCCTGACCAAGAAGGCGCCCGGGAGGAAACGCGGGCTCGCGCAGTCGACGGTGGTGTCCTCCGCGGACATCCACCGCGTGCGGGAGATGCTGCCCTACGCCTGACGGCGGTTGAGCCGCCGGGCGCGCGGCGCGGGGCCGGGCGGGACCGCCGCTGCGCCGCATGCCGCACGCCCCGCGCGAGAGCCAGGAGCCTTACGAGGAGTTTCCAATGCCACGCGTCAAACGAGGACCAAAGAGAAAGAATCGCCGCGCGAAAGTGCTCGGCCTGGCCAAGGGCTACTACGGCACGAAGTCGAAGTCGTTCCGCATGGCCAAGCTTCAGGTCGAGAAGTCGCTCGCGTACGCCTACCGCGACCGCAAGGCCAAGAAGCGGGAGTTTCGCGGGCTCTGGATCGTGCGGATCAACGCCGCGGCCCGGGAAAACGAGATTTCCTACAGCCGCCTGATGGACGGCTTGAAGAAGGCGGGCAACGACATCAACCGGAAGATGCTCGCCGACCTGGCCGTCACCGATCCGGGAGCGTTCTCGCAGCTGGTGGGCGTCGCCAAGCAGGCGCTCGGCTCGGCGTAGGAGTTTGTCCCAGGACCCGTCGGGAGATCCCGTCGCCCGAGTCCTCGCGGCTTTCCGCGCGGAGGCGGGCGGCGGTGTCTCTTCGCGCGCCGATTTCGAGCGGCTGAAAGGCCGCTTCCTCGGCCGGGAGAAGGGTCTGGTGCCCGGCCTCTTCGCTTCCGTCAAGGCCCTGCCTCCCGGGGAGCGGGCCGGATTCGGCGCGCGGGCCAACGCGGCCAAGCGGGAAATCGAGCAGGCGATCGAACGGCTGGGCGAGCAGCTCGCCCGCAGGCAGAACGAGGCGCGCGAAGCGGCCGGCGCCGTCGACGTGACGCTGCCCGCCCGGCGCCCGCGCGTCGGAGGACTTCACCCGATCACGGTCGTGCGGCGCCGCATCGAGGCGATCTTCCTGCGGATGGGCTACTCGATCGCCGACGGGCCCGAGCTCGAGGACGACCGCCACAACTTCGAGGCCTTGAACTTCCCCCCCGAGCACCCGGCGCGCGACGAGCAGGACACGCTCATGGTGGACCGCAAGGCTCCCTCGCCGCTGCTCTTGCGCACGCATACCTCGCCCGTCCAGATCCGCGAGATGACCCGGCGGGGAGCCCCGCTTCGGGTCCTGGCTCCGGGACGCGTCTACCGCAAGGACGAGGTCGATGCCACCCACTCGCCGATCTTCCACCAGGCGGAGGCGCTGGTCGTGGACCGGGGGATCTCGATGGCGGACCTGAAGGGAACCGTCTCCGCTTTCGTCGAGGAGCTCTTCGGAGGCGGGACGCGGACGCGATTCATCCCGACCTTCTTCCCCTTCGTCGAGCCGGGTGTGGACGTCGCGATGAGTTGCATCTTCTGCAAGGGTTCCGGCTGCCGCAAGTGCAAGGAGTCCGGCTGGATCGAGATCCTGGGAGCCGGGATGGTGCACCCGCTCGTCCTGAAGGGCGTCGGCATCGATCCGGAGCAGTACACGGGATTCGCCTTCGGCCTCGGCCTCGACCGCGTCGCGCTCTTGCTCTACGAGTTCCCGGACCTGCGCCTGCTCTTCGAGGGGGACGAGCGGTTTCTCTCGCAGTTCGCGCGGGAGGGCGGCGCCTCGTGAAGTTCTCGCTCGAGTGGATCGACGACCACGTCGACGTCGCGGCGGCCGGCGGGGCCGCGGGCGTGAGGCGCCTGCTCGAGCAGGCGGGCCTTCCGGCCGAATCGGCCGTCGACTCCGGCGGCGACACAATCCTCGACGTCGAGATCACCCCGAACCGGCCCGACGCCATGGGCCACCGCGGCCTCGCGCGCGAAGTCGCGGCCATGGCGGGCATACCCCGGCGCCCCGCCGCCCGGCCGGCGCCGTCTTCCTCGGGGGAGGAAATCGAGCGGCTGACTTCCGTGATCAACCAGGTGCCGCGCCTCTGCCGCCGATTCGGGGCCCGGATGATTCGGGGCATCGAGAACGGCCCGGCCTCCGAAGCGGTCCGCTCGCGCCTGCTGCGCCTGGGAGCCAAGGCGATTTCCTCCGCGGTCGACGCGACCAACTACGGGCTGTGGGACACGGGCCAGCCGCTGCACGCCTTCGACTTCGACAAGCTCGCGGGCGGCCTTCTGATCGTGCGCAAGGCGCACAAGGGAGAAAAGCTCGTCACCCTGGACGAGGTCGAGCGGGAGCTCTCTCCCGCCGACGTGGTCGTCGCGGACGCCGAGCGCGCGGTGTCGCTGGCGGGCATCATGGGCGGCCTCGACACGGCGGTCACGGAGAAGACGAAGAACGTCCTGCTCGAGGCGGCGTGGTGGGATCCCGTCACGATCCGCCGCACGTCGCGGCGCCTGGGCATGCATACCGACGCGTCGCACCGCTTCGAGCGCGGCGCGGACCTCGAGGCGATCCCGGGAGCTCTCGACCTCGCGGCTGGCCTGATCCTCGAGGCTTCCGGAGGGAGGCTGGCTCCGGGCCTTCTCGACGCCCCCGGGAGCCCGTTCCGGGTGAGGCGAACGTCCCTTCGCCTTTCTCGCCTGCGCCTGCTGTCGGGCGACGACCGGTTGACGCTCGAGTTCGCCGCGGAAGCGCTCGAGCGCCTCGGATTCGTCCCGGAGCGGCGCGGCAAGCACCTGACCGTCGCGATCCCGCTTTTCCGGCAGGACGTGCGGCGCGAGGACGACCTCGTCGAGGAGGTGCTGCGCGTCTACGGCTACGAACGGCTTCCCTCGCGCCTGCCCCCCGCGACCGGCGTCGGGGGGTACCTGGAGCCGCTGCTCGAGGTGGAGCGTCGAGCCGCGGACGCGGCAGTCGGGTCCGGCCTCTTCGAGACGGTGAGCTTCCCGTTCGTCGACCCGGCCGAGGAGCGGCCCTTCGACCCGTGGCTCGCGCTCTCGGGCGCCGCGGCCGAGCGGCTCCGGCTGCGGCTTGGCAACCCGCTCGACGAGGGGCGCCGACACCTTCGCGCGACGCTCCTGCCGGGCGTTCTCGACGCGCTCTCGCGCAACGCGCGGCACGGGATGTCGGACGCCGGCCTCTTCGAGATCGGGCGCGCGTTCTCCCGGGAGGGCCGGCCCGAGGCCCCCGAGTCCTTCGAGTCGCGCCGCTTCGCCTTCGCGATCTGCGGGCAGACTCGGCCGCATTGGAGCGAGCCGCCCGGCCGGCGCGCGGCCGACTTCTTCGACGCGAAGGGCATCGTCGAGCGCGTGCTCGACCCGTGGGTCGAGCCGGAGTCCCTCTTCTGGAGCCCGCTCGACGCGGACGGGTTCGGGCGGGGGGCGGCCGCGCTGGCGCGGACGGCGTCCGGGGCCGTTCTGGCGGCCGTCGGAGCCGTCGGCGCCGCCGAGCGCGAGAAGCGCCGGCTGCCCGAGTCGGTGTTCGCCGGCGAGATCCTCCTCGACTCCATCCCGGCGCGCGCCGGATCCGTCAAGTTCCGGCCGTTCTCGGACTTCCCCTCGATCGACGCCGACCTCTCGTTCGCGCAGCCCCGCGGCCTCGCGTGGGAGAAGGTGGAGCTTTTCGTGCGGGATCAGAAGCTCGCGAACCTGGAGTCGCTGCGGCTGCTCGACCGATTCGAGGGCAAGGCCCTGCCCGAGGGGATGGTCAAGACGACGATCCGACTCGTCTTCCGGTCGGGGGAGCGCACGCTCGAGCAGGACGAAGTGAATCGCGAGGTCGAGCGGCTCGGGATAGCCTTGCGCGAGAAGCTCGGCGTGACGCTCTGACGGGAGGAAGGCTCATGGACAACTCGAAGATCTTCGACACGCTCGAACGCAAGATCGAGAAGCTTCTGTCCCGCCTGCACGGCCTCGAGCAGGAGAACGAGAAGCTCAAGGCGGATCTCGCCGCCTCCCGCCGCGCCGAGAAGGAGGCCGCGGACTCTCGCGGGGCCGCCGAACGGCTCGAGAAGGAGCAGGACGCCGTCCGGCAACGCCTGCAGAAGCTGATCGAGTCGCTCGAGGCGGCGGAGAAGGCCTGATCGAGAGTGGCGGTTCGAGATCGTCCGCGCTCAGCCCGCCAGACCGGAGTCGGTTGACCCGGGAGCGGAGAGCAGCTGGATCGTCAGCGTGAGCGGACCGATCGCAAACACGTCGCCGTCCTTGAGCCTGGTCGGCGAGTCGATGCGGTTCCCATCCAGGAAGGTGCCGTGGCGGCTCTTCAGATCCTCGAGAATTGCGGTCTCCTGTCGGACCGTGATCCGGGCATGACGGCGAGAGACCGACCCGTGGTCGAGCACGACCGCGGCTTCCGGGTCTCTTCCCAGGACGTTTTCTCCCTCGAATAGCGGAAACCGCTGGTTGCTGAAGGCCAACCGAAAGCGGCTGAACGGCGGGCGCCCGGCGGGAGCCCCTTCCTCGGTGACGCTTCCGGCGAACGCGTATCCGAAGCCGTGCACGGTGCGAATCAGTGCCGGATCCCGCGCCCGATCCCCGATCGCTTCCCGGGCCTCCGCGACGGCATTGGTTAGGCTCGAGTCGGACACGAAGGTCTTCGGCCACAGCCGTTCGCAAATTTCCTTCTTCGAGATAGCCCGGGGAGCCCGGTCGAGCAGCAGCTCCAGAATCCCGTAGGCCTTCGGCGCGAGGGGGACGGGCCGGCCGGCCCGCAGGAGTTGCCGGGTCCCGGAATCGAAGAGGCAATCCCCGAAGCGCTTGCGCATGGTTCCCGGGAAAATGGTTGTGAAATTCCTCGGTTCCCGTGACGACTCCCGACTGGAGAAGACGCACCCTCATTTTAGAAGCGCGGCGCTCCCAGGAGCAATCGCCGCCGCGGCTTGTCATCAGGAGGTGGGTCATGCGGAGTCCCCGGGTTGCCAGTGCCTTCGCGGTTTTCGCTCTCGGTTCCGGGTTTCTTTGCGCGGCGCCCCTGCCAGGGCGGTTAACTCACTTGCGTGTCGCCGACGGCGATGTCGCCTTCACGCTGGTCGGGCAGGTGACGAACTCCCCGCCCGACAAGTCGGTCCAGGTCGGCTACCTCCCCACGATCTCGGGGTTGACGGGACTCTTTTCCTCCGCCCCCGAAGGCGAGGCAACGGCTTTTTTCACCTTCGTCAACGACACGCGCACGACGGCTGTGCGCCACAGCGGCCCGATCACGGTCATCGAGCGCGAGGGGACGGCGACGATCTACGCGCAGTCGAGCCCTCACGGCGACTTCGGCGATCCGACGAGCTTTCAGGGGAGCGACCCGGTCCTGGTGATGAGCTTGAAGCAGCAGGTCGTTGTCGACACCGGTTCGAAGATCTTCACGGTCGTGATCGTCCAGACGGTGACCGACGCCAATGCCTTCGAAAAGGACGGGCAGAAGTACGACCTGGCGTTTGAGGGAGACCAGTTTCGAATTAGCTTCACGGGAGCGCTCAATGGGGCTCCGCCCCCGAGCGGCTTCTTCTCGGGCTATGCCGTTCGGATCCCAAGAGAAAGGGCGCTCCACGCTCTCGACCGAGTCGAGAACTGACGTCCCGGGACCGGGTTCCTCGGGCCCTGGACTCGATCCGACGTTCGTCGGACGAGTCTTCGGTCAAGGGAGTGTCGGGGGTCGCGGTCGCCCTTCGCGGCCGCGGCCCTCGCGCCGGGATGTCGATCAACGACTCTAGGCGGGAAGCCCGACTCTTCGAACGAGCTCTTTGAAGCGAGGGTCCTCGTGGATCGGTTGCCAGCGGGGATCTCGTTTCAGCCAGACGAGCCAGTTGGAGCGCTCCCGGTACGCGTCTTCGAGATGAGCGAGGGCCCTATCCTTTTCGCCCAGTCCCACGTCGACGATCGCGATGGCATAGCTCGAGGCAAACTTTCCCTGCTTCTTGAGGCCAGCGAACTGCTGAAGGACGGACTCGGCTTCGGTTCGCTTGCCGCGCAGCCCGTACAGGAAACCGGCGGAGGCCATCGCCGGCGTCCAGGTGCGCAGGACGCCTATGTTCTCGAGTTCCGCCTCGGCTTCCGCGTACTTGCCTTGGGACGTGTCGATACGGACCAGCCAGAAGTGCGCGAGGGGGTTCTTCGGATCCATTTCGAGCGCCATTCGGACGGACTTCAGAGCTTCCTCGACCTTGCCGTAGTAGTAGAGGATGTATGCCTGATCCGTATTGATCGGCACCGACAGAGGGTCGAGTTTTTTCGCCGTCGCGATCTGGGCGGCCGCCTCCCGCTCCGGCCGCTCCCGCGCCGTGAGCAGGTAGGCGTACCACTGGTGCGCGAGAGCCGAGTTCGGATTCAATTCGATCGCGCGGCGGTACTCTCGTTCGGCGGCGGCGAAATCCCAGTCAAAGTACATCGTCGCGAATCCGAGTGAGGCGTGCCCTTCCGCCAGGTTTGGGTCGAGCTCCAACGCTCTTTGCGCCGCGGCCTTCGCCCTGGGAAAGGAGTCCTCGGGCGAGAGGTAGTTGCCGTAGCCTAGCTGCGAATAGCAGTCCGCCATCCCGGCATACGCCGGCGCGTAGGTGGGGTCCGCGTCGATCGACTCCTGAAACAGCCGAATACCCTCGCGCAGGCTCGCCTCTCCTCTCTTGTTCCATGCGTGGCGGCCACGCACGTAAGCATCGTAGGCGGCGGGGATGACCGGGCGCGTCGCCGCCGCGAGCCCCGCCTGCCCTGAGGGTGTCAGCTGGACGCCGACCTCTCGCGCGACCGCCTTTGCGACCTCGCTCTGCAGAGGCAAGATGTCCTTCATGTCCCGCTCGTAGCTGTCGGCCCAGATGTGCCGGTCGCTCGAGGCGTCGATGAGCTGCGCCGTGACCTTGACCCGCTGCCCGTCTCGGAGCACGGAGCCTTCCAGGATCGTGTCCACGCCCAGCTCTTTGGCGATCACGGGGAGCTTCTTCTTCGTGTCCTTGTAGCCCATGACCGACGTGCGCGAGGTGACCCGAAGGTTGCCGAGCTTGGAGAGGCGAGTGATCAGCTCCTCCGTCATGCCGTCGGCGAAGTACTCCTGCTGGGGATCACGGGAGAGGTTCTCCAGCGGGAGGACCGCGATCGAATGGACGGGCTCGCTTCCTCCCCGGGCGAGTCGGCTCCGCAGATTACCGACGTCGAATGCAAAGAGCGCGAGGAGCGCGGCCGCGACCAGACTACCGGTCACCCAGGCGCCTCTTCGTCGGGGAGAGGTTGCAGGCACTGCGGCCGGCACGGCCGAGACCGCCGAGGTACTGAGGATCTCTCGCATGGCGAACGCCAGGTCGCGAGCGGACTGAAAGCGCTCGTCGGGGTTCTTCTCCAGGCAACGGCGGACGAGCCCGCTCAGTGCCGGCGGGAGCGCGCGACCTGCCTCCGAGAGATCGCCCGGATCGTCGCGCAGAATCGCGGCCAAGGACTCGGCCCGAGACGACTTGTGGAAGGCGCGACGTCCCGTGAGCATCTCGTAGAGAATGCAGCCCAGCGAAAAGATGTCGCTGCGCGAATCGGCGGTCTCTCCACGCGCCTGCTCGGGCGACATGTAGCCAAGGGTCCCCAGCAGGGTGCCCGGCTCGGTCCCGGCAGTCGCCGTCGCGACCGCGGTCCCTTCCCGGGAAGCGAGAGAGTCTTGCCGGGCGAGTCCGAAGTCCAGAATCTTGACCAGGCCCTCGCGCGTGACGAAGACATTGGCGGGCTTCAGATCGCGGTGGATGATCCCACGTCCGTGCGCCGAAGCGAGCCCGTCGGCGATCGACGAGCCTATCTCGAGAGCCTTTCGCCAGGAGAGCTGCTCCCGAGCCAGGCGCTGGTCGAGCGAGTCCCCCTCGAGCCGCTCCATGACCGCGTAGGCGACGCCTCCCTCGCGGCCGTAGTCGTGAATGGCGAGAATGTTCGGGTGCGAAAGCGCCGCCACCGCGCGCGCTTCCCGCTCGAAGCGCTCCAGCGCAGCCGGGTTGTCCGCGAGTCGCTCGGGGAGGATCTTGACGGCGACATCGCGGCCGAGTCGGGTGTCCCGCGCGCAGAAGACCTCGCCCATGCCGCCTGCCCCGAGGGGAGCGAGGATCACGTATGGTCCGAGCCGGTCACCTGCGGAGAGCCTCATATCGGGTGAATTTCGGCGAATTCTACCAATCCCGCCGCTTCGCTCTAAAGCATTGACTCCCTTCACGCAAACCGACTAGACTCTCCGCCCGAAAGGAGCCGGAATCCGCCTTGGAAAAGCGGGGCAGCGTGACTCAGGTGGAGATTTTCGGCCAGACGTACAGCGTCCGGGCCGAGGGAGACAGCTCCTACATCCACGACCTGGCCCGCTTCGTCGATTCCCGGATGAGAGAAGTCGCGGAACAGACGGCGACGGTGGACACGACGAAGATCGCCATCCTCGCTGCTCTCAACATCTCGGACGATCTTCATCGGGTCGAAAAGAACCGAATGGACAATCCGGCCGACGCCGTGGCGCGGGCGGAGCGTCTGATTCGGAAGTTGGACGACGCCCTGGACGCCTGAACGCGGCGCGTCGGCAACCCCGCAAGGGGCACGAAATGAAGCGATCACTCCAATTGAATACCCTGGTGCCGGCAAGTTCGAACCCCCTGCGGGCGAGGAACTTGCGCCTCATCGTGTAGCCGCCGCCGACTTTCGGCGTCCCCGGGCAGAGGGGAGCCGACATGAGTACATCTCTGGCGATCGCCCTCGCGGCGGGCCTCCTGGTGGCCGCCGTGATCGGCGCCATCGTCTTCGCGGTCCTCCGCAGGAAGCTCGTCGAGGAGCGCGCGGCGATCGGGTCGGAGGCCGAACGCATCCGGGAGGAGGCCAACAGGGCCGCCGAGGCGAAGCTGCGCGAGGCCTCGATCGAGGCGAAGGAGAAGGTCCTGGCCGCCCGGGCCGAGTTCGACAAGACGGTCCAGGCCCGGCGGCAGGAGATCGCCGCCCTGGAGAAGCGGGTCCTCGCCAAGGAGGAGAATCTGGACCGCAAGCTCGCGGCCCAGGAGCATCGGGAAGAGGAGTACGGCCGCAAGGAGCGCGGGCTCGCCGAGCAGCAGAAGAGGCTCGACGACATGCAGGCGGAGATCCAGCGCGTCATCGACGAACAGAGGAAGCGCCTCGAGCAGATCTCGGGCTTGACGGCGGTGGACGCCAGGCGCGACCTGGTCAAGTCGATCGAGAACGAAGCCCGCGTGGAGGGCGCCGGGCTGATGCGGCGCATCGAGGAGGAGGCGCTCGAGCAGGCCACCCAGAAGGCGCGGCACATCATCGGGATGGCGATCCAGCGCCTCTCCTCCGACGTGGTCGTCGAGGCGACGGTCTCCGTCGTGGAGCTTCCCTCCGACGACCTGAAGGGGCGCATCATCGGGCGCGAAGGGCGCAACATCCGGGCCCTGGAGGCGGCCACGGGCGTCGACCTGATCATCGACGACACGCCGGAGGCGATCGTCATCTCGGCCTTCGAGCCGCTGCGGCGGGAGGTGGCCCGCATGGCGCTCGAGAAGCTGATCGTGGACGGGCGCATCCACCCGGCGCGCATCGAGGAAGTCGTCGAGAAGGTGCGCTCGGAGCTCTGGGAGCGGATCCGGCAGGAGGGCGAGGCGACCGCGCTCGAGTTCGGCATCCCGGACCTTCATCCGGAGCTGATCAAGCTTCTGGGCCGCCTGAAGTTCCGGACCTCCTACGGCCAGAACGTGCTCCAGCACTCCAAGGAGGTCGCCTGGCTCGCGACCAACATGGCGGCGGAGCTCGGCGGGAACGTCGAGGTCGCCAAGCGCGCCGGGCTGCTTCACGACATCGGCAAGGCGATCGACCGCGAGATGGAGGGTACGCACCTCGAGCTCGGGCGCGAGGTCCTGAAGAAGTTCGGCGAGGTCAACGAGGTCATCCACGCCATGGAGTGCCACCACGGCGACTACGAGCCGCGATCCCTCGAGGCGGTCCTGGTCAACGGGGCCGACGCCCTCTCGGCCGCCCGCCCCGGCGCGCGGCGCGAGATCCTGGAGACCTACGTCAAGCGGCTCGAGAAGCTCGAGCACATCGCCGACGGCTTCAAGGGCGTGCAGAAGGCCTTCGCGGTGCAGGCGGGACGGGAGCTCCGAATCGTCGTGGAGGCCAACCGCATCAGCGACGACGAGGCGCTCTGGCTCTCCCGCGACGTGGCCAAGAAGATCGAGTCGGAGCTTCAATACCCCGGGCAGATCAAGGTGACGGTGATCAGGGAGACGAGGGCGGTGGAATACGCGAGGTAGCGACTGAGGACAGAGGACAGAGGACGGACGACTCGAGTGGCTCAAGCCAGTAGAGTCCTCAGTCCCGAGTCCACAGTCCTCAGTCGGGAACCAAGGACTAAGGACTAAGGACAAGAGACTTGAACATTCTGTTCGTCGGCGACGTGGTCGGATCTCCGGGTCGTCGCGCCCTCGCCGAGGCCCTCGGTTCCGTCATCGACCGCCGCAAGATCGACTTCACGATCGTCAACATCGAGAACGCCGCGGGCGGCTTCGGGCTGACCAACGAGCTCTTCGAGGACCTGTCGAAGATGCCGATCGACGTCTTCTCCTCGGGCAACCACATCTGGGACAAGAAGGAGATCTACGACGCCCTGAACGCTTCGGACCGTCTCCTTCGGCCCGCGAACTATCCGCCCGGCAACCCTGGCCGGGGTGTCACCGTGCAGTCGACGCCCTCCGGCATTCCCGTCGCCGTGGTCAACCTCCAGGGCCAGGTCTTCATGCCGGCGCACTCGGACTCCCCGTTTCGCGTGGCGGACGAGGAGATCGCGCGCCTGGAAGCCAAGGTCATCGTCGTCGACATGCACGCCGAGGCGACCTCCGAGAAGATGGCGATGGGCTGGTACCTGGACGGCCGCGTGTCGGCGGTTCTCGGCACCCATACCCACGTGCCCACGGCGGACGAGATTCTGCTCCCCGGCGGGACGGCCTATCAGACCGACGTCGGCATGACCGGCGCCTACGAGGGGATCATCGGCTTCTCGAAGGACCGCATCATCGAGAAGTTCCTCTCGCAGACCCCGCGCTCCTTCGAGACGGCCAAACGCGACATCCGCCTCTCGGGAGCGGTCGTCGGCGTGGACGAGGCGACCGGCAAGGCGACTTCGATCGAGCGGGTGCAGGTCCGCGTGGACTAGC
>JBLMXY010000209.1:0-4531 GCA_050257975.1 Acidobacteriota bacterium
GCGAAGTGCACGTTGGGGCTGCCGGCGTCGCAGGAGTAGAGAAGCCCGGTGTTCGGGTCCGGCCCGTAGGCGAGCGGGACCGCGCCGCCTCCCAGGGGCGCGACCATTCCCTTGGCGATGAAGGAGGCCATCGCGAGGCGCGAGACCAGGCCGCCCGGGCAATAGAGAGAGCCGCCGCAGCCGAGCGTGACGTTCTGCGCGGCGATGTAGTGGACGTGCTTGCAGAAGACGTCGGTCGGCAGGACGTCCAGGAATGCCGAGGAGCCTCCGGCGACACAGTTGTAGGGAGTGCCGCCGACGATTCCGCTCACCGGGATGTCGCCGGCGCTTCCCGCGATCGCCTTCGCGATGAAGATGGCCATCTGGGAGCGCGGGACCTTGTCGGAAGGGCAGTAGGCTCCAGGCCCGCATCCGCTCGTGATGCCCGCGTGGAAGATCGTCTCGATCTTCCGGTAGAAGAGCTCCGAGCGGGGCACGTCGGCGAAGCTGTCGCCCACGTGCAGGGTCCAGACCTTCGGTGTGTCGCCGGTCGAAGGGGACTCGGTGAAGGTCGCGTCCCAGTGCGCGGCGGGGCGCGTGGCCGGCGAGGAGAGCGACAGGCGATAGCAGTTGGTTGTCGCCGCGCAGCTGCCCGTGGCCCCGGGGGCGATGGCCCCGTAGGTGGCGACGCTATCCGGAATTCCATAGGCCGCGCCGGCGGGCCCGCCGAAGGAGGACGCCGTGGCCGAGAGCGCCACGGGTGTCGCGCTGACGTTCTTCCACGAGGGCTCGACCGAGGCGGTCTCTCCCGGCTCGAAGACGCCGTTGCCGTCGGAAGTCGCGGAAGAGGAAGGATCCACGACGAGCGCCTGCGGGGAAACCTTGACGGAGCCCGGCACGGGAGTGGGCGTCGGAACCGTCGGTGTCCGCGTCGGCGTGCGCGTGGGCGTCGCCGTGCGAGTCGGCGTTCGCGTCGCGGTTGCAGTCGGCGTCGGCGTCGCGGTCGCGGTTGTGGTCCGCGTCGGCGTCGCGGTCGCCGTCGGGGTCGCCGTCCGCGTGGCCGTCGCGGTCGCGGTCGGCGTGCGCGTGGGCGTCGGCGTGCGGGTGGGGGTCGGCGAGAGCACGGTGTACTGGAAGAGGTCGGCGCACCCCGACACCGTGCAGGCCGTGCAGGTGGCGCACGTGCCGCTGTTGGCGAAAATCTCGATCGGGGTGCCGACGCTGTTCCAGGCGCTGACGATGTACTTGACCGTCGTCCCCCCGGGCTGAGCCGGGATCGTCGCGTTGACGACATCCACGTTCTGGGCGTTAGCGAGGTCGAAGAAGAAGCAGTCGTAGGAAGCGGTCAGAACCAGCGTCGTGCCGAGCCCGAGCCCGAAGGCGCCGGTGGGCGTTGAGCCGTCGGTCGTGTAGTAGACGCGGGCGTGGTCCGTCGAGCCCTGGAACTCGACCTTGAAGCGCAGCGGATAGGTCTGCGCGCTCGTCGGCGTCAGGCGGTCGAGGTAGTTGCCGCAGGAGCCGCCGGTCAGGTTGAGGTTGCGCTCGTGATGGACCTGATTGGCCGCCGCGAGGGCGCCCCGCGCCCAGAGAAGAACGCCCGCCGCCACCCACGCCGCCCGGAGCAACCTCACGGGCCTAATACTGTCACCCCGGCGGGCCACCGGAGTAATGCAACCGCCTCACGAGAGAGCCCTCTACGGCCCGTAAAGCTGCAGGCTGAAGGCGTTGCTCAGGAACTTGGCCATCTCGCCACGCGTGACGTTGTTGTTGGGGCAGTAAGAGCCGTAGAAACAGCCCGCGATGATGTTCTTGGCGTAGAGGTAGTTCACGTGCTTGCAGAAGGAATCCGCCGGCGTCACGTCGGCAAAGAGCGAGTTGGGGGAGGCGGCGTCGCACGAGTAGGAGACGTGGGTCACCGGGTCGGTGTAGGCGAGCGGCACCCCCGCGCCGCCGGCCGGGGCGACCGTGCCTTTGGCGACGAAGATCGCCATCTGCGCCCGGGTGACGAGCTGCGTCGGGCAATAGAGCCCTGCGGAGCATCCGGTCGTCACGTTCTGGGCGGCGATGTAGTGGATGCTCTTGCAGGCGATCGAGGTCGGCGAGACGTCGGCATAGAGGGAGACGCCGCCGGGCGCGCAGTTGTACGGCTTGCCGCCGACGGAGCCGGAAACGGGGACGTTGGCGCCGCCCCCGGCGATCGCGCGGGCGAGAAAGATCGCCATCTGGTCGCGGGGCACGTCGTCATCGGGGCAGTACGAGGAGACGGTGCAGCCGACGGTGATGGCGTTGTGGAAGACCGTCTCGATTTTCTTGTAGAAAAGCTGGCTTCGCGGCACGTCCTTGAAGCTGTCGCCGAGGTGCAACTTCCAGGCGTGCGCGCCGTCCCGCGGTGAAGAGAGCGTTTCGGTGAAAGTCGCATCCCAGTGCGCCGCCGGCCGGGTCGAGGGTTTGGACACGAACATCGTGAAGCAGTTGGACGTGGCGGAGCAGCTGCCGGTGGCGTGCGGCGGGATGGAGCCGTAGTCGCTCGAGCCGTCCACGGTCGAGTAGGACGCACCGGCGGGCCCCGTCAGGGCCGAGGCGCCTGACGTGAGCGGGGAGAACGCCACGGCGGTCGGATTGAGCCAGTTGGGACGAACCGTCGCCGTCTCTCCCGGCTCGAAGACGCCGTTGCCGTCGGAGGTCGCGCCGGCCGTCGGATCGGCGTCGAGGAACGCCGGCAGCAGGTTGGCGCACCGGGAGAACTCGGACGTGCTCCCGTCGGGCCCGGTCGCCGTCGCCGTGACCATCTGTCCAGGAGGGACGGAAACGGCGTAGTTGAAGCTCGCGTTTCCGCCGCCGTCGGTCGAGACGTCGGTGGATCCGAGATAGGTCTTGCCCTGGCCGAAGCCGGACGCGTCGCAGTTGGGGTTCGCGTAGAAGTCGAGCGTATAGGTCTTGTTCGCCTCGCTGTTCAACGTCCCCTGGATGCTCGAGGCCGTCACCGTGCTGACGACCGGATAGTTCTGGAGGTTGTTGGATCCCGTATCGGCGTCGCCGGCGTCGTTGGCGGTCACGCCGTCGATTCCGAGGTCGATCCCCAGGCTTCCGTTCTCGTAGATCGAGTTGCCGCGAATCGAGGAGCCGGTGCCGTCGTTGGCGTAATACGCGATGCCCGCAGACCCGTTGAACGCGATGACGTTGCCCTCTCCGGCCCCGGCGCCGCCGACCGTGACTTGATTCGTCGTCAGGAAGATGCCGTAGTTCTTGTTCCCGAGGTGGACCGTTCCGGTCACGTCCGTACCGATGAAGTTGCCCTGGATGACGGTCCCGTAGTCGGGGTCGGTGCCGAGATCTCCGGGGTTCAGACCGACGTCCCCGTTGGCGGAAATGACGTTGTCGCGAATGACGGTGCCCTTGCGGCCCGGATTGATGAGGATGCCGCGGTTGCCGTTGCCGAGCGGAGCGGCCCCGGTTGCGTCCGTTCCGATCAGGTTCCCCTGGACGGTCGCGTTGGGGTCGTTACCGAGGCCGATGCCCCAGGATGAGTTGCCGGAGACGATGTTCCGGTCCGCGGGCAACGGGCCTCCGAGGGTGAAGTGATCCGAGAAGACCGCATTGATACCCCGGTTGTTCGGGACGGCAGTCATCCCGGAAGCGTCCGCTCCGACGACGCAGCCCTTGATCGAAGTGTTGTCGGCGAAGTACACCTCGATCGTGTAGTCGAAGCCGCCGTTGAAGACCAGGCCCCTCAGCGTCGTTCCGGCGGCGCTCACCCAGAGGGCGGTCGTTCCGGGCACGTGGACTCCGGAAAGAACGATCTTCAGGACCGCGTTGACGGCGCCCTTGGCGATCGTGTTCGGGGAGGCGCCGGTCTGCGTGAACCCGTCGATGGTGACGGCCTCGTTGATCGGCGGCAGAGGGGTGAGAGGCGCGATCGTGCAGACGCCGGTTGCGCTGCAGCCGGAGTCCGTGCCGGGAATGTTGAAGGCGATCGTGTCCGCCCCGAGGTTGGTGTTGGCGTCGAGGATCGCCTGTCGAAGCGACCCCGCGCCCGAGTCGGCGGCCGTCGTGACCGTGTAGGTCGTGGCCAGAACCGTTCCGGCGGTCAGACAGAGCACGGCAAAGCAGGAGGGAATCCTCATGGCTCCTTCTTCTCCTCGGTATTCGGCCGCGCAGTCTACACGAGGAGGAGATCGGGCGAACGGCTCGTATGGATCTTGCTGTCCCGGGATCGGGCCGGGGCCCGGGAGCTGCTCGACGGCGCCCTCCGGACGCTGCGCCAGCGCTCCCAGGCCTGCTGGCGGATGCCGGGAGGTCGAAGCGCCGCGCGCGCGGGCGCGCTGACTATATCAACCTAGATATAGTCAGCGGCCCGGCCGGTACGTGGCGCGGTTCTCCGGACCCTCCCAGACGGTGACTTCCGCCACGCGCGCCCAGCCGAGCGCGCCAGAGGTCTCGAGCCGCTCGGCGAAGTGGCGCGCGAGGTTTTCGGCGGAGGTGTTGCGGCCGGAGAACGCGGGATGTTCGTTCAGATAGGTGTAATCGAGCTCCTTCGCGATCGCGGCGAGCG
>JBLMXY010000210.1:0-17385 GCA_050257975.1 Acidobacteriota bacterium
CGTAGGCGAGCTGGATCAGAACGCGATCGGCGATCCCCGCCGCGACAAGGTTCTTCGCGACGTAACGGGCCATGTAGGCCGCCGAGCGGTCCACCTTGGTCGGGTCCTTGCCCGAGAAGGCGCCGCCGCCGTGGGGGGCGCTCCCGCCGTAGGTGTCCACGATGATCTTTCGCCCCGTCAGGCCGGCGTCCCCCTGCGGGCCGCCAATGACGAACCGGCCGGTCGGGTTGACGTGGTACTTGGTCTTCTGAGTGAGCAGGCCGGCGGGGATGACCGGCTTGATGACCTCTTCGATGATCGCCTCGCGCAGCTGCGCGTGCTTCATCGCTTCGGCGTGCTGTGTGGAGACGACGACGGTCTCGACCCCGATGGCGCGACTCCCCTCGTACTCGACGGTGACCTGGGACTTCCCGTCGGGCCGCAGGAAGTCCATCTCGCCTTTCCGGCGCGCCTGGGACAGCCGCTGCACCAGGCGGTGTGCGAGCGTCAGGGGCAGGGGCATCAGCTCCTCGGTCTCGCGCACGGCGTAACCGAACATCAGGCCCTGATCCCCCGCTCCCCCGGTGTCCACCCCCTGCGCGATGTCGGGAGACTGCGGATCGATCGAGGAGATCACGGCGCACGTCTCGTAGTCGAAGCCGAACTTGGCGCGCGTGTAACCGATCTCCTTGATGGTGTGCCGAACGACCGAGGGGAAATCGACGTAGGTCTTCGTCGAGATCTCGCCGGCGATGAAGGCGAGGCCGGTCGTGACCAGGGTCTCGCAGGCGACCCGTCCGGTGGGGTCGTCGCGCAGAACCGCGTCCAGAATCGCGTCGGAGATCTGGTCCGCGATCTTGTCCGGGTGTCCCTCGGTGACCGATTCCGACGTGAAGTAGTGGCGTCCGTTCTGAAGCATTCCAACTCCTCCGGGTGACTTCTCTGGAGACTTCGGGGCGCGGTTCCGCGAAACGCGAAGCGTAGCATTTCGAGGTGAGGGGGTCAAAAACGCCGCGGCGGCGACGGCGCGCGCGTCACCCGCTCGGCCTCGAAAAAACTCAGCACGTTTCGGCCATACGCGCGCCGGTCGGTCAGGCGCAGGCCGGCGGGCATCGGCTCGCGGCCGACGTCGCTCTGCAGCACGAACGTGCCTCCTTCGGCGAGCAGGCGGGCGACTCCCGCGAAAACGTCGGCATCGAGCTCGCCCGCGTAGGGAGGGTCGGCGAACACGATGTCGAAGCGCTCGTCCCGGCGCAGGAGATCCGAGATCGCCGCCGAGGCCTCGCGGCGCAGGACCTCGACGGTTCCCTTCTCGGGGGCGAGCCGACCGAGGTTGCGCCCGAGGGCGCGCGCCGACGGCTCCACGAGAACGGACCGGGCGGCCCCGCGCGACAACGCTTCGAGGCCGACGGCCCCGCTGCCGGCGTAGAGCTCGAGCACCCGCGCTCCAGCGACCCGCTTCTGGAGGATGTCGAAGAGCGCCTCGCGCGCCTTGCCGCTCGTGGGCCGGGCGCCCTGCGGAACTTCGAGAATCCTTCCCTTCCAACGGCCGGCGCCGATCCGCACCGCCGGCGCTCTCGCCCTGGCCGGCGGCCGCCGGCCCGCCGCCTTCCTTCTCACGGCCTCTCCGGCGGCGCGAACAGAAACCGAAGCTCTTCGATCTTGCGGAACTCCGAGTACGGCTCGTTGACGCCTTCCAGCTCGACCACCCCCTTGATCGCCTCGATCCTCTTGACGCGGAAGAGGACACCGTCGAACCTCTTCAGGATCGTCCCCGGCGGAAGGTTCTCCGCGGTGAAGCGGGAGGCGGGCGCGAGCGGGGCCGTGAAGATGCCCTTCAACCCCTCGAGCGAGGAGCGCAGCGCGGCGCTTTCGGGCGTCATGGCCGACAGCTCGTCGAATCGGATCGACTTGCGCGTCCCGTCGGCTCGGGCGAGCGTCACGACCGATTGCTTGACGAAATCGCCGGTCAGGCCGCTGCGCAGGTCGTCGGAACCCGACCAGATCCCGTCGCCGCGGAAGTAGTCGCAGTAGAACTTCGCCTCTTCCGGCGTCAGACGCTGCCGCTTCATCTGCTCCGAGCCCCCGCGGTTTCGTTTCCACGCCACGGTCCGGTCGGCAAAGAGGGTCAGCCGCTCGTATCCTTCGCGCGACTGCTCGACCCATTCGACACAGAAGGTCGGCGGCGCCGGCACGGCGGCGGCAGTCCCCCCCGCGGCGAGCGCGAGCAGGACCAGGGTGAGCGCCTTGCCCTTCACGAGGCCGCCTCTCGAGCGACGCGGAGCGCGAAGGCGAGTTCCTCCTCCGGCGGGATCCGACCCGCGAGCCGTGCCGACCGCGTGGCCGCAAGCGCCCGGCCGACGGCGGGCCCCGGGGCGATTCCCGCGGCGAGAAGATCGGCGCCGCGGATTCGGATGTCGCGGGAGAGCCGGGCGGTCCGACCCCCCGAGAGGGCCGCGAGCGCCAGCGCCTCGTCGGCGTCGAGCGGAGCCGCGCCCGCAGAGCGCCTGCGGTCGGGCCAGCGTCCGAGCACGCGGGCCGGGCCGCGAGGCAGGTTGAGCCTCGCCGCGAGTTGCCGGGCCTCCTCGCCCGTCAGCCCGGTTGCCCAGACGAGCAGGTAGGCGAGCCAGGTGGCTCCCGAGAGCGGCCTGCCGTCGAGCCGTTCCGCGCGCGCAAGGCGCGCCCGTGCGCGGGCGTCCCCGGACAGGGCCGGGTGGAGGACGGGGATGAGGCCCAGACGCGACATCCGGCCGAGGGCGCCCGCGCGGCCGGGCTCCGAGAGGATTCGCGCGAGCTCCCGGCGCAGGCGATCGCCGGAGATCCGCTCGAAGGCGCCGGAGCAGACCGCGTCCCGGATCCATCCCCGCGTGCGCGGCTCGAGGCGAAATCCGAGACGGTTCCCATACAGCACCGCCCGGAAGGCCCGCGTGGGATCGTCGCGCGGCGAGGCCGGATGGAGCATCCGGACGACTCCCCGGCCGAGGTCCGCACGCCCCCCGTGCGGATCGAGCAGGCGGCAGGGCCCCGGCCAGATTCGCAGCGCCATGGCGTTGATGGTGAAATCGCGGCGCGCCAGGTCCTCCGCCATCGTGCCCGGCCGCACGCGCGGCAGCGCGCCGGGATGGGCGTAGGTCTCGGCGCGGCAGCCCGCCACGTCGAGGCGATTGCTCTCGGGCAGCTCGATCGAGGCGGTTCCGAATCGCGGATGCGCGCGTACCGGGAGGCCCAGGCGCCGCGCCAGATCGCGGCCGAAGGCGAGGCCGTCCCCTTCGACGACCAGATCCAGGTCGCGCACCGGACGCCCGATCAGCAGGTCCCTGACGGCGCCGCCGGCCAGATACAGGGGCGTCCGCTTCTGGCGCGCCAGGGCCGCCGCCGCCGCGAGCGCGCGGCGCGCCCCCGGGGGCAGGCGGGCGAGGCGTGCCGCGGGTCCGCGGGCGCTCGAGCCGCGCAGGCGCGGAGGCGTCTTGCGGCGGCCGGCTGCGCGATCTCTAGTCGAAGACGTACTGAACCGAGTCCTCCCCTGCCAGGGCCCGGATCTCGCTCGTGAGTCGAGGCGACGGCGCCACGCGGATCGAGTCGGCGGCCTTCACCCGCGCCTCGAATTCGCCCGGGCGCACCAGCCGGATCGAGACGGGCGTGGTCCCGGGGTAGGAGGCGAGGCTCTCGCGCAGCCGCGCGAGCACCTTCTCGTCGGCAAGCGCGATGTTCACCCGGATCTCGATCTCGCGCGCGCGGCGCTCCCGGATCCCTTCCAGGGGCACGATGTCCTGAACCGTCAGCTCGATCGCGGGACCGGACTCCCGCACCATGGCGCCGACCAGGACCGGCATGTCGGCCGCGACCCAGCCGCCGACCTTCTCGTAGAGGCTCGCGAAGATGCACACGGGAGCGCTCCCGGTGGTGTCCTCGAGAACCGCCTTCAACATCGTCTTTCCCTCGTTGACGCCCTTCTTGATCTTCTGCTTCTTCAGCTGGGTCAGCACGCCCGCCACCCGGACCGTCTGCTCCACGCGGTTGGGCAGCTCGGCGATCTTCGCGTCGGCAAAGCGCGCGATTTCCTCGGCGTGCCGGGTCAGCGGGTGCCCGGTCACGTAGAAGCCGAGGACTTCCTTCTCGCCCTTGAGCCGCTCGTCGAGCGACCACTCGGGCAGGTCCGGAAAGTCGTCGGCGGGCGGCCCGGACTCGGCGGCCGGCTGACCGAAGAGGTTCGACTGGCCGAGCTGCGCTTCCTCGCGCCGCCTGGCCGCCAGCGTCAGGATCCGCTCCCCGGCGCCCGCCAGGGTCGCGCGCCCCTTGCCCAGGGTATCGAAGGCGCCCGCCGCGATCAGCGCGTCGAAGGTGCGCTTGTTGACCAGGTGCGACTCCATCCGGAACGCGAAGTCGGTGAAGGAGGCGAAGGGCCCTTTCCGGCGCTCCTCGAGAACGGTTTCGGCCGCGGCTTCTCCGACGCCCTTGACGGCCGCCAGGCCGAAGCGGATCGCGTCGCCCACGGCGGTGAAGTCCTTGCGGGACTCGTTGATGTCGGGCGGCAGGACCGGGATGCCCATCTCGACGCAGTCCCCGATCACCTTGACGATGCCGTCCGTCGAGCCGATCTCGGCCGAGAGCGTCGCCGCCAAGAAGTCGACCGGGGCGTGGGCCTTGAGGTAGGCCGTCTTGTAGGCGACCAGCGCGTAGGCGACCGCGTGCGACTTGTTGAACCCGTAGCGCGCGAACGGCTCGATCAGCGACCAGAGCTCCTCGGCCTTCCTGCGGGGCGTGCGGTGCTCGACGCAGCGCCGCAGGAACTTCTCCCCCTCGGCGGCCATGATCTCTTTCTTCTTCTTGCCGATCGCCTTGCGCAGCAGATCCGCCTCGGCAAGCGAGTAGCCCGCCACCCGCGAGGCGATGCGCATGACCTGCTCCTGGTAGACGAGGATGCCGAGGGTCTCCTCCAGGATGTCGGCGATCTCCGGCAGCGGGTAGGTCACCTTGCTCGTGCCGTTGCGCCGGCGCACGTACTCCTCGACCGTCCCCGCGTCGAGCGCCCCGGGTCGGTAGAGCGCGTTCAAGGCCGCCAGGTCCGCGAAGACGCGGGGTTTGGCCCGGCGCAGCAGGTCCCGCATTCCGGAGGAGTCGAACTGGAAGACGCAGGCGGTCTTTCCCGACCGGAAGAGCTCATAGGTCGGCTCGTCGTCGAGCGGCAGGTGGTCCAGATCGAGGTCCTCGCCGGTCCGCTCCCGGACGGCCGCGCGCGTCGCGTCGAGGATGTCGAGGGTGATGAGGCCGAGGAAGTCGATCTTCAGGAGTCCCATCTTCTCGACGGCGTTCATGTCGAACTGGGTCGTGATCTCGTCCTTGTTCGTCCGGTAGAGCGGCAGGTAGTCGGTGATCGGGCGGGGCGCGATGACGACTCCGGCCGCGTGCATCCCGGCGTGGCGCGACAGCCCCTCGAGCCGCTCGGCGATGCGCACGACCCTGGCGACGCTTTCGTCCGCCGAGATGAGGTCCTTCAAGCCCGGCGACTCCCGCAGGGCCCGGTCGAAGGTGACGTCGGGACCGTCGGGAACGAGCTTGGCGATGCGGTCGCCCGTCGCCACGGGCAGCGAAAGCACCCGCGCCACGTCGCGCACGGCGAGCTTGGGCTTCAACTGCGAGAAGGTGACGATCTGGGCCACGTTCTCGCGCCCGTACTTCTTCGTGACGTATTCGATCACCTCGCCGCGGCGCGCCTGGCAGAAGTCGATGTCGATGTCCGGCATCGAGATGCGCTCGGGATTCAGGAACCGTTCGAAGAGCAGGTCGTAGCGCAGCGGGTCGATTTCGGTGATCCGGAGGGCCCAGGAAACGATCGAACCCGCGGCGCTGCCGCGGCCGGGACCCACGGAGATCCCCCGCTCCCGGGCATAACGGATGAAGTCCGAGACGATCAGGAAGTACGACGGGAAGCCCATCTTCTCGACGACGCCGATCTCGTAGTCGAGGCGCTCGCGGTATTTTTCCGCGGGCGCGGCGAGCGCGACCTCCTGGAGGCGCCGCTCGAGCCCTTCGCGGGCGAGCTGCTCGAAGTATTCCGCCGGGGTCTGCCCCGGGGGCGCCGCGAAGGTCGGCAGGTGCAGCCCCTCGGCGTCGAGCGAGACGGCGCAGCGCTCGGCGACCGCGACCGAGTTGCGGACCGCTTCCTCCGTCCAGGACTTGAAGCGCAAACGCATCTCGTCCGGGCTCTTGACGTAGAACTCGTCGTTGTAGAAGCGCATCCGGCGCTCGTCCTCGAGCGTCTTGCCCATGCCGATGCAGAGCAGCACCTCGTGCGCGAACGCGTCGTCGCGGCGCAGGTAGTGGCTGTCGTTGGTGGCGACGGCCGGCGCGCCCGTCTCCGAGGAGAGACGCAGGAGGTCCGGGATGATCGCGGTCTGCTGGGGCAGGCCATGGTCCATGATCTCGACGAAGAAGTTCCCCTTCCCGAAGATCTCCTCGTATTCCCGAAAGGCCTTCTTTCCCGCCTCGAAGTTTCCGCGGGCGAGCGCCCCGGCGACCTCTCCCTTGAGGCACCCGGAGAGCCCGATCAGCCCCTCGGCGTGCTCGCGCAGCAGGGCCTTGTCCATGCGCGGGCGGTGATAGAAGCCGGTCAGATAGGCCTCGGAAACCAGGCGAACCAGGTTGCGGTAGCCCGTCTGGGTCGCCGCGAGGATCGTCAGGTGGTAGGCGTACCCCTCGCCGGACTCGCTCGCGGCCTGGGTCTCGCGGTCGCGCCGGTCGCCGGGCGCGATGTAGGCCTCGACGCCGAGGATCGGACGCACGCCGCTCTTGACCGCCTCGTGGTAGAACCCGAACGCGCCGAACATGTTGCCGTGATCCGTGACGGCCACCGCGGGCATCCCGAGCTCGGCCACGCGCTTGCACAGCTCCGGAAGGCGATTGGCCCCGTCGAGCAGCGAGTATTGGCTGTGGAGATGAAGGTGGACGAAGTCGCCGGGCACGGTTTCGATTCTAGGGTGGCTTATCCTCTGGCGCAATGTCCTTCCGCCGGGCGCTCGGTCCCTTCGACGCCACGATGGTCGTCGTCGGCGGCATCATCGGATCGGGAATCTTCATTCTTCCGTCGCTCGTGGCGCAGCGCCTTCCCACGCCGGCCCTCGTTCTGGCCGCCTGGGTCGCCGGCGGCGCCGTCGCGCTTTCCGGCGCATTCTCCTTCGCCGAGCTCGCGACGCTCTTTCCGCGCGCCGGCGGGGAATACACCTACCTCAAGGAGGCCTATCACCCGATCGTCGCCTTTCTCTTCGGCTGGGCCTCTCTCGCGATGATCCAGGGGGGCGGGCTCGCCGCCGTCGCGATCACGTTTGCGCAGTACGCGCTCCGGCTCCTCTCGCGAGAGCCCGCCGGAGCGTCGGCCTGGGCGGCCGTCGCGATCGCCGCGGTCGCGGTCGTCAACTTCGCGGGAGTCAAGCCCGGCAGCCGCCTGCTGAATGTTCTGGTGATCCTGAAGGTGCTGGCGCTGGCCGCTCTGATCTTCGGCGGTCTGCTCCTGCCGCACCCCTCGCCCGCCGCCTCCGGGTCCCCGCCCGCCCCGCGCGCCGGGATTCTCTCCTTCGGAGCGGCCCTCGTCCCGATCCTGTTCGCCTACGGCGGCTGGCAATCGGTCAACCTGATCGCCGAGGAAACGCGCGATCCGAGGCGGACCCTGCCCCTGGCGCTCACCCTGGGAACCCTGATCGTCATCGCCGTGTATCTGCTGACCAACGTCGTGCTCCTGTCCGTCCTGTCGAGGCCCGGCCTGGCTTCGACGGCGACGCCGGCCGCCGACGCCGCCCGCCTGCTCTTCGGCGGCCGATCCGATCGTCTCGTTTCGGCCGCGATCGCCGTCTCGGCTTTCGGATTTCTCGACCTGACCCTGATGGCTCAGACGCGCATCTATTACGCGATGGGGCGCGACGGCCTCTTCTTCCGCGGCCTCGCGCGGCTGCACCCGCGCTTCCAGACGCCGTCGGCGGCGATCGTTCTTCAGGCCGCCTGGGGAATCCTCCTCGTGCTGACGGGAACCTACGGCGAGCTGGTCGACTCGGTCGTGTTCGGCGACTGGATCTTCTTCGGGCTGACGGTCGCCGGTGTCTTCGTGTTTCGACGCAGGCTGCCCCTCGAGTCCCGCGAGCCCGGCTCGTTCCGGACCCCGGGCTACCCCTGGCTGCCGGCCCTCTTCATCGTGGCGGCCGCCCTGGCAGTCTGGAGCGCCGTTCGGACCAATCCGGCGCGATCGGCGCTCGGAGCGGGACTCCTGCTCTCCGGCGTGCCGGTCTACCTTCTCTTCGCGCGGCGCCGGCCGCAGGCGGCGTAGCCGGATGGTCCTCGCACGCGCGCCGTACATGGAGTGGGCCAAGAGCCGGCCGCATCCGCGGGTGGACCTGGCGGGAAGCAACCTGCTCGCCTGCGCGATCGAGGATCTGCCCGGGGCCCGCGAGGCTCTGGATCTCTCGGGAGAAAGCCCCGACGGATACCCGCCCCTTCTTGATGCGATCGCGGCGCGGTACGGCGTCGGGCCCGAAAACGTGGCCACCGCCGGCGGCTGCTCGGGCGCCAACTTCCTCGCGTGCGCCGCGCTCCTGCAGGCCGGCGACGAGGTCGTCGTCGAGCGGCCGGTCTACGATCCCCTGGTCGCCGCGGTCCGCATGCTCGGAGCGCGCCCCCGCTTCTTCGACCGGCGTCCCGAGGAGGGCTTCGCGATCGACCTCCGCTCCGTCGAGAAGGCCCTGACGGCGTCGACGCGTCTGGTCATCGTGTCCAACCCGCACAACCCTTCCGGAGTCCTGGCGGCCTCGGAGGAGATCGAGGGCCTCGCCCGGCTGGCCGAGCGCGCGGGCGTGCTCGTGCTGGCCGACGAGGTGTACCGGGACGCCGTCGCCGGCCCCGCCCTTCCGCCGGCGGCGAGGAGCTCCGCCGCCTTCGTCTCTTCCAGCAGCCTGACGAAGGCCTACGGCCTTTCCTCTCTGCGGTGCGGCTGGACGCTCGCGAGCCCCGAGATCACGCGGCGCATCCGCCGCGCCCGGGACGTCGTGGACGTGTCGGGAGCGATCCCGGCCGAGCGCCTCTCGGCTCTGGCGTTCCATCATCTCGACCGCCTGGCGGAAAGGGCGCGGCTTATCCTCGAGCCGAACCGGCGGCTGTTCCTGGAGCTGCTCGCCCGGCGCCCCGAGCTCGAGTGCGCGCCCTTCCGCGCGCCGATCGCGTTTCCGCGCTTTCGCGACGGCCGGGACGCCGGGGCCTTCGCGCGCCGTCTCTTCGAGCGGCACGCGGTGGCCGTGGTGCCCGGCTCCTTCTTCGATCTGCCCTCCCATTTCCGCGTCTCGCTCGGGGGCTCTCCCCCGGCGGTCGCCGCGGGCCTCGAGGCGCTCGAGCGATGCCTGGCCGAGGCGTGAAAAGGATGCCTTCGGGCGCCGCATGGTGATAGGAATTCGCGACGCGATGGCGCGAGGCGGGGGCAGAGCGTTGAGCAGAAGGACGGAGATTCTCCTGCTGGCCCTCGTCCTGGCCGGTCCGGCCGGCTGCCGGAAGGCTTCCGAGAAGGCGGGCGAGGCGGGGCGATCCGCAGGCGAGGCGGCCCGGGAAGCGGGAGTGGCGGCGAGAGAGGCGGGCAAGGCGGCCGGCGAGGCCGCACGCGCGGCCGCGGAGGCCGCCCGGCAGGGAGCCAAGGCGGCCGGGGAAACGGCCAGGCAGGCCGGCGAGGAGGCCCGGGAAGCGGCGCAAGCCGTCCGGGAAGGCGCCAGGCAGACCGGACAGGCGGTCGAAGAAGGCGCTCGCCAGGCCGGCGAGGCGGCCCGGCAGACCGGCCGGAAGGTCGCCGACGGCGCGAGGAAGACGGCCGAGGAAGTCCGGAAGGCCGTCACGCCGAAGAACTGAGCGGCCCGGCGAGGGACGCACTATATCAATCGTGATATAGCGCGGCGCGGCTCACTCCCACTCGATCGTGGCGGGGGGCTTGGACGTGATGTCGTAGACGACGCGGTTGATCCCCCGCACCGTCCGGACGATCCGCGTCGCGATCGCATCCAGCACGTCGTGCGGCATCCGGAACCAGTCGGCGGTCATGAAGTCGACCGTCTGGACCGCCCGCACCGCGAGGACGAACTCGTGCGTGCGCATGTCTCCCATGACGCCGACGCTCTTGACCGGCAGAAGCACCGCGAAGGCCTGGGCAATGGCTTCGTAGAGGCCCGCGGCGCGGATCTCCTCGAGCAAGATCTCGTCGGCCTTCTGGAGGATCGCGACCTTCTCGGCCGTGACCTCCCCGGGGATCCGAACGGCCAGCCCGGGGCCGGGAAAGGGATGCCGCGTCAGGAATTCGCGCGGCAGGCCGAGCTCCGCGCCGAGCAGGCGCACCTCGTCCTTGAAGAGCTCCCGGACCGGCTCGATCAGCTCGAGGCCGAGCTTCTCCGGAAGGCCCCCGACGTTGTGATGCGTCTTGATCACGACCGAGGGACCCCTGATCGAGACCGATTCGATGACGTCCGGATAGAGCGTGCCCTGAGCGAGATACCGCGCCTCCGGAATGTTCCGCGCCTCCCGCTCGAACACCTCGATGAAGGTCCGGCCGATGATCCTCCTCTTCTCCTCCGGATCGGTCACGCCGGAAAGGCGCGCCAGAAAGAGCTCCGAGGCGTCCACCGCGCGGATTCGGATGCCGAGGCGCCCGAACGCCTCCTCGACCTGCGAGCGCTCGTGCGCCCGCATCAGGCCGTGATCCACGAGGATCGGATGCACGCGATCCCCCAGGGCCTCCCGAAGGAGGATCGCGGTCACGGAGGAGTCGACGCCTCCCGAGAGCGCGCAGACGACCGAGCCGGACGGAGCCTGGGCGCGGATCGCCGCCACTTTCTCGGCGCGGAAAGAGGCCATCGTCCAGTCGGGCTTCGCGCCGCAGATGCGGAAGAGGAAGTTTTCCAGAATCGCGGCGCCGTGAACGGTGTGGCGGACTTCGGGATGAAATTGCAGGGCGTAGATCCGCTCGCCGGGGTTCTCGAAGGCGGCGATCGGGCTCGAGGCGGTCGAGGCGACGACCCGGGATCCCGGGGGCGCCGCTTCGACGGAATCGCCGTGGCTCATCCATACCGTCTGCTCGAGCTCGAGCCCGGCGAAGATCTCGGAATCCGGAGAAACCGTCGCGACCGCTCGCCCGAACTCGCGGTCGCCTCCCCCGCGCACCTGCCCGCCCCAGGCGTGCGCCATCCAGTGCATGCCGTAGCAGAGCCCCAGGACGGGCGCGCCCAGGGACCGGGGATCCGCCGCCGGAAGGGGCGCGCCGGGCTCGTAGACGCTCTGCGGCCCCCCCGACAGGATCACGCCGGCCGGGTTCCAGCGCCCGATCTCCTCGCGCGAGGCCGTTCCCGGCAGGACGACCGAGAAGACGCGGGCCTCGCGGATGCGGCGCGCGATCAACTGCGTGTACTGGGAGCCGAAGTCCAGCACGACGATCGGCCGGCTGGACGCGGTCATGCCTCACCCGCCTTGAGCAGCGCGGCCAGCGGCGCCGCCAGGGCGGCCGCGGGCAGCAGAGCCGCCCCGCCCGCCGCGAAGGGCGCCAGCGCGACGAGAAGCGGCGCCAGCGCCGCGCCGGGAGCGGTCCGGCCCGCGACCCGATCGCCCCATAGGACGAGCGCCCCGCTCGCCAGAAGAAACAGGACGGAGAAGAGCGCGGCGAAAGCGCGCCGGTAGGCCGAGCGCGGGCGCGCCTCCCGCCGTCCGAAGAGCCCGTTCTCCGCGACCGTGACGGCCAGGACGAAGAGAAGCGCGAGCGCGTACGCCGGCAGGAAGAAGAAGCCCGCCTGCGCGAGAAACCGGATCTCCGGCGTCGAGGACGTCGCCGCCGGACCCGCGAAGGGCTCGAGGAAAGGAAGGCTCCCGAAGCCCGGGTCGCCTCGCCCGTGGGTCAGCAGGAAGAGGAGCACGCCGAGGAGAAACGCCGAGGGCAGGAGAAGCGCGATCTGGCGGAAGAACGTCACGGCTCGCGGCGATTGTAGCGGATCGCCGGCTCTCGCTCCGGCGGCCTGTAAGATGGCGCCGTCGTGACCCTGCGGAAGTCGACCCGGGTCTCCCTGGCGCTGTTCGCCGTCGCGATTCTCCTGATCGCGATCGACGGCTCCTCCAACCGGCTCGGCGGATTCGGGAGCCTCGCCGTTCTGCTGGCCTGGATCGCAGGCCTTCTTCTCCTGTGGCGGGCCGGCCGCGCCGTCTGGTCGACCGTCGCGCACCGCCTCGCCCTGCGGCTCGCCTTCTCCTACTTTCTGATCGGCATCGTGCCGGTGCCGCTTCTGGCGGCGATCTTCGCCGCCTTCGGTTACTTGCTCTGCCATCAGATCATCGCGACGAGGCTCCGCTCCGAGGTGGGAATCCTGGCGGAGCTCGCCGACGCGTCCGGCGCCTCGCTGCCGAGCGTGCGGCTCGGGGCCGATGGGCGCGTGATTTCCTCCGACGTCTCCTGGCTCGCCCCGGGCGACGCGGCGGCGTGGGCGGACGCGCTGTCCGAGCCGCATCCCGTCATCGGCGCGGACCAGGTCTGGGTCGGAATTCGCAGCGACGAGAAGGAAGGCGCCGTGGTTCGCCTCATCCCCATCCAGGACCGCTCGGCCCCGTGGCTCCAGCGCCTCGCCGACCGGACCGGATACGGCGTCGCCGTCGAGCTCGGAAGGGGCCAGCAGACGTCGGCCGGATATGGATATCAGCTGCGCATCGAGACGAAAGAGAAGGCGAATCCCGAACCCGACCTCGGGCTGCGTTTCGTCGAGCCGAGGGCCGCCCCTTCCCGGCAGCCGGCCGGCGTCTGGAGCCGGGAGTGGCTCGCGGGCGTGTACGTCGATCGC
Organism: Acidobacteriota bacterium; assembly: GCA_050257975.1. Classification (GTDB taxonomy): domain Bacteria; phylum Acidobacteriota; class Thermoanaerobaculia; order UBA5066; family Gp7-AA6; genus DATBFU01. The sequence goes on from JBLMXY010000210.1 coordinate 12,810, forward strand.
GCGGTCGCGGTCATCGGGCCGACCGAAGGCCAGAGGCCCGTCGTCGCGTTTCTCGCGCGCACCTCTCCCTCGGTGCTCGTCGGTCAGCTCTTCGCCCAGGGGGTGCCCGAAGTCATCCGTGTGGTCCGGCTCGTGCTCGTCTCGATCACGGCCTCCCTCCTGCTCGTCTATCTGGTCGCTCTCGCCATCGCCTTCGCGCTCGTCGCGGGCATCGTTCGAAACGTCAACCGGCTGACCCGGGCGACCGAGGCCGTCTCGCGGGGCGATTTCTCCGCGCGGGTGAACTCCCGATCTCGCGACCAGATCGGAGACCTCGCCCGCTCCTTCGACGGGATGGCGGCCTCGATCCAGAAGCTCCTGCGGGACACGGCCCAGAAGGAGAAGATCGAGGCCGAGCTCGCCGTGGCCCGCGCGATCCAGGAGAGCTTCCTGCCCGAGGCCGGGCAGGCCTGGAAGGGGTTCCGCGTCGCCGCGCATTTCGAGCCCGTGGCGGACTTGGGCGGCGACTACTACGACATTCTTCCCATGCCCGACGGCCGGACGGCCGTGTCGATCGGCGACGTCTCGGGGCACGGGCTGCCGACGGGACTGCTCGCCGCCGCGGCCCGCGCGACCCTCGCGAGCTTCATCGAGCTCGGCGTCCCCGCGCCGGAGGCCTTCGCCCGGCTGGGGGCCCGGACGCGGCGGTCGGACGACTCCCACCGGAGGCTCTATACGACGCTCGCCCTCTTCGCGTACGACGCCGCCGACCGGCGGGGGATGCTGACCAACGCCGGCCACCCGGCGCCGTACCGGGTCTCGGCTGCCGGGGTGGAACGGCTCGCGCTGCCCGCCCTGCCGATCGGCCTGCTGCCGGCGCGGGAGACGAGCTATCCCACCCGGGAGTACGACTTCGCGCCGGGGGACCGACTCGTCCTCTTCACGGACGGGGTCGTCGAGGCAGCCGACGCCAGCGACGAGCCGTGGGGATACGAGCGGCTGGAGGCATTGCTGGCGCGCGAGGGGCGTCGCCCGCCCGAGGAGCTCATCGCGTCGATCCTGGCGGCCATCGCGGCCCACGTCGGACCCACACCCCTCGAAGACGATCGGACCCTGCTGGTTCTGAGCTTCGAGGCCGCCTGAACCCGCGCGCCTCGAGAGGCCCCTGCCGACCGGCGGAAGCGAGCCGGCGGTATAGTCCGCGACGCGTCATGCCCCCCCGGAAAAGAAAGAAAGCCGCCGAGGCCTCCTCGCGGGGGCTCGCCGCGGGAGAGGTCGCCCAGGGCTCCCCCACCGGTCAGGCGACGGCTCTGGCCGAGGCGATCCGGGCGGACGGGGGATCGGTTCTCGCGCTCTTTCGCGACCCCCTCGGGGGTCACTGGCAGATGCTCGCGGCGCTGCCCATCGACCGCGTCGAGCCGACGCCCTTCCAGCGCGACATCTCCGAGACGCACGTGCGGCGCCTGGCCGGCGTCGTCGACGCCCTCGGACGCTTCCTCGATCCGATCATCGCCGTGCGAAACGCCGAAGGAAACTACTGGACGCCCAACGGCAACCACCGGCTCTCCGCGATGAAGCGCCTCGGCGCCCGCTCGATCGTGGCCCTGGTGCTCGCCGAGCCGGAGCTCGCCTACAAGATCCTGGCCCTGAATACCGAGAAGGCGCACAACCTGCGGGAGAAGGCGCTCGAGGTGATCCGGATGGCGCGGGATCTCGCCGGCCGCGACGGTGCCCCCGAGAGGGAGTACGCGCTGGAGTTCGAGGAACCGGCCCTGCTGACGCTCGGCGTCTGTTACGAGAGAAACGGCCGCTTCGCGGGCGGCGCCTACCATCCGGTCCTGAAGCGGGTGGACGAGTTCCTCTCCGAACCGCTCGGCAAGGCTCTTGCGATCCGGGAGAAGCGCGCCGAGAGGGTGATGGAGCTCGAGGAGGCGGTCGAGGGCGCAATGAAGGCGTTGAAGGACCGAGGCTTCGAGAGTCCCTATCTGCGCGCGTTCGTCGTGGCCCGCATCAATCCGCTGCGCTTCCACAAGGGAGAGAAGCCTTCCTTCGACGCGACGCTCGAGAAGATGATCGCGTCGGGCAGGAAGTTCCGACCCGACTCCGTCAAGGCGGAGCAGGTCGCCCGCGCGGGGGGCGCGCCGGAAGAGACGGGCTGAGAAGGAGGACGCAATGGATTTGACCAGGACGACCGGGATCCTCGTGGCCGCCGGGGCGGCGGCCGTGCTCGCCAGCGCCTCGCCGCCGCGCTCCGCCGTGCCGGACCTCGCCACGTCGAGGCTGGTCGATCTGACTCATCCCTTCGACGGGCAGACGATCTACTGGCCGACCTCGCCGACGCGATTCGAGCTCCAGAAGCTTTCGGCCGGGCCGACGCCGGGCGGCTGGTTCTACGCCTCCAACTCCTTCTGCGCGCCGGAGCACGGCGGAACGCACCTGGACGCGCCGCGTCATTTTGCCGAGAAGGGCCGGACCGCGGACCAGATTCCCCTGCGGCAGCTCGTCGCGCCCGCCGTCGTCTTCGACGTCCGGAAACAGGCGGCCGCCAACTCCGACTACCGCCTGACGGAGAGCGACGTGACGGCCTGGGAGGCGGCGCACGGCCGGATTCCCGAAGGCTCGATCGCGATGTTACGCACCGGTTGGGGCGCACGGTGGCCGGACCGGAAGAGGTATCTGGGCGACGACACCCCGGCAGACGCCTCGCATCTCCACTTCCCCTCTTACGGCGAGGGCGCGGCGCGGCTCCTTATCCGGGAGCGCCACGTGGCGGCCATCGGCGTGGATACCGCGAGCATCGACTACGGCCCGTCGACGGACTTTCTGGTGCACCGCCTCGCCGGCGCCGCGGACGTGCCGGGCTTCGAGAACGTGGCGAACCTCGAGGAGCTGCCCGCGGAGGGCGCGTGGCTGATCGCGATGCCGATGAAGATCGCCGGAGGCTCGGGCGGCCCGCTGCGAATCGTGGGGGTCGTGCCCTAGCGTGACGCCTCCCGTCGGCGCGCCGCGGCCTCGGCGGCGGATCGCCCGGCGAATTCGGCCGCGATCGCGACCGTCTGAAAGTGGATCTCCACCGTGTCGCGCACGTCGCGCGCATAGCCGCCGGCCATCGTGACGGCCACGGGGACGCCTCGGCTCCGGAGCGTCTCGAGAACGAGCCGGTCGCGGCGGGCAAGCCCCTGCCTGGAGAGCGCGAGGCGCCCGAGCCGGTCCTCCGCATAGGGATCGGCGCCGGCGAGATAGACCGCCAGGTCCGGCTCGAAGAGCGTCTGGCACCGCGCGAGCGCCTCCTCGAGCGCGGAAAGATACGGTTCATCGGCCGTCCCGTCCGGGAGCGCCACGTCGAGGTCGCTCGATTCCTTGCGAAAGGGGAAATTCTTCTCCCCGTGGATCGAGAGCGTGAAGACGGACGGGTCGGAGGAGAAGATCGCCGCCGTGCCGTTTCCCTGGTGCACGTCGGCGTCGACGACGAGGACCCGCCGCGCGCGGCCTTCCGCCTGCATCGCCCGCGCCGCCACGGCCGTGTCGTTGAAGACGCAGTAGCCCTCGCCGCGGTCCCGGAAGGCGTGATGCGTCCCCCCCGACAGGCTGACGCCGATTCCCTCCGCGAGCGCCGACCGGCTGGCTTCGATCGTCGCGCCCGCCGACCGACGGCAGCGCTCCGCCAATCCGGGCGACCAGGGGAAACCGATGCGGCGGATCTCCGCGGAGGTCAGCTTCCCCTCGTAAACCCGGCGCACGTACTCGCGGTCGTGGGCGCGGCCGAGATCCTCGTCCGTCGCCGGCATCGGGATGCGCAACTGCCCGGCGGCGAGGAGGCCCGATCCGGCGACGCGCTGCCGCAGAAGCGCGTACTTGTCGATCGGAAACCGGTGCCCCTCGGGCAGGGGCAGGACGAAGACGTCCGTGAAGAAAACGTTCAAGCGCCGGACATCATCGCGCAACCGGGGCCGCGCGGCGAGCGGGTGTCCCCCGGCGCGGCCCGGAATGGAATAATCCGCGGCGTGACGGGCTCCCCCGATCCCTTCGGCATCCACCGCTCGCTCGACCCTCCGCGGGCCCTCCCTCAGACGGCCTGGCGGCTGGATGCGACCCCCTGCGCGCTCGAGAACGAGATCGCCGTTTCCGTGCGGGCGCTCAACATCGACTCGGCGTCCTTCCGGCAGATGCGTGAGACCGAGCGCGCGACGGGCGAGACCGTGGAGCAGCAGGTGCTCCGCATCGTGCGCGAGCGCGGGAAGATGCACAACCCGGCCACGGGCTCGGGCGGCATCTTCCTCGGCGACGTGCGCGAGGTGGGCGCCGCACACCCGGCCGCCCGGGAGCTGCGCCCGGGAGACCGCATCGCCTCGCTCGTCTCGCTCTCCCTGACGCCGCTGTCGATCGACCGCATCCGCGCGGTTTTCGCCGCTTCGGAGCGGGTCGAGCTCGAGGCCACGGCGATCCTCTTCGAGCGGACCCTGTGGGCCAGGATGCCCGACGATTTCCCCGAGGAGGTCGCCCTTTCCGTCTTCGACGTGGCAGGCGCTCCGGCTACCGTGCGTCGCCGCGCCGGGATCGGAGAGACCGTCGTCGTCATCGGCGCCGGCAAGGCGGG
>JBLMXY010000211.1:0-5247 GCA_050257975.1 Acidobacteriota bacterium
AGGCCAGACGCGCCCTCCCCAGGGCGAGCCGCATTTTCCCCGACTCGACGAGGCGGAAGTCTTCCCTCTCGACCTCGTAACAATAGATCCGATCTTTCGCGGCGTACGACTCGAAGAGAGATCGCACGGCGTAGTGCCCCCCGACCTTCGGCAAGTCGACGCGAGCCGGGCGGACCTGCCTCTCGTACACCTGCCGGCCGTCGCCGTCCTCGGGGCGATTGCTCTTCGCCTTCGAGAGCGTGGCGAGGAAGGTCTCCTCGTAGGATCCGCCGAAGAGCTCCTCGGCGAGCTGGACGACACGCCCCGCGTACTGGAGGACCTGGACGGCTTCGATTCCCCCGATGTCGTCGAAGAACCAGCCGCAGCTGGTGTACATGAGCATGGCGTGGCGCTGCAGCTCGAGGAGCTTCAACGCCGTGACTCGCTCGGCCGGCTGGAGGGCGCGGACCGCGTGCTTCTCGAGAAATCGGGAAACGCTCTCGGCCGAGCGGTCGAGAACGACGGCCACGTAGTCCTCGCGGGCGGCCCACGGATCGTGGAACAGGCTGCGGGCCTTCGTCTCGAAGGGCCCGGCGACCAGGTCCCGCAGCTGGTCCAGGGCCTCCCGCAGCGGCGCGCGCCAGGCCTGGCTCCAGCCCGGATGGGCGCCCGTCGCGCAGCCGCAGCCGCTCCTCCAGCGCTCGACGCCGTGCGCGCAGCTCCACGACGTGTACTCGCGGATCTCGACCTCGCTCGACGGGGGGCACTTTTCCAGGAACTCGCCGTAGTTGGTCAGAAGGGCGTCCCGGCCGGAGTCGATCGCCCTCAGGGCGAAAGCGAGCGCCATGTCGCCGTGGGGATGGTGGTGACCGTAGGTCTCGCCGTCCGTCGCGGCGTGAACAAGCCGGGGCGCCTCGCCGGTCTCGGGCAAGCCCGCCAGAAGCCGCGCGGCGAAGCCCTGGCCGCTGTGGAGCAGGCCGCCGAAGGCCACCTCCCGCGAGATCGCGCCGTCGTAGAAGAAGAGGTCGATCGACCGGCCCGAGGAGAGACGCAACCGATACGGCACCGTCGTGTCGATTTTCCCGTCGCTCGCGTCGACCCACTGCCCTTCGAAGGGCCGCGCCCGGACAGCCTGATGAGGCGCAAGCACGGTGAAGCGGATCCCGAGCTCCGCCAGCACGTCGAGGGTCTCGAGGTCCACGGCGGTTTCCGGCAGCCACATGCCCTCCGGAGGGCGGCCGAAGCGATGCGTGAAGTCGGCGATGCCCCAGGACGCCTGGGTGCTCTTGTCCCGGCGCGAGGCGAGCGGCAGGATCATGTGGTTGTAGGCGTGGGCCAGGGCCGAGCCGTGCCCCGAGAAGCGCTCCCGGCTCTCGCGGTCGGCGGCGAGGACCGCTCCGTACACCTCCGGAGCCTTCTCCTCGAGCCAGGACAGGAGCGTCGGGCCGAAATCGAAGCTCACGCGCGCGTAGTTGTTCACGATCGCGGCGATCCGCTCCTGCTCGTCCAGGATTCGGGAGCAGGCGTTTGGCGCGTAACACTCGGCGGTGACCCGCTCGTTCCAGTCGTGGTACGGATACGCCGAGTCCTGCACCTCGATCGCCTCGAGCCAGGGGCTCTCTCGCGGCGGCTGGTAGAAGTGGCCGTGGACGCAGACGTAGCGCGTCACCGGCACGAGACCTTGTCTTCCAGCGCGTCCTCGGAAGTCGGTGCCGCGGCGCGGCCCGATCGCGACGGCGTCAGGCCTTCTTTCCCGGGAGCAGGACGAACACCAGGCCGATCACGCCCATGCCGAGGGAGAGCCATCGAGCGGTTTCCCAGGTCTGCTTGTTGCTGCGCTGCTCGCTCGAGAACGTGGTTTTGATGGCTCCCTCGACCGTGTCATAGCCGGCCCGCCGGCTCGACGCGAGGACAAAGCCGACGATCCCGAGCACCAGAAGAATCAATCCGATCCGCCGCATGCCTGTTCCCCCTTCAATACTGGCGCATCGACGGGTCGATCCGCGCCGCCCAGGCGTTCACGCCGCCCGCCAGGTTGACCGCCTTGTCGAAGCCGCTCTGAAGCAGGAACTGGACCGCATTGGCGCTGCGCGCTCCGGAACGGCAGTAGACCACCAGCTCCCGGTCTTTCGGAATCTTGTCGAGGCTCCGGGGCAGCGTGCCCAGGGGGACCTTGATCGAGTCCGGCAGGTCGGCGAGCGAGTATTCGTGGGGCTCCCGCACGTCGAGCAGCGCCGGTCCCTCGCCCCGCTCGCGCATCTGCTTCAACTCTTCGACCGTCACTTGCGGGATGCGTCCAAACATGATGCAACGATAGCATCCCGGGATGGGGTCAACGCTGAATTACTGCATTATTGCGGAAGAGCCAGATATTTCAGGACAGCCGCAACCGCATCTCTGGACCTTGCGTCCCAACGCAGGCGCTCCTCGAGGCGCCGGACATCCCGAACGAGTGTCGAACCGTCCCGCCGAAAGTGTTCGGCCATCCTGGAAAGCGGGATTCTCGCCTGCTCGCGACCCACGTACCCGGCGATCGCTCGCGCCGTCGAGAGGCCCCGCAGGCGTCTCGGACCCCTCAAGTCTTCCAGGTCAACCCCCAGAACCTTCGTCACCGCGCGAACCACACGTTCCAGCGTCAGTCCTCGCCGCAAGAGCTCCGGCTCGGCCCACTCCTCGAAGACCCGCGTCGCAAATTCCTCGTCCCCCTTGACCACCTGGCCGATGCTTCGCAAGTCCTCGTACTCGACTCCGTCTCCCCGAGCCATGAGCGCCCGATACGCCCGCAGCGCTGCCTGCCGCCCTCGCGCCAATGCTCCCAGAACGGAATCGACATCCAGCCAGGCCGGCCCGCGACCCTTCGCGTACCACTGATCGCTCGACCACCGATACTCCGATGGTCTCCCGACGATCCCCGCCCGAACCGGGTTCTCGTGGATGTACCGAACCAGCGCCAGCAGGTACCGATCCTTCTGCACGACGAGCGCCTTGTACCGTCCCTGAAACAGATGACCGACGCGACGATGCCGCCGGTTGAACGCCTGCGTATAGGAGCCCTGAAGCGCGAGCATGATCCTCGAGAGTGGCACCTTTCCGGTCTCGAGTGCCAGGTGAATGTGGTTCGTCATGAGGCAGTACGCGTAGACGCGAAAGCCAAACCGATCCCGGTAGTGCTGAAGCCGAGCCAGGTAGAGCTCCCGATCCCTGTCATCGCGGAAGACGGCTCTTCGCTCGTTGCCACGCGCCACCACGTGGTAGACGGCACCCGGATATTCCAGGCGCAATGGCCGCGACATCAGACTGAGATAATACAGCAATTCAGCGTTGACCCCATTTTCATTTTCGATTGACCCCATCTTGCCGGAAGCCCGTCCGCGGCAGGGCGGTCAACGAAGCGATGGATCGAACGGGAGGCGAAGGGAGACCCGAGACTGTTGCAGCCGACGACCCTCGACGGCCGCACGACCCTCCGCGACCTAGTACTTCGGCATGCGCGGGTCGATGCGGTCGGCCCAGGCGAGGATGCCGCCGGCGAGGTTTCGCGCCTTGCGGAAGCCGGCCTGCTGCAGAAGCTCCACGGCCCTGGCGCTTCGGGAGCCGGACCGGCAATGCACCACGATCTGGTCGGCGGTCGAGAGACGGTGCAGGTTTTCGGTCAGGGCGCCGAGAGGAATCTTGACCGAGCCGGGTAGCTCGCAGATCGCGATCTCGTGGGGCTCGCGCACGTCCACCAGCACGAAGTCGTCGCCCCGCCGGCGCATCTCGGCGAGCTCTTCGACGGAGACCTCCGGCACGCCGCCCCCGCCGGACGCCGCCGCGGCCTCGATCCCGCAGAACGCCTCGTAGTCGATCAGCCGCGTGACGGTCGGGTTCGGGCCGCAGACGATGCACTCCGGGTCCTTTCGAAGCCTCAACTCCCGGAACTTCATCGAGAGCGCGTCCACCAGAAGAAGCCGCCCGATCAGCGGATCGCCGCTGCCGAGGGCGAGCTTGATCGTCTCCGTCGCCTGGATCACGCCGAGCAGCCCCGGCAGGATCCCGAGGACGCCGCCCTCCGCGCAGGAGGGAACGGCCCCCGGCGGCGGGGGCTCGGCGTACACGCACCGGTAGCAGGGCCCCTTCTTCGCCCAGAAGACGGAGGCCTGCCCCTCGAAGCGGAAGATCGAGGCGTAGACGTTGGGCTTGCCCGTCAGCACGCAGGCGTCGTTGACGAGGTAGCGCGTCGGGAAGTTGTCGGTCCCGTCGGCGACGATGTCGAAGTCGCGCACGATCTCGAGCGCGTTGTCGGAGGTCAGGCGCCGCTCGAAAGGGACGACCTCGACGTTCGGGTTCATGTCCTTCAATCGCCGGACCGCGGCCGCGAGCTTCGGCTTGCCGACATCCGAAGTGCCGAACAGGATCTGGCGGTGGAGGTTCGAGTCGTCCACGACGTCGAAGTCCACGAGGCCGATCGTGCCGACCCCCGCGGCGGCGAGATAGACGGCGAGCGGCGAGCCGAGGCCGCCGGCGCCGACCGCGAGCACCCGCGCCGCCTTCAGCTTCTTCTGCCCCTCGAGGCCGACCTCCGGCATGATGAGGTGCCGCGCGTAGCGCCGGATCTCCTCGTTCGAGAGCGCGGCGGGGTCGGTGGGCGCCATCGGTCACGCCTTCCGAAGCTCGAGCCGCCAGGTGGACCCGCGGCGCGTCGCCTCCAGCGAGCCGAAGGGGGTCCCTTTCACGATCGGCCGCACCTTCTCCTCGATCTCACGCTCGGAGAGGCCGTGGCCTCGGGCCATCAACCGCTGGAAGGAGGCGGGCAGGCGCAGCCAGCCCCAGAGAGGGGCGTGGTCGAGGCGGATGTCCACGTCGGTCGCCTCGGGGTCGGGCTCATAGATCCAGAACTGGCCTCCCGGCGACAACGAAGCGTGGACCGCCGCGAGGCCGCGTTGCGGCTCCTCCCAGTGGTGAAAGGACAGCACGGACACCGCGAAGTCGAAGGCTTCCTCGAAGGAGGCGTCTTCCACGCGACCCTCGTGGAACTCCAGGTTCGGGAGCGCCGGCCCCCGGCGGGCCTGACGCAGCATGTCCGGCGACGCGTCCAGGCCGACGACCTCGAGCGCCGGGTTGGCGGCCGCGAGCAGCCGGCTGAGCTTCCCCGGCCCGCAGCCCACGTCGAGCAGTCTCCCTTCTTCGATCGGGATCTCGGCGCCGATGCGCCGGTGGAGGGGCGAGAGCGACGGCTCCGCCCAGCGGCGGTAGAGGAAGGACGCGAACGCGCCGAACCGCTCGGGC
>JBLMXY010000212.1:0-4755 GCA_050257975.1 Acidobacteriota bacterium
GTTCCGGCGTTCTTCCGCCAGGAGACGTTCCTGCTCCTGGGAGACCGCCTGGTCAAGCTCGACCTGCCCGAGGACGCGCGCGTGCGCGTCTTCTTCCGCGACCGGCTCCTCTTCTCGCTGCGGAGCGACTGGACTCCGGCAAGCGGCGGCAAGACGTACCGCGAGGGCTCGCTTCTCGCCGGGACGGTCGACGACATCCTGCGCGGCGTCCGCCGGTTCGACGTGCTCTTCGAGCCGAGCGAACGCGTCTCGCTGGCCAGTGTCGACCGGACGCGGGACCGGGTGCTCCTCCGCACGCTCGACAACGTGAAGAGTCGCATCGCGGCGCTTTCCCTCGAAGGCAGCGGCTGGAAGCGGACCGACGTGCCGACGCCCGGCCTCGGCACCGCGGACATGTCGGCTACGAGCGACGCCTCGGAGACCTTCTTCTTCACGTACCAGGACTTCGCGACTCCCGTTTCGCTCTGGCTCTCCGAGAACAACGGGCAGCCGGCGAAGGTCAAGACGATGCCGGTTTTCTTCGACGCGAAGGGGGTCGCGACCGAGCAGCTCGAGGCGACGTCGAAGGACGGCACGAGGATCCCGTATTTCGTCGTGAGGCCCAAGGGCGCGAAGAACGACGGAACCGCGCCGACGCTCCTCTACGGGTACGGCGGCTTCGAGGTTTCGGAAGTCCCCACCTACAGCGGGGTCGTGGGCTCGGCGTGGCTCTCCCGCGGGGGCGTGTACGTGCTCGCGAACATCCGCGGAGGCGGCGAGTTCGGCCCCGCCTGGCACAAGGCCGCCATGAAGGAGAAGCACATCCACAACTTCGAGGACTTCGCGGCAGTCGCTCAGGACTTGATCGCTCGGAAGATCACGTCGCCGCGCCATCTCGGGATCATGGGGGGCTCGCAGGGGGGCCTCCTGGTTTCCGGGACCTTCGTTCTCTATCCCGAGCTCTTCCACGCCGTCGTCGCCCAGGTGCCTCTGGCCGACATGCGCCGGTTCAATCACCTGCTGGCGGGGGCGAGCTGGATGGCGGAGTACGGCGACCCGGACAAGCCCGAGGACTGGGCGTACATCCAGACCTGGTCTCCGTACCAGCTCCTCCGGGCCGACGCGAAGTACCCGACGCCCTTCTACTGGACGAACACCCGCGACGACCGCGTGCATCCGGGCCACGCCCGCAAGATGGTGGCGAGGCTCGAGGCCCTGGGCCATCCGGTCTACTATTTCGAGAACACCGAGGGCGGCCACGGAAGCGGCGCCGTCAACAAGCAGACCGCCCAGGTCACGGCCCTGGAGTATTCCTACCTCTGGATGATGCTGCGCTGACCGGAGGGGAAGCGCGCCCTCACGCCAACCCTCTCCCGGTGACGGAGAGGGGGTCTCCGACTCGCCTCTCCCCCTGTCCGTGGGGGAGTGTGTCGGGGTGAGGGGGTGAGGACTGACTCCAGCCAGCCTCAAGATAGGATCCGCCCGACCGTTCGCCCCTTGCCAGCGTGCGTTCATCCCCGGGGCGAGGCCGAGGCGCGATGACGACCGACGACACGCAATTTCCGACACTCGGATTTCCGGACTCTTCTTCCGACCTCCCGCTTCCCGGTGAGATCGGCGGCTTCCGCATCCTCTCCGTTCTCGGACGGGGCGGCATGGGCGTCGTCTACGAGGCCGAGCAGCGCGACCCCCGGCGCCGCGTCGCGCTGAAGGTCATCCGCGGCGGCCGGGTCGTGGACGAACTGCAACTGCGCCTCTTCCGCCGGGAGGCGCAGACGCTCGCCCGCCTCATCCATCCGAACATCGCCGCGCTCTACGAGGCCGGCATGGCCGACGGCCAGCACTTCTTCACGATGGAGCTCGTCCGCGGCCGTCCGCTCGACGAGTACGTCCGCGAACGAATGGGCGGCGACCGCCCCTCCCCCGGGGAGCTCCGCGATCGCCTGCGTCTCTTCGCGACGATCTGCCGCGCGGTTGCCTACGCGCACCAGCGCGGGGTGATCCATCGGGACTTGAAGCCGTCGAACATCCTGGTCGTCGCAGATGAAAAGTCGCCGAGCGCCCCGAGCGCCTCGCGGCGCGCCGCGCCGGCGGTGAAGATCCTCGACTTCGGCCTCGCGCGCATCGCCGACCGCGACGCGCCGGCGACGCTGCTCAGCCAGCTCGGGCAGATCGGCGGCACGCTCGCCTACATGAGCCCCGAGCAGGCGCGAGGCGCTAGCCGCGAGATCGATCTGCGGAGCGACGTGTACTCCCTCGGCGTGACCCTGTACGAGACGATCACCGGCCGATTTCCGTACGACCTGCCCGATTCGACCGTGGCGGCATTGAAGACCGTCCTCGAAGAGTCCCCGAGGCCGCTGCAGCAGGCGTTTCGCGGAGGCTACAAACTCGACCCCGATCTCGCGACGATCGTCGGCAAGGCCCTCGAAAAGGAGCCGGACCGGCGCTACGCGAGCGCGGACGCGCTCGCCGAGGACATCGAGAGACATCTCGCGAATCAGCCGATCCTGGCGCATCCGCCGAGCACCGCGTATCAGATTCGCAAGCTCGTCTCGCGGCATCGCGCCTCCTTCGCGACCGCGGCGGCGGTCCTCCTCCTCGTCGTCGCCTCCGCGGCGGCGCTCGCGATTCAGGCCGGGAAGATCCGGCGCGAGCGCGACCGGGCCGCGCAGGAAGCCGCCCGCGCGACGGCGATCAACCAGTTCCTGCAGCGAACGCTGGGCGCCGCGGATCCCTGGCAGCGCGGCTCGCGCGGCGTCACGCTCGTCGACGCGCTGAAGCAGGCCGAGAAGCAGGTGCACGGCGCCTTCCCGGCGCAGCCTCTCGTCGAGGCCGACTTGCTCGAGGCGATCGGCCGCACATACAACGGTCTCGGAGAGTACACGGACGCCGAGCGGCTGCTGCGCTCCGCCCTCGAGCTTCGTGTCGCCGCGGAGGGACGCCGGACCGACAACGTCGCCCAGACTCTCACGGCACTCGGTCAGGTCCTGCAGATCGAGAGGAAGGCGGACGAATCGGAGAAGTTGCTGCGGGAAGCCCTCGCGATTCGGGTGAAGCGCCACGGGAGGGAGAGCGCCGAAGCAGCCGCCGCGCTCAACGAGCTCGCGAGGACGCTCGTCAACGAGGGCGCTTACCCGGAGGCCGAGAAGCTCGGCCTGGAGGGGCTCCGAATCCGGGAGCGAATCTTCGGACCGAAGAGCAGCGAGGTGGCCGAGAGCCTGCGGATGCTCGGCAGTCTCTATACCGAGCAGAACGACTGGAAGCGCACCGTGGATGCGGAGATCCGGCAGATCGCGATCCTGCGCGGCCTGCACGACGACGGGCCGCTCCTCGCCACCGCGCTGAACGACCTCGCGGTCGCGCAGACACAGCTCGGAGATCTCGACGCCGCGGAGAAGACCTTCGAGGAAGCGATCCCCATCGAGCTGCGGGCCCTCGGGGAGGAGCATCCCGAGTACGCGAGCAGTCTCGAGAACGAGGGCAACGTCTGGTTCCGCAAGGGGGAGTACGAAAGGACCGCCCGGAACCTCGAGAAGGTCCTGGCGATCCGGCGAAAGGCGCTCGGGGAGGATGCCGAGCCGGTCGCTCGCACGCTCACGAACCTCGGCTCCGTTTACCTGGCGCAGAAGAACGACGCCGCGGCCCTCGAAAAATTCGAAGAGGCCGAGCCGCGGCTGACGCGCTTTCTCGGGCCGGACCATCCCGACGTCGCCGTGGTGCTGATCGGAAAGGCGGGCGCCATGCTGCATCTCGGCCGGCTCGACGAGGCCGATGCCGCGGCACGGCGGGGGCTCGCGATCCGGACGGCGAAGTTCGATGCCGCGAGCTTCCCTGTGGCCCTCGCGCGCCTTCGCCTCGGGGAGATCCTCACGGCGAAGAGGCGGTACGCCGAAGCCGAGCCGATGCTGCGTGACGCCGGGGAGAGCCTGATCAAGGCTCGCGGGACGTCCGATACCTACGCGAAGCGAGCGATCACCGCGCGCGCGGAGCTATACAAGGCCTGGGGAAAATCGGCAGAGGCGAAGGCGCAGGAGGCGCTCCTCGCGGAAGACGCGACGAAGGCCGCGGCGAAGTAGAGGTCTACCTCTCGCCGAGCCGGGCCGCCCTACGGCCAGGCCTGACGCCGAGCCCGAAACGGGTGTAGCGTGGCGAAGTGGAGATGGAGATGAGAAGAGTGAACCTATCGCTGCCCGAGTTTGGTTTCGTGGTCGCGACGCGCGCCGCTCTCGGAGCGGGTATTGGCCTGCTCGTCTCGGCAGGCCTTTGCAAGCGCACACGAAGGCGCCTCGGCGCCACTCTGGTGATCCTCGGGGCGCTCACGACGCTTCCGGCCCTCTATTTGCTGTTCGGCCGCAAGACCGCGGCCGGTGATGCGGCCGCAGATCGGGGCGCCGCCGCTTCCTGAGGCCGGCCGCACGCTCGGGGACCGAAGTGACGACTCTGACTCCATCACCTTCGGAAGATTCTCCGGGAACCGGACCCGACCTTCGCTGTGATAGGGAAGCCTCATGGCCCCGAGCCCGCGTCGCTCCGCGGCGGTCGCCGCGCTGGCGGTTGCCGGCGTGACGGCTGGCCTCGGATCTTGCCGCCTTCCCCCAGCCCACGTTCGAAATCAGAGGATCAGGCCTGACCCCACTTCCGGACCAGACGAAAGAACTGATCGCCGGTCACGACGCCAAGGACCAACTGCTGGACACCCGTGATCTCGAAGAAGAGGTTGTCGGGTAGCTCGTACGCCGGCGGCGGGAAGAGACGACGCATCAGCTCTCGCGG
>JBLMXY010000213.1:0-20181 GCA_050257975.1 Acidobacteriota bacterium
AGGCGATCGAGGAGATCCACCGGGAGGGAACGCCCGTGCTTCTGGTCGAGCAGAACGCCAACGCGGCCCTGCGGCACTCCAACAGGGCCTACGTCCTGGAGACGGGGACCGTGCTGCTCGAGGGCCCCTCCGCCGACGTGGCCGCCAATCCGCGCGTCAAGGAAGCCTACCTGGGCGAGTGATCGCTTCCTCTCTGCTCCCGGGAGAGGGCAGGCGTGAGGGCGCTGTCTCGCCGTCTACCTCGCTTCGAGCGGGTCGAGAAGCTTCAGCCCCGGGAACCTCGCGAAGGTGCGATCCGTCGTGCAGAGCGTGGCCTCGTGCTCGATCGCCAGCGCGGCGAGGTGAGCATCGGCCACGTCGGCGCCCGACAGCCTGGCGTTCGAAAGGAGAGACGAGAGAAGACTCCAGTGGTCCTGTTCGGGCTCGGGAACGACCACACTTCGACGACCGAACCAGCCGGAAACGATGGAGGCAGCAGCGCTCATGGCGAGCGGCTCCGGGTAGATCTTGAGAGAAGTGCTCAGCCTCAAGAAGGCCAAGACGGTGATCCAGGGCATGCCGATCGCCTCGATCCCCGAGAGGGCCCGTTCCAGCCACTCCCGGCAGGCGTCGTGCTGCTGGGCGGAGCGATTCTGCGAGTAGAGAAGGACGTTCGCGTCGACGACGATCACCGGTGCAGCGGCCCCTCGGCGATCTCGATCAACTCGCTGATTCGGTCGTAGTTCAGGCCCGGTCTCACTCCCATCGCGCGCGGCTGAACGCGATAGGGCGGCTGCCTTCTCCGCTCCTCCTGTAACGCGAACCCCCGTCGCAGGGCCTCGTTGACGACCTGCCTGAAGGACTTGCCCGACCTGCGAGCCTCGCCCTTGAGCTTTGCCGCCAGCCGGTCGTCGAGAGTTAACGTCGTTCGCACATCATGATGCTAACGAATCAACATCACGATGCCAAACCGCATCCATGCGCGTCGGAGAGCTGTTCTTTGCGCGCGATCTCCCGTACCCGCCGGCGCTTCCGGCGCGGGAATCGGCCACCGACGGGCATTCATGGGGTCGAGGAGGCCTCCGGCGGCTGCGAACTACGAGAGATGGCGGGCCGATCCGGCACGAAAGCTGCAGAGCAGGTACCCGGGACCTGCACTAGCGGTCTCGTAGGAGGGAGCACAATGAAGAAACTGTTTGCATGGGGGGCGTGCGCGGCGCTGGCACTCGCGATCGGGTGCGCGCAGAGCGACGGCGGGATCACGACGAAGGTGAAGGCCAAGCTCGCCGCGGACACGACGGTGGCGGCCCATCAGATCAACGTCGACACCAAGGACCGGGTCGTCACGTTGACGGGGACGGTCGACTCGGAGGCGGCCAAGGAGAGGGCTCTGGAGATCGCCCGCGGCACCGAGGGCGTGACCAACGTGGTGGACAATTTGTCGGTTCACGAAAAGGTCGCAAGCGCCGGGACGGTCGGGGAAACCGTGGGCCAGACCGTGGATGACGCCGCGATCACGGCCAGGGTCAAGAGCAAGCTGCTCGCCGACTCGCTGACCGCCGGCCTGAAGATCGACGTCGACACCCGCGACGGCGTCGTGACGCTGTCCGGCGACAATCTGAAGAGCCAGGCCACGATCGATCACGCGATCCAGCTCGCGAAGGAAGTCGACGGGGTCAAGGACGTCCGGTCCAACCTGACGACGCGCAACGCCTAGCCGCGATTGGCGGCGGCGACGAGAAGACGAGAAAACGCCCGGCGATCCCGGGCGTTTACTCGTTCCGTTTCTACGGTTCGATGGCCTTGGGGATGGCCGGGTCGAGTCCCGGGAACTTGGCCAGCCAGGCCCGGCGCTCCTGCCGCAGCTTGTCCACGAGGCCGCGGTACTCGCCTTCCGAGTAATAGCGGCTCGGCTCGTAAACCGCCAGGTCCACTCCCGGCTTGGTGATCGGAATCTCGTAGCCCCAGTCGGGGTCGCGGCGCCACACGATCCCATCCTTGGCGATCTGCTTCATGATCTCCGTCGAGATCCGGATCGGGATCTTCTCGCCGGGTGAGCCCTCGCGGGCGCCGATCGAGCCGGTGTTCAGGATGTAGGCGTGCATGTCCGGGTTTTCGCGCAGGATCGCGAGGAGGCGGTTGCCCTCCTCGGCCTCGGGCCCGACGATGAAGGGGTTCGTTCCGACCTCGCGCTTGGCCTGGCCGGCCTTCGTGGGGTCTCCGGCCGAGGTCTCGATGGACTCTCCCAGCATGAAATAGGCCGCGGCCTGCTCGGAGGTCAGGCGCGCGCAGACGGGCACGATGTCGTTGCGGCGGGTGATGAAGACGATCTTGTTCGCCTTGGGCAGGTCGATGCCGTCTCCGGTGCCCTTGATGTAGCGGCGCAGGACCACGCCCCGGCCGTTGGAGGTGATCGAGGTATCGAGGAAATCGACCTTCCCCGTGGCCGAATCGACCTTGATGTTCTCGTACGTCGCGGTCGGATGCGTCGCCGCGCCCCAGAGCACGGTCTGGGAGGGCTCGAGCCCCTCGGTCTTGATGTAGAAGCCGTCCTCGGTGCCGAACGCGCGCCCGTCCCCGGTCAGCAGCACCACGTCGTCCTGCTTGATGATGGCGCGCTCGGGCGGCTGGAGGCCGTGGTCGTGAAGGGTCAGCGTCGTCTTGCCCGTGCCGGAGAGGCCGAAGAGCAGGAACCCCACGTCCCGCAGCGTTCCGTCCCGGCCTGTGACCCGCAGGATCTTCGAGCCCGCGTGGAGACCGAGGCCGCCGCGCCGCTTCATCCAGTACATGGCCTGCCGCAGCATCGACTTCTTGGCCTCGCCGGGATAGTCGGACCCGAGGATGTACGTGTATCCCTGGTTGACGTCGCAGAAGATCAGCCGCTCGGGCCAGTCGGGCACGTAGACCGAGACGAAGTCCGGCTCCTCTGTGGAGTCGGAGGGGAAGAGCATGTTGTTCCACATGTACCCGATCCGCGCGTACTGGAGCGGGACGAAGAGGCGGCAGCGCAGCGTCGCCTCCGGGTTGTCGCCCATGCGGCGATCGACCTGAAGCATGTCCATGTCGAGCAGCTTCTCCTGGACGTCCCGGATCACCGCCTGGGCCCGCTTCGGGTCGATCGGCTGCTGCATGACGCCGACCGTGACGCCGTCGGCCACGATGTAGGTGTTCTTGGCCGAGCGGCTCTTGACCCGCGTCGTGTAGACGGGCGACCCGTATTCGCTCGTCGTCTCGCCCGGCTTCGCCAGCGCGCGCAACTGCTCGCCCGACAGGTCCTTGCGGATCGTCCTGGCCCGGACCGTGCGGGGCGAAATCGTCTCGACGGTGCTCATGTCTGCCCTTTCTCCCAACAGGCCTCGAGGGGCAGCCATTATAGACGTCCGCCCCGGGCCTGGCCCGGTTCCCCGACTCTGCCCCGTGCCCCGAACCCTGACCCTGCTACAGCCCGATCTCGTCGGCGATGGGCTTCAGGGCCTCGATCACGAACCCGATGTGCTCCTCCAGGGGCAGCCCCAGCGCCTCGGCGCCGCCGTAGACGTAGGAGCGGTCGACCGAGCGGGCGAAGGCCTTGTCCTTGAGCCGCTTGACCACCGAGGTGACGGGCAGGTCGGCGATCTTCCTGGTGGGGCGCACCTTCACGCAGGCCCCGATGAAGCCGGTGATCTCGTCGCAGGCGTAGATGGCCTTCTTCATCGGGGTGTCCCGGGGGATCTTCATGTAGTCGGCGTGAGACTGGATCGTCTCGATCATCTCTCGCGCGTAGCCGCGCTCGGCGAGGATCTTCCCGCCGACGTGAAGGTGCGTCTCCTCGGTCGGGTTCTGCTCGTAGTCGAAGTCGTGGAGCAGCCCGACCACGCCCCACTTCTCGATCTCGTCGGGATCGGTTACGCCGAAGCGGCGCGCGTAGGCGCGCATGACCTCCTCGACGGCGCGACCGTGACGCCGAAGCGCCTCCGACTTGGTGAACTCGAAGAGGATCCCCTCGGCCTCCTGCCGGGAGGGCCAGCGGTTCGAGCCGTCGCTCATGAGCCGAAATGGTACACGCTTCGGGAGCGGCCTTGTCGAGGACCCCGGGCGCCGGGCGATCTTGACACTGCCCCCCGGCCAGTGAAAGCCTCTGCCGGACGGAAATCCCCGAAAAAACAGAAGGAGCCGGCAACATGACCAAGCACGCTGCGGCACTCGGGTGCGCCTTCGTGCTCCTGCTTCTCGCCTCCGCCACCGCCGCGCAGACCACCGGATCGATTCGAGGGACCGTCGAGACGCAAGGCACGCCCGTGCCCGGCGTCGCCGTGGAGGCGAAGAGCCCCAGTCTCCAGGGCAGCCGCACCTCGACGACGGACGCGGAGGGCCGATTCAACCTGACCCTGTTGCCGCCCGGCACCTACACGGTCTCCGCGACCCTGCAGGGCTTCGGACCGAAGAGCCAGACGATCGCCCTCGGGCTCGCGCAGAGCGTCTCGATGCGGTTCGAGATCTTTCCGGTCGCCACCGAGAAGGTTGCCGTGACGGCCGAGGCCGGCACGGTCGAGATCGAATCGACCACGGCGGGTCGCAACATCAACTCCAGGGTCTTTCAGGCCCTGCCGACCGGGCGAAACTACGCCTCCGTGGCGCAGCTGGCGAGCGGGGTGAACACCGACGAGTCCGATTCCCGGAATACCTCCATGACGGTCTACGGCTCGACGGGCCTGGAGAACAGCTACCTCGTGGACGGCGCCAACACGACCGGTGTCGAGATCGGCAACCAGGGCAAGGTCCTGAACTTCGAGTTCATCCAGGAGGTCGAGTTCAAGTCGGGCGGCTACGAGGCCGAGTATGGCGGCGCCCAGGGCGGCATCCTGAACGTGGTGACGAAGTCCGGCGGCAACGAGTACCACGGCGACGCGTTTGGATACCTCGACCACGACAAGATCCAGGCGAACAGCAAGCACCTCGACGAGTTGACGTCGGCGGGCATCCCGACCGGCTTCAGCAAGTCGGATTTCGGGGTGGACATCGGCGGCTACGCCGTCAAGGACCGGCTCTGGTTCTTCGGCGCCTACGATCACGTGCGCAACACGCAGGACACGCAGATCACGCAGGGACCGGAGGAAGTCATCGGAACCAACACCGACGTGACGACGACGAGCAACCTCTACTCGGGCAAGCTGACCTGGCGCATCAATGACCAGCACTCGCTGATCGCAACCGTGTTCGGCGATCCCACCGACGACGAGGGCGCGGTCGGGCCGGTGATCGGGCCGCCCTCGACGTACGAGGGAACCGTCTCGGTCGGGGGGACCGACTTCGGGGCCCGGTACGAGGGCATCCTGTCTCCCCGCTGGCTCGTGACGGCTCAGTTCGGCTACCACCGGGAAAACACTTCGACTCTGCCGGGCCCCGACGGCGGCGCGATCTACTACGTCGACAACCAGGGGGACACTCCCATCGCATCCGGAGGCTTCGGCGGCTCGAACGGAGACGGCCTGTTCGACACGAAGAAGTTCACCCGTTACGACTACCGCGCAAACGGCAATGCCTTCGTGGGAAATCACGACATCAAATTCGGCGGCGAGTTCGAGAGGGTCAACTCCGACGTCTTCCGCAACTACAGCGGGGGGCAGTTCGTGACGATCCTGCCCGCGTACGAGGACGACCCGCTCGGGCGCCCGGTTTACTTCCACTCTTTCTATGCGAGCCCGGATTCGACGATCGACGATCCGGTCACGGCGCCGGTCATCGCCACTCCGCAGCACGACATCTTCGCGGCCTACGCCCAGGACCGGTGGAACGTCCTTTCCAACCTGACGATCAACGCGGGCGTGCGATGGGAGAAGCAGCTCATCCGTGGCCTGAACGACGTCACGTACATCAACATCGATCACTTCTCGCCGCGCGTGGGCTTCGCGTGGGACGTCCTGAAGGACGGCAAGACCAAGGTCTCGGGCTCGTATGGCCACTTCATCCCGATCATCCCGCTCGACATGAACATCCGTTCCCTGAACGGCGAGCGGGACGGCGCGACGTACAACTTCGACCCCGTGAGCGCGGCCTGCGACCACGAGGCGGAGAGGGTGACCGACGAGATCGACAACGAATGCGTCATCCGGGGCAAGCTCGTCGATGCGGTCGACCCGAACATCCGCTCGCCCTACGCGGACGAGATCGTCTTCGGCGTCGAGCGGCAGGTCGGCGCGAACTGGTCGGTGGGCGTGCGCGGCATCTATCGCAGCCTCCGGAGGATCATCGAGGACACGTGCGTGCCCTCGGACACCTGCGACAACTACGCCTTCTTCAATCCCGGGTTCTCGACCGAGGTCTGCCTCGCGGGCGACTGCCAGCCGGCACCGCAGTTCGGGCCGGCCCGAAGGTACTTCCGCGGCGTCGAGGTGACGGGGCAGAAACGCCTCTCCGACCACTGGATGATGTACGCGAGCTACCTGTACGGCACGCTCAAGGGCAACTACGACGGGGCCTTCCGCGCGATCGGAGGGTTCTTCGCCAAGGACCCGAACATCACCGACGACTTCGACTATCCGGAGTTCCAGGTCAACGCTTACGGCAACCTGACGCTCGACCGCCAGCACCAGGCCAAGCTCCAGGCGGCCTACGTCTTCCCGTTCGGCCTGACCCTCTCGGCGTCCGGGTACTATCAGACGGGAACCCCTCTGTCGCGCATCGGCTGGTGGAACAACTACGCCGGACCGGAGCTCTTCCTCACCCCACGCGGCAGCGAGGGCCGGACGCCCGATACCTACGAGATCGACGCCCACCTCGACTACGGCCTGCGGCTCGGCCCGGTGACGCTGCACGTGCTCGCGGACCTCTTCAACCTTCTCAACCGGCAGCAGATCGCGAGCAAGGACCAGGTCTGGGCTCTCGATCAGGCCGACAACGAGTCCCCGGAACCGACGAACACGCACTACGGCAAGGCCAATACCTGGCAGTCGCCGAGGACGTTGCGGCTCGGCCTGCGCGCAAGCTTCTAGCGGCGGCCGGAAAGAACTCTCGATGAAGACGTACAAGAACTTCGTCAACGGCCAGATGGTCGCCGCGGTCGAGGGCCGGGAGGCGTCGATCCTCGATCCCTCGACGGAGGAGAAGATCGCGAGCGTGCCGCAGGGCTCGGAGAAGGACGTGGACCGGGCCGTGGAGGCCGCCGCGCGGGCCTTCGAGAAGTGGGCGGACACGACACCGGCCGAGCGAAGCCTGTTGCTCCTGAAGCTCGCCGACCGCATCGAGTCGAGCGCGGAAGAGCTCGCGCAACTGGAGGCCTCCAACGTCGGCAAGCCGATCGCGCTCGCGCGCTCGGAGATCCCCTTCCTGGTGGACAATCTTCGCTTCTTCGCCGGCGCCTGCCGGTGCCTCGAGGGCAAGGCGGCGGGCGAGTACCTGGCCGGCTACACGAGCATGACCCGCAGGGAGCCGGTCGGCGTCGTGGCCTCGATCGCCCCCTGGAATTACCCGCTGATGATGGCGATCTGGAAGATCGGGCCGGCGCTGGCGGCGGGCAATGCCGTGATCCTGAAGCCGTCGGAGAACACGCCCCTGACCTCCCTGCGCCTGGCGGAGCTCGCGGCGGACCTCTTCCCGCCGGGCGTCTTCAACGTCATCACGGGCGACGGCGAGCCCGTCGGCGCCGGGCTGGTCCGACACCCGAGGGTCAACATGGTGTCGCTCACGGGAGACGTCGCGACGGGCAAGGAGATCGCGAAGACGGCCTCCGCGACGTTGAAGAAGGTGCACCTCGAGCTCGGCGGCAAGGCCCCGGTCGTCATCTTCGACGACGCGGACCCGGAGCTCGTCATCAACGGCGTCAAGGTGGCGGGTTTCGCCAACAGCGGACAGGACTGCACGGCGGCCTGCCGCCTGTATGCTTCGCGGCGCATCTACGACCGGCTGCTCGCGGATCTGGTGCCCGCGGTCGAGTCGGTGGTCGTCGGGGACATCCGCGACGAGGCGACGGCCATGGGGCCGCTGGTGTCCGCCGAGCAGCGCCAGCGCGTCTCGGGGTTCGTCGAGCGGGCCGTCGAGACCGGGCACGTGGCCGTCCTGACCGGCGGCAAGGCGGGGGAGGGACGCGGGTTCTGGTACCGGCCCACGGTCGTGGCCAATGCCCGACAGTCCGACGAGATCGTCCAGAAGGAGGTCTTCGGCCCCGTCCTCACGGTCACTCCCTTCGCCGACGACGAGGAGGCCATCCGCTGGGCCAACGACGTGGACTACGGCCTGTCGGCCTCGGTCTGGACGTCGAACGTCAACCGCGCGTTGAACGCCGCGCGCAGGCTTCGCTTCGGGACGGTGTGGATCAACGACCACCTGCCGCTCGTCTCCGAAATGCCGCACGGCGGGTACAAGCAGTCCGGCTACGGCAAGGACATGTCGATGTACGCCCTGGAGGACTACACCCAGGTCAAGCACGTCATGGCGCGCATCGCGCAGACGGTCGGCGCGAGCTTCCTGCCGTCGTGAAGCGCGCGCGATCCGCGGCGAGAGGAGCCGCGGGCAGGAAACCGGCTCCCGCGAGGCGCTCGGCGAGAAAGACCGCGCCCCGGTCCGAACGGCCGAGGCTCTTTCGCGTCGCCGTCCACGTCACGGACCTGGAGCGGGCGGCCTCCTTCTATTCGAGGCTGCTCGGCGTCGAGGGCCGAAGGGTCGGCGGGGAACGCTGTCACTTCGACTGCGGGCCGGTCATTCTCGCCGTTCTCGACGTCTCGCTCGGCCCGGGGCGGCCCCAGCCGATCCCGACGATCTATCTCTCGGTTCGCGATCTGGACCGGGTCTTCACGCGAGCCCGGGAGTTGCGCTGCCTTTCCGCGGAAGACGTGCACGGCCAGCCCGGCGGCGGCATCGTCACGCGTCCCTGGGGCGAGCGCTCCTTCTACGCGGAAGACCCCTTCGGCAACTCGCTTTGCTTCGTGGACGCGAGGACGCTGTTCAAAGGGTAGTTGTCAGTTGTCAGTTATCAGTTATCGGTTGTCAGTTATCAGTTCGGAGGTCTCTTCCGAAACTGACGACTGACGACTGAAAACTGACGACTGCTCTCAGCCCGGGTCCGTTCCGAAACTGACGACTGACAACCGATGACCGACGACTCCTCTCAGGCCACCCAGACGGTCTTCACGTTGACGAACTCGCGGATGCCGTGCACGGAGAGCTCGCGGCCGAATCCGGAGTGCTTCACGCCCCCGAAGGGCAGCCTCGGATCGCTCTTGACCATCCCGTTGATGAAGACGGCGCCCGCCTCGATTCCCGAGATCAGCTGCTCGCGCTCGGCGGGGTCGTTGGTCCACGCGGAAGCGCCGAGGCCGAAGCGCGTCGCGTTGGCGAGCGCCACGCCCTCCTCGAGGCTTCCGAAGCGGAAGAGGCTGGCCACTGGCCCGAAGATCTCCTCCTCGGCGCCGGGGCTTCCCGCGGGCACGTCGGCGAGGACCGTCGGCGCGTAGAAGTTGCCCGGACGGTCGAGCGGCCGGCCGCCGAGCAGAAGCCGCGCTCCCGCCGCGACGGTCTTGCGGACCTGCTCGTGGACCTCGGTGCGGATGGCCGGGGTGGCGAGAGGGCCGACGTCGGTCGACGGATCCATCGGGTCGCCGACCTTCAGCCTGGACATCTGCTCGACGAAGCGGCCCTCGAACTCGGCCGCGACGTCCTGTTGCACGAGGAAGCGCTTGGCGGCGATGCACGACTGCCCGTTGTTGATCGTGCGGGCCTTGACGGCGGTCGCGGCCGCGGCCTCGAGGTTGGCGCTCGGCAGGACGAGGAAGGGATCGCTTCCCCCGAGCTCCAGGACGACCTTCTTCAACTCCGCGCCCGCGGCCCGGCCGATGTCCACACCCGCCGCCTCGCTGCCCGTGAGGGTGACCGCCTGCACGCGTGCGTCGGCGACGAGCGCCGCGACCCGGCTCGACCCGATGAGCAGCGTCTGGAAGGTTCCCTCCGGGAAACCGGCGTGCTGGAAGATCTCCTGGATCGCCAGGGCGCACTGCGGGACGTTGGAGGCGTGCTTCAAGAGCCCGACGTTGCCCGCCATCAGGGCCGGAGCCGCGAAGCGGAAGACCTGCCAGAAGGGGAAGTTCCAGGGCATGACGGCGAGCACCGTCCCGAGAGGCTGGTAGCGCACGAAGCTCCGGGAGGCGTCGGTTTCGACCGGCTCGTCGGCCAGGAATCGCTCGGCGTTCTCCGCGTAGTACCGGCAGACCCAGGCGCACTTCTCCGCCTCGGCGATCGCCGCCCCGATGGGCTTTCCCATCTCGACCGTCATCAGCTCGCCCCAGCGCGGCTTCTCCGTCTCGAGCAGCTCGGCCGCCCGTTTCATGTAGGCCGTCCGCTCCGCGTAGGGCGTCTGCCTCCAGTTGAGAAAGGCGGTCCGGGCGGAATCGAGCCGCCGGTCCACTTCCTCGGGAGTGTGGGGCTCGAAGCGCCGTAGGAGGGCACCCGTCGTCGGATTGATCGATTCGATGCTCACGCTCGTGCCTCCTTGCCCTCGGGGGGCGGATCGAATCGGGCGCGCATGCCGCGCCGCTCGAGCTCCCGAAAGAAGAGGGCGGGCGGCACGGCGGTCTCGGGGTAGAGCACTCCCGGCTGGGAGATCGTCCGGTTGGCCAGCAGCTGGCCGGCGATCGACAGGGGCACGCCCGTGTCGAGGGCCCCGGCCGGGACTCCCCAGCCCGGATGCGGATGGACGGTCATTTCGGCACGCGCCGTTGCGGGCTTCCCTTGCCGGCGGCCGGTCACGTCGACCCGCAAGACGTCGCAGTCGTCCGGCGCTCCGGCGGCGGGAGGCTGACGGCCCGCGACGGCGAGCAGCATCTCCCGCGGCGAGGCATCGCCGACGAGCTTCTCCCGGGACGCAAAGCCCATCTCGACCAGGAACCGAATCTTGCGCGCGAACTCGGGCTCGAAGGCGACCTTGAAGCTCGCCTCCTGAAGCCCCGGAAACGACCTCGGGAACATGGCGACCTCGGAATGGAGAGTGTAGATGGCCCGCGCCTTGCCGACCGGCTCGGGAAACGCGATTTCTTCTTCTCCGCTTCCGGGCTCGACGGCAACGGCCCGGCCCCGCCGCAGGACCATCGGCTCCAGGGAGAACTCGTCGAGGACGGTGTCCAGGGCATAGGGCACGGGCAGGGGGCCGGAGGCCTTGCGGTCGATGCACCCCACCCGGACGTGGACCGCTTCGACCGTCTCGAACCCTCGGGCGAGCGCGCCCGCCATGACGTTGGTGATGCCCGGGGTCGATCCCATGCCGAGCAGGGCCGGGACGCCGGCCCTGCGAAAGGCTTCGTCGAGCGCGAGCTGCTGAAGGGTGCCGTGGTAGAGCCCGCCCAGGTCCGCGTAGGGCACGCGGGCGGCAAGCGCCGCGCGCATGACGGGGACGTTGAAGTAGTAGGTGACGCAGTTCAGGACGGCGTCGTGCCCGTCGAGCAGGCGCGCGGTCGCCTCCTCGTCGCGCACGTCCACCGTGGCCGTCGTGACCCGCGGGTCGGGCGAAGCGACCGGCCGCCGGTCGGCCAGGGTGATCGAGGCGTGCGGAGCGAGCTCGAGAAGGTCCCGAAGCGCCACCGAGGCCATGGCGCCCGCCGCGCCGAGGAGGACGACCCGCATCGGCGTGGCGCTCCTAGTCGTCGTCGTCCGGCGTGATGTCGGGCGTCGCCTGGTCGACCTCCTTGAGGGTGTCTTCCAGCACGTCGAGGACCCGGTCGATCAGGGCGTCGGGGATGTTCAAGGCCGGCTCGATGCGCACCACCTTCGAGTTGGTGAGCGTTCCGGCGACGAGGACTCCCCGCTTGAAGAGCCCCGAGACGACCCTGTAGCCGATGTCCTTGTTGGCGAACTCGAGGCCGAGCAGGAGCCCCTTGCCCCGCGCCTTGCGGATGATGCGGTCGTAGGAGAGCTGCAGGGCGATCAACTGTCCCAGGAAGTACTTTCCCTTTCGCGCCGCCTGCCCGGGAAGGTTCTCTTCGAGCGTGACGTTGACGGCGGCGATTCCGGCCGCGCAGGCGAGGGGGTTCCCGCCGAAGGTCGAGGTGTGGATGAAGGGGTTCGTCTCGAGGACGCTCCAGATCTTGGGCGTCGAGATGAAGGCGGACAGCGGCATCACGCCGCCTCCCAGAGCTTTGCCCAGGCACATGATGTCCGGCACGGTCTTCCAATGCTCGACCCCGAACATCTTGCCGGTCCGCCCGAGGCCCGTCTGAACCTCGTCGGCGATGAGCAGGGCGCCGTACTCGTCGCACGCCTTGCGGATGCGGGGCCAGAAGTCGTCGGGCGGCACGACGGCTCCCGCCTCGCCCTGGACCGGCTCCATGATCACCGCGGCGACCCCCTTGCTCGTCGCGTCGGCCTTGTAGAGCTCATCGATCACCGCGTCCGCGTCGCCGAACTCGACGAACTGGATGCCGGGCAGCAGCGGCAGGAACGGCTCCCGGTACTCCCACCTGCCGAGCAGCGACAGCGAGCCGCAGCTCTTGCCGTGGAACCCGCGCAGCGAGGAGATGAAGTTCGACTTCCCGGTGAAGAGGCGCGCGAGCTTGATCGCCCCCTCGATGGCGTCCGTGCCGTTGTTGATGAAGAAGGAGTACTGCAGGTCGCCCGGCGCGATCTCTCCCAGAAGCTCCGCCAGGGCGCCGCGCAGCGGATCGAGCAGCTCCTGGCTCGAGAGGGGCATGCGGGCGAGCTGGTCGGCGACGGCCTTGACGATCTTCGGGTGCCGGATTCCCGCGCTGTAGATCCCGTAGCCGCCCAGGCAATCGATGAATTCGCGGCCCATGATGTCGCGGAACGTGGAGCCCCGGCCTTCCCACTCGAGCGCGGGGCTCTCCCGCATCTCGACGACCGACTTGCGGTAATCGAGGTAGCCCCGGTTGTAATAGAAGGAAAAGTTGTCGACCGTGTCGGCCACGATCCTCGCCTTCTGCTCGTCGGTGAGCTGCGGCGCCGAGATGACGTCCAGCCAGCGCTGGGATTCCTTCAGAATTTCCGTGGTGTCCATGGTGACCCCGCTTCCCGTTCGTGAAGAGGCTTCCGGGCGGGCGCTCGCCGCGTCCGCGGGAGGGCCGGGATTGGTCCGGGGCCCGAGCCCGGGCGCAGGGACCGTGGCCGGTGGCGCGCCGCCGAGTCCCGAGGATCCCAAGTTCCCTCCCTTCGCGGCCGGCTAGGAGTCGGCGACCGAGAAGAAGAAACGCCGTTTACGCCAGCGCACGCTCGAGAACCTCCAGGCCTTCGTCGAGCTGGTCGTCGGAAATCACGAGCGGCATCAGCGTGCGGATCACGTTGCCGTGGGTGCCCGCGGAGAGCACCATCAGGCCGGTCTCGCAAGCCTTCCGCAGGACCAGGTCGGCGCGCGTCTTGTCGGGCTCCTTGCTTTCCCGATCCTTCACGAGCTCGAGCGCGCGCATCGCGCCCAGTCCCCGCGCCTCGCCGATGAAGGGGAACCGGTCGAAAAAGGCGCGGAAGCGCTCCTCGACCCTCCTTCCGATCTCGGCGGCGCACTCGGGCAGCCGGGCCTCCTCCATCAACTCGATTGCCGCCAGCGCCGCGGCGCAGGCGACGGGATTGCCCGCGTAAGTGCCGCCGAGGCCTCCGAGGGGAGCCCGGTCCATCACCTCGGCCCGCCCGGTCACGGCGGACAGCGGCAACCCCCCCGCGATCGATTTGGCCGTGGTCACCAGGTCCGGCTCGATGCCGTAGTGCTCGCAGGCGAACATCCGTCCCGTCCGCCCGAAGCCCGTCTGCACCTCGTCGATGACGAGCAGGATGCCGTGCTCGCGGCAGAAGCGCGCCAGGAACGCGACCGCCTCCTGCGGCGCGACGACGAAGCCCCCTTCGCCGAGCACGAGCTCCAGGACCATGCAGGCGACCTTTTCCGCGGCGACCTGGGTGAGGAAGAACTCCTCGACGGCCTCCCGATACGCCGCGGCGTCGGCGAAGGGGCTGCGATAGGGATACGGGTAGGGGAGCCGGTAGACCTCGGGCGCGAAGGGACCGAAGCCGAACTTGTAGGGGCGCACCTTGCTCGTCATGCTCATCGTCAGGAGCGTCCGGCCGTGGAAGGCATGGTCGAAGACGACGACCGCCTCGCGCCCCGTGAAGCTGCGGGCGATCTTGACGGCGTTCTCAAGCGCCTCGGCTCCGCTGTTGACGAGCATCGTCTTCTTCGGGAAGGAGCCCGGCGTGATCCGGTTCAGCTTCTCGGCGACCGCGACGTAGCCCTCGTAGGGCGCGACACTGAAGCAGGTGTGCGTGAACCGCGCCAGCTGTGCGGAGGCCGCCCGGACGACCTCGGGGTTCGTGTGCCCGACGTTCAACGTCCCGATGCCGCCGGCGAAGTCGATGAACGTGTTCCCGTCCACGTCCGTCAGCAGGGCGCCCTCGGCATGGTCCGCGAAGATGGGCGTGGCGTGGAAGATCCCGGCCGCCACCGCCGCCTGGCGCCGGGCGGCGAGGGCGAGCGAGCGGGGGCCCGGGACGGCGGTCTTCAAGACGATGGAGCGAGACATGGGCGCTGACCTTATAAGGTCGTGAAGAGGAACCCGAATGGGCTCGCGGCTAGCCTATCACGGGGTCCCCGGCCGGAGAGGGGTGGCGCCGGTAACGTGCTGAGGCTGTGCGATTTCCTCCCGAGAGCGGGTGGTAGGATGCGCCCGTTTTCCGGGGGGTGAGAATGACGGCATCGATGGCAGCCGGGCAGGGGCCGGCGGTTCCCGAGCGCCCGGCGATCGAGGTCGAGCGAGTCCGACGCCGTTTCGGCGAGCACACGGCCCTGGACGACGTCTCCCTGACCGTCCGGCAGGGGGAGTTCTTCTCGCTGCTCGGGCCCTCGGGGTGCGGAAAAACGACGCTGCTCCGGATCCTGGCGGGCCTCGACTTGCCCGACGCGGGGTCGATCCGGATCGGTGGGGTGGACGCCCGCGAGATTCCGGCTCACCGCCGCCCCGTCAACACGGTCTTCCAGTCCTACGCCCTGTTCCCGCACCTCTCGGTGCGCGAGAACGTGGCCTTCGGCCTGCGCATGAAGAAGGTCGCTCCGGCCGAGATCGATCGCCGGGTGGCCGGCGCCATGGAGCTCGTCCAGATCGCCCCGCTCGCGGACCGGAAGCCGGCGGAGATCTCCGGCGGGCAGAAGCAGCGGGTCGCCCTCGCGCGCGCCCTGATCAACGAGCCGCAGGTCCTGCTCTTAGACGAGCCGCTCGGCGCCCTGGACCTGAAGCTTCGCAAGGAGCTGCAGGTCGAGCTGTCGGTCCTGCAGCGGCGGCTCGGGATGACCTTCGTCTACGTCACGCACGACCAGGAGGAGGCCCTCGTCATGAGCGACCGCATCGCCGTGATGCGCGCCGGCCGGATCGAGCAGCTCGACGAGTCGCGCAGGCTCTACGAGCGCCCGCGCACGCGCTTCGTCGGCCAGTTTCTCGGCTCCTGCAACGTCCTCGAGGCGTCGGTTCGCGAGCGCCGCGGCGAGAGCGCCGTGGTCGACACGCCAGTCGGAAGCCTGCGCGTCGAGGCACAGGACGCGCCTGCGGCGAGCCGGCATTCCTTCAGCCTCGCGATCCGCCCGGAGAAGGTCGCCGTGCTTCCGAGCGCGGAGGCGCCGGGCGAGAACCGCGTCCCGGTTCGGGTCGTGCAACTGATCTACATCGGATCGGAGACGCACTACGTCCTCGAAGCCGGTGCGACGCAGCTGACGGCCTACGCCATGAACGCAGGCGCCGGCTCGCCGGCCTATGCGGTGGGCGATTCCGCGGTGGCCTTCCTGCCGGCCTCCGCCCTCGTCGTGCTCGAGGACTGATGGCCCGCCGCGAAGGCGCGGAGATCCGCTTCGGCGAGCGCCTGACTCGGGCCGGCCAGCTCGCCCGCTCGGCGGCCACGAGCGGGCCCGCGATCCTCTGGGTCAGCCTGTTCCTGCTGGCGCCGCTCGCCGCCGTCGGCGTCATCGCCTTCCTGACGCGCGGGCCGAGCGGAGAGATCGGCCGGCCGGTGACGATCCAGAACTACCTGCGGCTGGCCGGGTTCGGCATCTTCGGGTTCGAGCCGCTCTACCCGCTGATCATCCTGCGGAGCCTTCTGCTCGCCGCCGGGACGACGGCGGCCTGCGTCGTGGCGGCCTTTCCGCTCGCCTTCTTCATCGCGGGGCTGCCTGCCAGGCTGAAGAACGTCGCCCTGACGCTGGTCATCGTCCCCTTCTGGACGAACCTGCTGATCCGCACCTACGCCTGGCAGATCCTGTTCGCGCCCGAGGGCGTCCTCGCGCGGCTCCTGGCCGGAATCGGGCTCGTTGCGGCGGGGCAGGCCCTCTATCCGGGAACCTTCGCCGTGTACATCGGGATGCTCTGCGCCTACGTGCCGTTTCTCGTCCTTCCGCTCTACACGGCGGTCGAGAAGCTCGACTGGTCGATCGCGGAGGCCGCGATGGATCTCGGCGCCGACGGGCCCCGCGTCTTTCGGCACGCGATCCTGCCCCAGGTGATGCCGGGGCTGGTGGCCGGGATCGTCCTGGTCTTCATCCCGGCGGCCGGGCAGTTCGTGATTCCGGACCTGCTGGGGGGGGCCAAGACGGCCCTGCTGGGCAACGCGATCCAGCAGCAGTTCGGGCCGAGCCGCGACTGGCCGTTCGGGTCGGCTCTGGCGCTGGTCGGCATGGCCGTCGTGCTGGGCGGGCTCTGGATCTACGCGCGGGTGGCCGGAGAGCGGGGCCAGGAGCTGCTGTGAGACGCCTGTCCCTGCCGCTCTGGGTCTCAGCCGCCGTGACCTACGTCTTCCTCTACGCGCCGATCGCCGTCGTGACGCTCTACTCCTTCAATGCGCGGCGCTACGGCATGGTCTGGAGCGGCTTCACGACGCAGTGGTACGCCACCCTCCTGAAGAGCCCGGACAAGATCGTCGCGGCCGAGAACACGGTGGTGCTGGCGGTGGCGAGCACCGCGGTGTCGACGCTGCTCGGAACGATGCTCGGGTACGGCCTCTCGCGCTACGTCTTCCCGGGCAAGAGGCTCTTCTCCTGGCTCATGTACATCCCGGTGGTCATCCCGGACATCGTCATGGCGGTGGCGATGCTTCTCTTCTTCGCGCTGCTGCGCGGCTGGACGGGGCTCTTCGAGCTGGGACTGCCGACGATGATCCTCGCGCACATCACCTTCCAGATCCCGTTCGTGGCGATCGTCGTGCGGTCGCGCATGGCCGGCATGGATCCCGCGATCGAGGAGGCGGCGCGGGACCTGGGGGCCGACGGATGGCAGACGTTCCGCCACGTGACGCTGCCCCTGATCGCGCCCGGGATCGTCGCGGGAGCGCTGCTGGCGTTCACGCTGTCGCTGGACGACTTCGTCGTGAGCTTCTTCACGGCCGGCCCCGGCTCGACGACGCTCCCGATCCTCATCTATTCCTCCGTCAAGCGCGGCATCACGCCCGACATCAACGCCCTCTCGACGCTCATCGTGCTCGCTTCGATCGGGGGGACGCTCCTGATGGCGTTGCCGCCGCGGGCGCGCGTGCGCGCCTTCCAGGCGGTCCTCGTCGTCGCCGCGGGGGCGTTTCTGTGGACGCGGGCGGCCGCGCCGAAACACCGCCTGAACCTGCTCATGTGGAGCGAGTACATCGACCCGCGGGTCGTCCAGGACTTCGAGAGGCGTTTCGACTGCAAGGTGACCCTCGACGTCTTCGAGGACCTGGAAAGCATGATGGCCAAGCTCCAGCAGGGCGGCTCGTCCCTCTACGACGTCATCACGCCTTCGGACTACGTGGTGCCGGTGCTGCTTCGCTTGAATCTCCTGCAGCCGATTCGCCACGAGAACGTGCCCAACCTCGCCAACATCGACCCGCGCTTTGCGGGCCCCCCGTTCGATCCGGGCAACCGCTACACGGCGCCGTACCAGTGGGGCACCGTCGGGATCTACCTGCGCAAGAAGCCGGGGCCGCCGCCCGAGCGCACCTGGGGCCTTCTCTTCGATCCCGCGCGGCAGCCGGGCTCGTTCCTCCTGATGGACGGCATTCGCGAGACGATCGGCGCCGCGCTGAAGTACCGCGGCCATTCCCTGAACAGCACGGACCCCCGCGAGCTGGTCGAGGCGCGCGACACGCTACTCGAGGCGAAGCGCCGTTCCGCGGGGTTCGAGGGCGGCGTCGGCGGCAAGAACCGGGTGCTCGCGAAGGGCGTCGCCGCGGCGATGTCCTACAACGGGGATGCCGTGAGGGGAACACGCGAGGATCCCGAGACCGAGTTCTTCGTGCCGAAGGAGGGCGGCGAGATCTGGATGGACAACATGGCGATCCCGATCAAGGCGCCTCACCGCGACATGGCCGAGAAGTTCTTGAACTACATTCTGGAGGCCGAGACCGGGGCGCGCGTCTCGAACTTCAATCAATACGCCACGCCCAACCGCGCGTCGATGCCTTTCATCCACCCGAACGACCTGCAGAACCCCGCCATCTACCCGTCGCCCGCCATCATGGAGAAGCTCGAGTTTCTCCGGGACCTGGGTCCGGATCTCAAGCTATATGATGAGGTCTGGACCCAGGTGAAGTCGAGATAGCCCCGGTCAATCCACGCGACAGGAGCCGATTCCATGCCTCAAGACCTGAAGGCGGCGCGCGAGGAATCCGCCTACGTCCTCGACCTGATCGGAAAGAAGACGCTCACGCCGTCCGAGCAGGATCGGGTCATCGAGGAGTCCGTCCGCAACTGGACGGAATACGTGAACCCGGGGTTCCTCGAGTACCGCAAGTCCGTCTCGACGGACTACACGGCCGTCGAGTGGCGGGATGAAGGCGCCGTCTTCCGCGACGTCCGGGGCAAGGAGTTCCTCGACATGCTCGGCGGGTTCGGCATCTACGTCACCGGCCACCGCCATCCGAAGGTCTTGAAGGCGGTGCGCGAGCAGCTCGAGCGGCAGGCCATCCATTCGCAGGAGCTGATCGACCCGCTGAGGACCTATCTCGCCCGGCTCCTCGCGACGATCACGCCGGGAGACCTGCAGTACTCCTTTTTCACCAACTCGGGCACGGAGTCGGTCGAGGCCTGCCTCAAGATGGCGATCCTGACGACCGGGCGGCATCATTTCGTGGGGGCCATCGGCGCGTTCCACGGGAAATCGCTCGGCTCGCTCGGCGGCACGTCCAAGGCGATGTTCCGCGAGCCGTTCCTCCCGTTGAAGCGCTGGACGCACGTGCCTTTCGGGGACGTGGACGCGCTGCGGATGGTCGTCGCCAGCGGCGACTTCTCGGGCGACCGGGTCGCCGCCGTGGTCCTCGAGCCGATTCAGGGCGAGGGCGGCATCAACGTCGCCCCCCCGGGATACCTCGCCGCGGCCCGGGAGATCTGCGACCGGTACGGAGCCCTTCTCGTGTTCGACGAGGTGCAGAGCGGCATGGGGCGCAGCGGGAAGATGTTCTGCTGCGAGCACGACGGCGTCGCCCCCGACCTGATGGCGCTCGGCAAGGGATTCGGCGGCGGCGTGATGCCGATCGGCGCCTGCGTCGGAACGCCCCGGACGTGGGAGAAGTACATCGGCAACCCCTTCCTCCACACGACGACGTTTGGCGGCAACCCCGTCTGCTGCGCGGCGGCGATCGCGACGATCAACGTCCTGATCGAGGAGGAGCTCCCCAGGCAGGCCGGGGAGAAGGGCGCCTATCTCCTCCCGCGCTTGAACTCTCTGGCGGGCAAGTACCCGAAGCTCCTGCTGGGGGCGCGGGGACGGGGACTGATGCTCGGAATGGAGTTTGCGAGCCACGACCTCGGCTACGCGGTGGCCAAGGCGCTCTTCGCCCGCGGAATCCTGATCTCGGGAACCTACATCAACGCCCGCGTGCTGCGCGTCGAGCCGCCGCTGCCGATCAGCGTTGCGGAGCTCGACCGCTTCCTCTCGGCCCTGGAGGATTCGCTCGGGGAGGTCTACCGCGCGCACCGGCTCTGACGGCCGGGCGCCGGGGGCGGCGCGGGCGCCCGTCGAAGCGAGCTGCTACTGGCTCGCCACGCGGCCGGCCCGCGAGGCGACGCCCCTCTCGGGCGACCGGAAGGCGGACGTCGCGATCATCGGCGCGGGCTTCACGGGACTCTGGACCGCGCTCTTCCTGAAGGAGCTCGAGCCCGCGATCGACGTCGTCATCCTCGAGCAGGAAACCGCGGGATACGGGGCTTCCGGGCGAAACGCCGGCATCGTGGGCGAGACCCTCGACCACTCCCACGAGCTTGCGGCGGCCCACTTCGGGTTGGACGAGGCGCGCGCG
>JBLMXY010000214.1:0-15015 GCA_050257975.1 Acidobacteriota bacterium
CACGACCCGCGCCGCTTCAGTGCTTCTACGACACGCGGTCGATGACCGACTCGGTCGCCAGGAGCAGTCCCCCCTTGGCGTCCGAGTCGGGAAACGCGCCCAGAGCCACGCGAGCGGCTCCAGCGTAGTCGCGCGCGAGCGCGCGCGTCTCCGCGATTCCGTCGTAGCGCTCCGCGATCGCGAGGACCTCCGCGCTCGAGACGCTCTTGAACTCCCGCTCCTTCAAGACCGCGGCAACCTTCTGGCGCTCGGCGGCGGAGGCCCGCGGAAGCGCGAGGATCAGCGGCATCGTCAGCTTGCCTTCCCGCAGGTCGTTCAAGACGGGTTTGCCGACCGCCTCGACGTTGCCCGTGTAGTCGAGCAGGTCGTCGATGAGCTGGAAGGCGACGCCCAGGCAGCGCCCGTATTCGGCCAGGCGCTCGGCGGCGAAGAGGTCTCCGCCCGGCGCGAAGTGCGCCGGCAGCCTGCAGGCGGCCGCGAAGAGGTCCGCCGTCTTGCGCCGGATGATCTCCAGCGCCTCCTCGCGGGTGACCTGGATCGAGCCGATCTTCTCGATCGCGATGATCTCCCCCTCGATCATGGCGAGCGTCGTGTCGGAGAGGACCTTCAGGATTGTCAGGTCGCCCTCGTCGAGGGCGATTCCCATCGATTTCGTGTAGAGGTAGTCGCCGAAGAGCACCGTGAGGTTGTTGCCCCAGCGGGCGTTGGCGGAAGTGCGCCCCCGCCGCAGGCTCGCCTCGTCGAT
This sequence comes from Acidobacteriota bacterium, assembly GCA_050257975.1. Lineage (GTDB taxonomy): Bacteria > Acidobacteriota > Thermoanaerobaculia > UBA5066 > Gp7-AA6 > DATBFU01. The sequence continues at coordinate 746 of JBLMXY010000214.1, forward strand.
GATGTCGTCGTGGACGAGGGTCGCCGTGTGGATGAACTCGACCACCGTGGCGTAGCGGACGTCCTTGACGCCCTTCTCGTAGCCGAGGAGCCTCGCGGAGAGAAGCAGGAGGGCCGGGCGGATCCTCTTTCCGCCGCCCTGCGCGAGGTAGGCGCCGATGCGGTCGATCGTCGGGATCGGCGAACGGAAATGCAGCAGGAGCTCCTCCTCGACCTGCGCGAGCTTGTCGGCGATCAGGTCGTAGGCGCGGGCGAAACGCCGGTTGGAGAGAACGCTCATCGGTAATTGGTGAACTGCAGCGGCAGCCCGAAATCGGCCCCGCGCAAGAGCGCGATCGCGGCCTGCAGGTCGTCCTTGCTGCGCCCGGCCACGCGAACCTGATCCGCCTGGATCGACGCCTGCACCTTGAGCTTTCGGTCCTTGATCGCCTTGACGATGTCCTTGGCCTTCTCGGAGGGGATCCCCTGCTGGACCTTCACCGTCTGGCGCACGGTCCCGCCCGCGGCGTCCTCCACCTTCCCGAAATCGAGCGACTTGATGGCCACACCGCGCTTGACGAGCTTCGACTCCAGGATGTCGACGACGGACTTGAGCTTGTGGGCGTCGTCGGAGATCAGGGTCAGGGCCAGCTCCTTCTCGTTCCACTCGATCTTCGAGGCGCTGCCCCGAAAGTCGAAACGCGTCGCGATCTCCTTGGAGGCCTGCTGGACGGCGTTGGAGACTTCCTGCAGGTCCACCTTGCTGACGACGTCGAAGGAAAAGTCCTGGGGCATCGCCGGGAATTCTATGCGAGTTATCAGTTGTCAGTTATCAGTTGTCAGTCATCAGTTTGGGGGAGCCGGACTGAGAACTGAGAACTGACTACTGAGAACTGACTACTGACTACTGCTCCACCACCCTCGTCCCCTTTGGCCCCGTGACCCGATAGTCCTCCTCGGGCCGCGCCTTGACGGCGCGCCACGGCTCGAAGCGGAACTCGGTCCGGTTTCCGGCGTCGTCCTCGTAGGAAAGCTCGCGGACGGCGCCGTCGGGGCCGATCGAGAAACGCAGCCACGCAAGCTCGGGACGCGGCGCCCGGGGTCGCAGGAGCAGCCGATCGCCCTCCCCGTTGGCCGCTTCGACGGAGATGGCGTAGTCGCGCGAAAGCTCCGCCCGGTCGGTCAGGAAGACGATCGGCAGGCGCGCGCGCTCCTCGGCCGAGAGCTTCTTGATCGTGAGCTGCTTGTCCTCGGGCGAGTAGAAGCGCCCCTCCCCGTCGTCGAACGTGAAGGTCTTCTTTTCCGGCGCGGCGTACTCGAAGCGGAGCCGCTCCGGCGCCTGGATCCAGACCTCGCCCGACTCGCGCCGGGCGTTGGCGAAGCCGGCCGGCGTGTAGGTCTGGACGAAGGAGGAGACGTGCGCGCCGGCTCCGAGGTAGAGGGCGGCCGCGCGCGAAAGCGCGGCCTCTGCCGCCGCCGGAACGGAGGGCTGCGCCCCCGGCAGGGCGAGCAGGGCGGCGAGAAGGGGCCCCGTCAATGCCGGAAGTGCCGCCGCGGGGCCTGCAGGAAGGCGATCTGATGCTCGTCGGCGGCGGCCACGATCTCCTGGTCGCGGATCGATCCGCCGGGCGCCACGACGGCCGTGACGCCGGCTTCCGCCAGGACGTCGAGGCCGTCGCGGAAGGGGAAGAACGCGTCGGAGGCCGCGCCGCAATTGACGATCGGGAGCACGGGCTTGACGGCTGCGAGGCGGCAGGCGTCCACGCGGCTCATCTGCCCGGCGCCGATTCCGATCGTCTGGCGTGCGTTGGCGAGCACGATCGCGTTGGACTTGACGCGCCGCACGACTTTCCAGGCGAGCTCGCACGCCGCCCTCTCGACCGCCGTGGGCTTGCGCTCGGAGAGCAGCCGCCAGGCCGAAGAGGGGTCGGGCTCGGAGTCCGCGTCCTCGACGAGGAGGCCGCCCTCGATGCGCTTCCAGTCGAGCCCGCCGCGCGGGGCGCGTGAGACCGGGAGGCGCAGCAGCCGGATGTTCGGCTTCTTCGAGAAGAACGCGAGCGCCTCCTCGGTGAAGTCGTCGGCGGCGACGACCTCCACGAAGTGCTGGAGGACGAGCGAGGCGAGGGCGCCGTCCACGCGCCCCCGGATCGCGATGATGCCCCCGAAGGCGGCGAGCGGATCGCAGGCGAAGGCGCGCCCGAAGGCCTCCGTGATGGTGTCGCCGATCGCGGCGCCGCAGGGGTTGTTGTGCTTGACGATGACGGCGGCCGGACCGTCGAAATCGCGAGCCAGGGCGACGGCGGAATCGAGATCGAGCAGGTTGTTGAAGGAGAGCTCCTTGCCCTGGAGCATCTGGAAGCCGACGATCGAGTCCGCGGGAGCCTGCGGCTCCCGATAGAGGGCCGCGCGCTGGTGGGGGTTCTCGCCGTAGCGCAGCGTCTGCACGCGCTCGAAGGCGAGCGCGAGGGTCTCCGGGAAGGGGTCGTCCGACGGCCCCGCGCCCTCCAGGTGCCGCGCGATGGCGGCGTCGTAGGCCGCCGTGCGCGCGAAAGCGCGCGCCGCCAGGCGCTCCCTCGTCGCGAGCGACGTGCCGCCGCTGATTCGGATCTCCTCCATGACCGTCTCGTAGTCCGACGGCTCGACGACGACGGCGACGCGCGCGTGGTTCTTGGCGGCGGCCCTCACGAGGGCGGGCCCGCCCACGTCGATCATCTCGATGACCTCCGCGGGCGAGGCGTCCGAGGCCGCGGTCTTTTCGAACGGGTAGAGGTTCACGACGACAAGGTCGAACGGGACGATCCGGGCCGTCGCGAGATCGCGGGCGTGGTCCGGCCGGGAGTCGTCGGCGAGCACCCCGCCGAAGATTCGGGGGTGGAGCGTCTTGACGCGGCCTCCGAGGATCTCCGGGAAGCCGGTCGTTTGCTCGACGAGGTCCACCTCGATGCCCGCTTCCTTCAGGCGGGAAGCGGTGCCCCCCGTCGAGACCAGGGTCACGCCGCGGGCCGCGAGCTCCCGGGCAAGCTCGACGATGCCCGTCTTGTCGTGGACGGAAAGGAGCGCCCGGCGCACCGGGGTCACGGCCGCGGGGAAGGGGATCGGCTCCGGCATCGGGGAAAACCAATATAGCAAGGCGCTCGGGCCGTGTCATGCCGCCGGTCCCGGCCGATCGCGAAAGACCGCCGAGTTCGGGACAGCCCCGAGCCGGCCGCCGTTCTAGAAGAGCTTCAGGACCGTGAGTGCCACGACGACCCCGTGCACGCCGTGGCCAACGACCGGGATGCCGATCTCGCCGCGGAATAGCGAGTTCTGCCATGGGCCGTTCAAGGAGGCGATCAGGCCCGCTCCCGAGAAGTAGGTGTCGTGGAACCCCGAGAAGTCGTCGCGCAGGAGCGCCTGGTCGTAGAACCCCTCGAACCGGATGATGTTCTCGATATTCAGCCCGTAGGAGACGTTCATCAGCAGGGCATCCTGGCTGCGCAGGCTCCCGCTCTGGTAGCCATGGATGGCATGCCCCGAGAAGGTGCCGAACTCGTATTTCGAGAACCGGTCGAGGTCCGTGCCGCCGAGATAGGTCACCGAGACGTGGAGCTTGCGGAATCCGGAAAAGTACTGGTCCTTGGAAAGCGAGAGCGAGTACTTCCAGTAGTCCTTCTTGGAAGGCGAGTAGTCCGGGTTGTCGGGCAAGCCCCAGAAGGGCCAGCTCGCGCGGCTGGCGTAGGACCCGGTCAGCGTCGCGTTGAACCCGGAGACGTTCGCCACCAGCCTCGCCTCGGCGCCGTTGGTAAAGGTGTCGACCGGAGTCACGAAGTCGGCCTGCGTGTCCTTGTCTCGCTGGTAGTTGTCCCACTTCGAGAAGAGGCCGAGCGAGGCCTTGAGATAGGGCCCGAGCGGATAGCCGACGTTGGCCTGGAAGACGGCCGGCAGGTGCTTGATCTTCTCGCCCGTGATCTCGTTGCCGTTGCGGTAGGGGACGTCCCCGAACGCGAACGCCACGGCGAAGAGGTCTGCCCCGAGATCGAGTCGGCTGCCGGCGAAGGCCGGGTCCGTGTAGTTCAGAGTCAGGAGCGCTCCCCCGAAGAAGAGAGAGATCTGCTTGCCCTTGCCCCACAGGTCGAAGTTGAAGTGCTGGATGCCGAGCAGCGGGATCGGATAGTCGAGCGAGTTGTCGTAGAAGCCGCCGAGCAGGCCGAAGGTGGACTTGCGCGAGACCTTCTCCTCGACCACGCGCTCGCCCGGCCTGGCCGGATCGGGCATCAGGTAGCGCAGGCCACCCGGCGTGTCGCGGATCATCTGGGACTGCGAGGAGTATTCGGCTGCGCGACGTGCGGCGAAGTCGGGCGGATTCACGCGCACGTCGCTCATTACCGCGTCGCGCTCGATCGCGGTCGTGCGCCCGGCCGTCGAGAAGACCTGCTGCCCCTTGATCTGCAGCGGAAGGACGACGTCCGGCCGCCCCGGCACGGGCCGGTAGATCTCGCTCTGGACGTTGGAGAGGGTCTCGCCCTTCAGGTTCTCCTGGACCGAGTCGCGCCGCAGAAGGGCGAAGGTCTCGGCGTCGATCCAGGCGGTGCCGTGGTAGATCGGCTTCTCGCCGACGGAGGCCTTCGGCGTGAAGGCGATCTCGTAGGCCCGGCGGCCGGAGAGACGGGTGACGCCTTTCAGCGCATAGGCGTAGTCCTCCGTCAGCCGGATGTCCAGAGGGAGTGTCGTGACTTTCTCGGGCTGCAGGATCGGCAGCTTCGGAAGCGTCCGCCCCTTCCAGCGGACGCCGTTCAGGTAGAACTCGTGCCACGACCAGTCGGGCGAGCCGCCGCGCTCGAAGTAAAAGGGCCCGCGAATCGTCAGGTCGAACGTCTCGTTGACGTCCGCCACGCGAAACCGAAGCGACGTCTTCAGGTCGGCGATGAAGGTCTTCGTCTTTTCCCGCTGGCCGGCGTCCCAGGCGCGCTCGCGCGCGATGATCTCCTCGGCCGTCAGCCGGCGCTCGGCTCCGACCTCGACTTCCGCCCGCGCCTCTCCGGTCGACCGGGCGGCGGGATGGAGCACCGCGGCGAGGGGTCCGCGGGAAAGATCCAGAGACAGCGAGGCCGCGCCGGTCAGGTCGAAGTCCCGCTGCGCGCCGGTCTCCAGGTTCAGAACGGACGCCTTCGCAAACGGCCCTCCGGAAAGCTCGATCGAGACGGCGCCGGCAGGGTCCTCGGGCAGGAACAGGATCGGCGTGAAGGCCTTCGCGTCGAAGAAGCGCAGAACGACGGCGGCGCTTCCGTCCCCGCGCGTCGCCCTGGTCGGCGTGGGATCGTGCGAGACGTCGGCGGTCCAGAACGATTGCAGGCGCTCGAGCGAGGCCCACTGCTCGTCGGCGAGCGGGCGCTTCGGGTCGGCCAGCAGGCCGACCAGCGTGATCGAGGGCGTCCGGGCGATCTCCCGATCGAGAATCCGCAGGATCTCCCCCGGAGCGGAGCCGGCCGCGGCGCGGGGCTCGAGGATCCATCGGTCGCGCACCGCCGGGATCTCGGCCTTTCCCCGGCCCGGCCGGATCACGAGGGCGTCTGCGTAGGCGCCGAGGTCCTCGGCGTCCGAGAGCGTCACGGCGGTTCCCGACGGGGCTCCGGCGGTCAGGTCGAAGGCGACCTGGGCCGCCGGGGAGGCCGCCCGCGCGGTCGAGGAAAGGAGCTTGATGGCGTAGGGGAGACGAACCTCGAGCTCGGCGGTGCCGGGCGCCGGCAGGGACTGGATCTCGATGTCGTAGCCCGCCACACCGGCGAGCCCGGCGATCCGGGAAGCCGCGTCGTCCAGGGCCGCGTCGGAAAGGTCGGAGACACGCACGAAAACGAGACAGCAGCCGGCCGCCTCCGGCAGGCCCGGTCGGGCGTCGGCCGAGACGATCCCCAGAACGCGGCCGGAGGGGCAGCCCGCGTCGGGGCGCTGCGCGGCGATGCGAAGCGGGTCGGCCGAGGCGACGCTTCCCGCGAGCAAAAGAAAAGCGCCCGCGATGAAGCGGGCGCGCGGGACCGGTGGCCTCGGCATCGGGGACGCAGTATCGCAGATCTCGTCGCGGGGACGACCCGAGAAAGAGAGAAACCGCCCCGACCGCTTCAGCAGATCCAGTGAGAAGCGGAAGCGTCGCTCCGCGCGGAAGTGCGGGGTCCCGAACGCGGCGGGCTTGCTCGCCGCGCCGTTCTCATCGGCGGACCTTCTCCTTGGCGGCCTCCGCCGCGGCGGCCGCGGGCGGCGTCTTGTCGGCCGGCTCGGGCGGCAGAAGGCCCAGGTGCCGGCGCAGCTTCATCTCGATCTCGTTGGCGAGCTCGGGGTTCTCCTTCAAGAACTGTTTGGCGTTCTCCCGGCCCTGGCCGATCCGCAGGTCGCCGTAGGAGAGCCACGCGCCGGACTTCTCGACGATCTTGGCCTCGAGCCCCATGTCGAGAAGCTCGCCTTCCCGCGAGATTCCCTCGCCGTAGTTGATGTCGAACTCCGCCTGGCGAAACGGCGAGGCCACCTTGTTCTTGACCACCTTGACCTTGGTGCGCGAGCCCACGACCGTCTCGCCGTCCTTCAGCGAGGCGACGCGGCGGATGTCGATGCGGATCGAGGCGTAGAACTTCAGGGCCCGCCCGCCGGTCGTCGTCTCGGGGTTCCCGAACATGACGCCGATCTTTTCGCGGATCTGGTTGATGAAGATGAGGGTCGTCTTGGACTTCGAGACGATTGCGGTCAGCTTGCGGAGCGCCTGCGACATCAGGCGGGCCTGGAGGCCCATCTGCGCCTCGCCCATCTCGCCCTCGATCTCGGCCTTCGGCACGAGGGCGGCCACCGAGTCGACGACGATGACGTCGATCGCGCCGGAGCGGATCAGCATCTCGGCGATCTCGAGCGCCTGCTCCCCGTTGTCGGGCTGCGAGACGAGCAGGTTCTCGGTCTCGACGCCGAGCTTCTTCGCGTACTCGGCGTCGAGAGCGTGCTCGGCGTCGATGAACGCCGCGAGCCCGCCCGTCTTCTGCGCCTGCGCGATGATCTGGAGCGACAGGGTGGTCTTGCCGGAGGATTCCGGGCCGAAGATCTCGACGACACGGCCCCGGGGGATGCCGCCGACCCCCAGGGCCGCGTCCACGGCGAGCGAGCCGGTCGGGATCACCGCGATCGGCACGTCGGGCTGGTCTCCCAGCCTCATGATCGATCCCTTGCCGAACTGCCGCTCGATCTGGGTGAGCGCCGTCTCGACGGCGCGCCATTTCTCGTTGGATTTCACGCTGGACATGTCCTCGCCTTTCTTGCTGGAGCTTTCGCTCGTAGAGATTCCCGCGCGATGCGGGCGATTATAGTCTTCGGGAATGTCGGCGGAAGGACCGGTGAGGACGGGCCCATCATCTCGCCGCGGCGATCGGCTGTCAATCGAGGACCTTCGCCGCGCCTTCCGCGCCGCGCCCTTCTCGATGGCGCTCGCGACCGGCCTGGGCGCGGGCCTGTCTCCCGTCGCGCCCGGAACGGCCGGCTCGGCGCTCGGGCTGCTGTTCGCGATTCTCCTCGCCTCGGCGCTCTCGCCGCCTCATGCGGCAAGTGTCTCCGGGGCGGTCGGACTCTTGATGTCCGGGCTCGCCGTCGCCGCCGCCGGCGTCCCGCTCTCGACGCGGGCCTGCCGCCTGCTCGGCGCCAAGGACCCGGGCTGTGTCGTCATCGACGAAGTGGCGGGGCAGCTTCTCTCCTCCTCTCCCGTGCCCCTCTTCCTCTATCCCTCCCGCGCGGCCGCGGCCGGCCTGTGGCTCCTCTCGTTTCTGGCGTTTCGCTTCTTCGACATCGCCAAGCCGGGCGTCGTTCGCCGGATCCAGTCCCTTCCCGAAGGTCTCGGCGTGGTCGTCGACGACGTGCTGGCGGGATTCCTCGCGGCGGGAGCGACCGCGGTCGCGGGATGGATCGTCTCGGGAGGCAGGCCGTGGAGCTAGGCCCCCGGCTTCCGGCCGAGGACGGGGAGGTCCTGCGCGAGGAGCCTCTGTCGCTCCACACGACCTGGAAGATCGGCGGTCCGGCGCGCTGGTTCTGCCGGGTGCGGACCGAAGAGGGGCTCGCCCGCTTGTTGTCGGCCGCGGCGCGGGAGGGGTGGCCGGTCGCGCTGCTCGGCATGGGGTCGAACATCCTGGTCTCCGACGAGGGGTTTCCCGGAGCGGTCGCGCGCCTGGAAGGGGACTTCCTGAGGGTCTCGATCGACGGCGAGCTTCTCACCGCCGGCGGGGGCGCGGCGCTCGGCGGAGTGTGCGCCGCGGCCGCGCGCGCGGGGCTTTCCGGGATCGAGGCGATCTCGGGCATCCCGTCCTCGATCGGCGGCGCCGTGCGCATCAACGCGGGCGCCTACGGGGCAGAGATCTTCGACGTGCTCGAGAGCGTCCGCCTGGTGTCGCGGCAGGGGGAGCGACGCGAGGCGCCGGCCTCCCGGATCGCGCACGGCTACCGGTGGACGGCGCTCTGCAATTCGGGAGAGATCGTGTCGAGCGCGAGGCTTCGTCTCCGGACGGCGCCGCTGGCGGAGATCGAGGCGAAGACCCGCGCCGTCGCCGAGAAGAGACGCGGCGCCCTGCCCGCGGAGCCCAACGCGGGAAGCGTCTTCAAGAATCCCGCCGGGGACTACGCCGGGCGCCTGATCGAGGCGTGCGGCCTGAAGGGAGCGGCGCAAGGGGGCGCGGTGATCTCGCCCCGGCACGCCAACGTGATCGTGAACCGCGGCGGCGCGCGCGCGTCGGACGTCCTCGTCCTGATGCGCCGCATGCGCGACGCGGTGCGGGAGAAATTCGGGATTACCCTGTCGCCGGAGGTCGAGATGCTGGGGGTCCGATGGGAGTGACTCTTCTCCCTCTCCCTCCGGGAGAGGGCTGGGGTGAGGGCGTTGAGCCGCTTCTTTTCCTCCTGGGAGAGGGAGCAGAATGAGAGCTCTCCTGATGGCCGGCGGCGGCGGGACGCGACTGTGGCCGCTCTCGACCGACGAGCGCCCCAAGCAGTTCCTGAAGCTCGTGTCCGACAAGAGCCTCCTGCGTGAGACCTACGAACGGGTTCGGCCGGCCACCGACGACGTCTTCGTCGCCACGGGAGCCCGCTACGTGGAGCTCGTGCGGCGCGAGCTCCCGGAGATCCCCGAGGATCGAATCCTGACCGAGCCGGTTCGCCGCAACTCCGGGCCGGCGCTCCTCTCGGCGGCGATGCGATTCGCCGCGGAGGGCGACCCGGTCACCGCGGCCATGCCCTCCGACCAGGTCGTCGCCGACGGGGAGGCCTTCCGCCGGGCGCTCGCCACCGCCGCGGCCGCCGCGGACCGCTCCTCGGTCGTCGTCCTGGGCGTGCCGCCGACGCGGCCGGACACCGACTACGGGTATCTGGAGCTGACGGAGCCCGGCGCCGGAGAGGGGTTGGAGGTGCTTCGCTTCATCGAGAAGCCGGGCGCGGCCGAGGCGGAGGAATCCGTCCGGGCGGGCCACTTCTGGAACGCCGGCATCTTCGTCTTTCGCCCTTCGCGCCTGCTCGCGGAGGCGCGCCGCGTGGCGGCGGACCTGGTGGCTTCCGTAGAACGTTTCCGGGAGCGGGCCCGCGCCGGCGACGAAAGGGGAGCCGCCGCGGCGTACGAGGCGATGCCGGACATCTCGATCGACTACGCGGTGATGGAGAAAGCCTCGAACGTCCGGGCGGTCCCGCTGCGGGCGGGCTGGAGTGACGTGGGCTCCTGGAGATCGGTCCGCGAGATGCGCAAGGCCTCCGACGAGAGCGGGAACCTGATCCTTTCGGACGCGCCGGTGCTCGCCCTCGGGGTGCGCGACAGCGCGATCGTCGTGGCCGAAAACGGCGTTCTGGTCCTCCCGTTCGAGCGGGAAGGGGAGCTCAAGGCGGCCGTCGAGCGCCTCCGGCGGGGCGAAAAGGGCCGTCCCAACCTCGAAGACACCGCCAGCCGGAGCCGCGACCGGCGATAATTCCTCTGTTACGGGAGTAGACAAAACCATGATGGGCAAGTCCGCCCCGGGCCTGGGCCGCCTGCGGGAGAACATCCAGCTCGCCTACCGCGGGCCGCGCCGCGCGGTGGACCTGGTGCTGACGGCCCTTCTCTCCCGGGGGCACATCCTGATCGAGGACGTGCCCGGGGTCGGCAAGACGACGCTCGCGCGGGCCCTGGGCCGGAGTCTCGCCCTCGAGTTTCGCCGCATCCAGTTCACAAGCGACACGCTGCCGGCCGACGTGCTCGGCATCTCCATCTTCCAGGCGGCCACCGAGCGCTTCGAGTTCCATGCCGGACCGATCTTCGCCAACATCGTTCTGGCCGACGAGATCAACCGCGCGACCCCGAAGACGCAGTCGGCAATGCTCGAGGCGATGAACGAAGCCGCGGTCACCGTGGACTCGCAGCGCCGCCCCCTGCCGCAGCCCTTCATGGTCGTCGCGACGCAGAACCCGATCGAGTACCTGGGGACCTATCCTCTGCCCGAATCGCAGATGGACCGCTTCTTCCTGCGGCTGGCCCTCGGCTACCCGGACGCCGAGGAGGAGAAGAAGCTCCTGCGCCGCGGCGGGACCGAGCGGGCCCTGCTCGCCATTCCCCCCGTCATGGAGCCGGCGGACGTGCTCGCGCTGCAGGACGCGGTCGAGCGGGTGGCCGTCTCGGACAAGCTTCTCGACTACCTGCACGCTGTGGTCGAGGCGACGCGCAAGTCCGGGGAGCTGCGCCTTCCCGTCTCGACCCGAGGCGCCCAGGCCCTCTTTCGCGCCACGCAGGCCCGTGCCCTCCTCGAGGGGCGCGACTACGCGACCCCCGACGACGCGCAGGCCGTGGCCGAGCCCGTGCTCGCCCACCGCATCCTCTCGGTCGCCTCCGACGGCTTCGGAGCGGGCGGAAGAGAGCGGGAGATCGTGAAGCGGATTCTGGCGACGGTGCCGGTGCCGGTGTGAAGACGAAGTTTTCAGTTAACAGTTATCAGTCGTCAGTTCCGGAACTAAGAACTGAGAACTGACAACTGACAACTCTCCATGACCCGCCTCATCCCCGACTGGGAAATCCGGATCACCAACTTCGGCCTCGGCTACATCCTCATGTGCCTGATCGTCGCGATCGCGGCGACCAACACGGGCAACAACGGGCTCTACCTCGTTCTGGCCGGGATGCTGGCGGCGATGACGGTCTCGGGGTTCCTGTCGCGCCGCAACGTTCGCGGGGTTTCTTGCGAGATCGAGCCGGTCGGGGAAGTCGTCGCGACGCGCCCGGCCCTGCTGCGCGTGCGCTTCGAGAATCGCCTCAAGACGGGAACCGCGCAGGCTCTCTTCTTCCTCCACGAGGGACTGCCCGGCCCGCTCTGGGTCGATCCCTTGAAGCCCGGGCAGAAGCGGGAGATCGTCGTCGAGGGGTGCTTTCCCCGGCGCGGCGTGGTGCGGCTGCCGGACGCAGGCCTCCTCTCGCGCTTTCCGATGGGGCTCTTCCGCAAGTACCGGCGCGCGAGCCTCTTGCGGGAGATCGTCGTCTTCCCCTGCCCGGAGCCGTCTCACGTTCCCGAGGCGCCTCCCGAGGACGCGCGTGGCGGACGGCCGCACGCCTCCCGCCGCGGCGCCGGCTTTGACATTCGGACCCTGCGGGAGTTCGTGCCGGGAGACGACCCGCGGGACATGCACTGGAAGCAGTCGGCGCGCATGCGGCGCTGGATCGTGCGCGAGCGCGAGGCCGAGCGCGACCGGGCGGTGGTGCTCACGATCGACAACGCTCTGCCCGATCCGTCGGACCCGGCCGCCCTGGAGGAGCTCGAGCGCGGGATCTCGCGCTGTGCGGCGCAGACCCTGGTGCTGCTCTCGCGCGGGGGAGAGGTCGGCTTCCAGGCGCGCGGGGTGCGCGTTTTCCCCCAGGTGGGCTGGCCGCAGCGCCTGCGCGTCCTCGACGCCCTGGCGCGCCTCGAGGCCATTCCCACCGAGGGAGCCCCGCCGTTTCCGCCGCTGCGGCGCGGGGACCATCGCGTGGTGGTGACGTGAGCGAGGTCCGCGAGCTGAAAGGTCTCCCGTCCGGCCTGCGCCGGGCGTACGTCGAGGCGCTGGCGCCGGCGGCGCTGCTCGCTCCCATCCCGCTCTACTTCACGCAGGGAGCCTCCGGCATGGCGATTGCCCTCTACGAGGCGGCTGTCCTGCTTCTCTGGTGGCGGGCGCGGCGGGGCCGGCCGGTGCGGATGCCGGATCTCGCCCTGAACCTCGCCGGCCTCGGCTACTTCCTGTGGCTCGGCTTCGAGCTCTCCGTGCTGCGCCACGGGCTGCTTCGCTGCGTCTCGCACCTGCTCCTCTTCACGGCGCTCGCAAAGCTCTCTTCCTTGAAGAGCGCGGGGGAGGCGCGGACGGCGATGCTCGTGCTTTTCCTGTTGACGCTCGCCGCGGCGTCTTCCTCGACGCACGTTTCGTCGCTCATCTACTTCGCCGCCATGGCGCTCGCCGCGTTTCAGGCCCTGGCCCGCCTGGCCGTGCTCGCCGACTTCGAGCAGGCGCCGCCCGAGCGGGTCCTTCGCTCGGTTCCGACCTTCGCCGTCTCCGTGGCGGGCATCGGGGGCGCCGCGCTCCTGTGCGTTCCGCTCTTCTACGGCCTGCCGCGCTTGAAGGGTCCCTACGCCATCGCGCCCTTCCGGATGGACGACAGCTTCTCGACGGCGCTCGCGGCGGACCGGGTGGATCTCGAGTCCTTCGGCGCCGCCAAGCGGAGCGACCGGGTCGTGCTGCGCCTGACGGCGGCCCCCGCCGACTGGAAGCGCGTCGTGCGTCTGCGCGAGGCGGTCTTCACCGAGTACCGCGACGGCGTCTGGACGCGCCGGCCTGCGCCTCTGCGCCCGGTGCCCTGGATGCCTCCGGAGGGGCCCCTTCGCGCCGGGCAGGAGCCGGTGCGGATCGACCTGAACCTCTTCGCCAAGGGGTTCCTCTTCCTGCCGTACGGCGTCGAGACGCTGCGGGTGGAAAAGGGCCGGACGGCCTTTCCGCTGGCCGACGGCGTGCTGCAGGTCGCGGCGGGACGCCGCTCCGTGACGTACGAGGCCGGCCTCGGCCGGCCCGCGCCGCCGCGCGGATTCGGGCGAAACGCGATCGACCCGAGGGCCGTCCCGCGCGAGATCCGGGATTACGCGGAGAAACTCGTCGGCGGGGAAACGGATGCCGTCGCCGCGTACCAGACGATCGAGAGCCACCTGCGGAAGGACTTCGTCTACACGCTCGATCCGCCCGCGCCGCGGGGCGATCCGCTCGTGGACTTCCTGCTGCGCTCGCGGGCCGGCCACTGCGAGTACTTCGCCTCGGCGGCGGCGATGCTGCTCGCCTCCCGGGGGATTCCGGCGAGGCTCGTGACCGGATCCTACGGCGGGGAGGTCGGCCTCTTCTCGCGGTCGGTCGTCGTTCGCGGCGAGAACCTCCATGCCTGGGTCGAGGCGGATCTCGACGGGACCGGCTTCACGGTGCTCGATCCCACGCCACCCGCGGGCATCCCCCCGGCGACCAGCCGCGGCTCGTTCCTGCGGCGCCTGGCGAGCCTCGGACGCGAGATCGAGTTCTTCTACGACCGGCGGATCCTCGGCTTCGAGGCCCTCGACCAGCAGCGCTTCTTCGAGGCCGCGCGCGAGCAGCTGGGAGGCGTCGCCGCGGCGGCCTCCGGTTGGAAGGGGAGCGGGATCGGTGGAGTTTCGCTCGAGCGTTTCTTCGGGATCCTCGCCGCCGCGGCGGCCCTCTTCATTCTCGCTCGCGAGTGGCGCCACCGCAGGCGGCGGGTGCCTCCGGCCACCAGCGCGTACGTCGCGCTGCGGGGCCTGCTCGCCCGCCGTGTCGGCGCCGTTTCGCCGGCGACGCCTCCGGCCGAGGTGGCGCGCCGCTTCGGCGAGATCGTGCCCGGAGGGCGACAGGATGCCGACGCGCTCGTGGACGTCTACTGCGCGAGCGCCTTCGGCGGTCGGCAGTTGGACCCCTCAACCGAGCGAGATCTCGCCGAGCGGCTCCGGCGCCTCAAGAAGCTCGCCTGACTCCGGGGCCACGGCCTCGGGTCGCGTCGACGCCATCCATTTGCCGGGCGCGCCCCCACCTCGGCGAGCGAGCTCGGGATTGCGCGGCCCGGTGGCCTCGGATGGACAACGGCCCGCGCGTCGGCAGGCCTAGCAGGCTGCTGAAAAAGGGTGTGGGATGGCGTGACGAGCGCCGGGAGGTCCGATGCAAGGAAGCGCGACGACGGCGATGCGAGAGCATCGTCGAGGAGCGATGAAACTTTCGAGCGGGCGCTCGACGCGCCCGAACGAGAGCCGAGAGCCGTCTGTGGCATACGAAACAGAG
>JBLMXY010000215.1:0-24705 GCA_050257975.1 Acidobacteriota bacterium
GGGACCGACGACCGAGACGAGACTCTCAGGATGAGCTCCGCCCCGTCCCGCTTCGCGCCTCGCCTTCGTAGCCGCCGTGGTAGTCGGCGTTGTCCGGCCGCTTGATCTGCGAGTGGGGCACCACGCGGTCGCGCCGCAGGCCGCGGAAGTCCTCGAGCGTCTTCCAGCCGCGGTGGGCGTTCTTCTCGAGGAACTCCGTCATGCCGCCTTTGAGCTCCCGGATGACGTTGGGGCCGACCGCGTGGTCGAGCATCGCGGCCGTGCAGACCTGCACGGTTCCGCAGCCGAGCAGGAAGTAGTTGAGAGCGTGCGCGAAGTTGGAGATGCCGCCGATGCCGGAAAAGCTCCGGTCGGGAAGCGCCGAGGTCATCTGCGCCATCTTGGCGAGCGAGAGGGGGAGGATCGCGGGCCCGCCGAGGCCGCCCATGGCCGTGTAACCGTCCACGTTCATCTCGAACTCGAGAGTCTCGGGATCGATGAGCGGCAGCGACGTGAAGGTGTTGGAGGAGGAGATCGCGTCGGCGCCGCCCAGAAACGCTCCCCGCGCCTCCACCACGATGTCGGTCGTCGAAGGCGTCAGCTTCGCCCAGATCGGCACGCGTGCGACCTCCTTGACGACGTGCGTCACGATGGAGATCTGCTGCTGGTCCTTGCCGATGTTCGAGCCCATGTCCTTGCGGTCCATGTGGGGGCACGAGAGGTTCAGCTCCAGGGCGTCCACGCCCTCGTCCTGGCAGGCCTTCGCGAGCGTCTGCCAGTGGGAAAGCTCCTCGTCGGATCCGGAGCCCGCCATGATCGACGCGACCAGGACCTTCGTGGGATGGGCCTTCTTGATGCGAGAGAGGCGTCCCACCCACCAGTCGAGCGGCCGGTCGGAGATCAGCTCCCAGTTCCAGGAGGAGTGCAGCGCCGTGCCCGGGCGCTTCTTCATGGACAGATTCGGCGAGTCCGCGTCCGCCCGGATGAAGTTGGTCTTGGGCCCCCGGACGTTGACCACCGGATGCATCCCGATCGTCTTCGTGACCACCCCGCCCCAGCCGGCCTCGAACGCGCGCAGGATGTTCGACTCCGATTCGGTCGGAGGCGCCGAGGAGAGGAGGAAGGGGTTTTCGAAGCGGAGCCCGGTGAAGACGGTCGAGAGGTCAGGAGTCATGGTGGTCTCGGTGATCTACACGGCATTCTATGCTTCCGACTGAGGACCGACGACCGAGGACCGAGGACGGAGGACTCCAGCGCCTCCAGGTCCGGCGATGTCTTTGCCACGCCTCGGAGTGACCCTTGTCACCGGAGTCCTCAGTCCCTTGTCCTCAGTGCTCGGTCAGCGGGCCCCCGCCGCCTCGAAAGCCTCGCGCAGGATCGCGAGCGCCTCGGCGATCTCCGCCGGGCCGACGGTCAGCGCGGGAGCGATGCGGAAGGAGTTGCCCTCGAGGCCTCCCTTGCCGATCAGAAGCCCCCGGTTCTTCGTTTCCTCGAAGACCCGATTGGTCAGCGCCCTGTCCGGCGTCCGGTCGCCGGCGGTCTCGTCCACGACGAGCTCCACGCCCTGCATCAGGCCCATCCCGCGCACGTCGCCGATCGATCCGGGGAAGCGGCGCTGGAGCTCGAGGAGCCCATCGCGCAGCAGCCGTCCCATGCGCTCCGCGTTGTCCGGCAGGTTCCCCTCCTCGATGATCCGGAGGGTGGCATTGGCGGCGGCGCAGGAGACGGGATTCCCTCCGAAGGTCGAGATCGTCAGCGCCTTCAACGCCGACGCGATCTCGGGTGTCGCGATCGTGACCCCGAGCGGCAGGCCGTTGGCGACGCCCTTGGCCATCGTCATGATGTCCGGGGTCACCCCCCAGTGCTCGATGCCCCACATCGTGCCGCCGGTGCGCCCGAAGCCCGTCTGGACCTCGTCGCAGATGAACACGCCGCCGTACTTCTTGACGATGCCGACCGCGATCTCGAAGTACTCCGGAGGGGGAGTGATGAAGCCGCCCACCCCCTGAATCGGCTCGGCCAGGAAGCCGGCGATCCGGCCGGTCGTCGTCGTGCGGATCAGCTCCTCGATGTCCTTGGCGCAGGCGACGCCGCAGGACGGGTAGGTCAGGTGAAGCGGGCAGCGGTAGCAGTAGGGCGAGACGGCGTGCTTGACGCCGGCGACCTGAGTCGGCAGCGCACGCCAGGGGGCCTGCGCCGTCAGCGACTGCGCCAGCATCGAGCGGCCCGAGTAGCCGTGCCGCAGCGCCACGATCTCGGTCGAGCCGGTCGCAAGCTGCGCCATCATGACCGCCGTCTCGTCGGCCTCGGTGCCCGAGGCGGTGAAGTAGGACTGCTTCAGGTTGCCCGGCGCAAGGCGGGCGAGCCGCTCCGCGAGCTCGACGACCGGCAGCGTCGGGTAGAGCGTCGAGACGTGCGCGAAGCGGTCGAGCTGCGCGACGATCGCGGCATTGACGCGCCCGTCGGCGTGGCCGATCGAGACGGTCAGGATCCCGCCGAAGAAGTCGAGATACTCGTTGCCGTCCGCGTCGCGGATCCGCAGCCCCTTGCCCTCGGTCAGGACGACCGGTTCCTGGTAGTACTGAATCGTCGCGGGAAACAGATATTCCTTGTGCTTCTCCCGGACGGAGCGGCTCAAGGCGGAGGCCGGGGCCTGGGTCTTCGTGGTGCTCATGATCAACTCCTCGGCCGGCGCTTCAAGAAGGTTCCGGCGCCGGCACGGCCGACGAATCTTCCGTTTTCGGCGATCACGTTGGCCCGGCACAGGACGGTTTCCGCCCGGCCTTTGGCTTCGCGGCCCTCGTACGGGCTGCAGGTCGTCGGCCGCGGCGGTCGCTTCGCGACCAGCGGCCGAGAGATTTTAGCGATACGGCATGCAGAACGGCCGAAGGCGGTCATGAGGACCTTGGGCTTCTCTTGAGAAAGGATCCCGCCCCCGGCCTCCCGACGAATTCGCCGTTTTCCACGATCACCTTTCCGCGCGACAAGACCGTGTCCGCTTTCCCCGTGACCTCGCGCCCCTCGTAAGGGTTGTAGTCGACTCTCATGTGGTGAGTCCTGGCGGACAGGGCGTGCTTTTTTTCCGGATCGAAGATCACCAGGTCGGCGTCGGATCCCGGCGCGATCGTGCCCTTCTTCGGGAAGAGACCGAAGATCTTCGCGGGCGAGGTCGAGGTCAGCTCGACGAAGCGGTTCACCGAGATCCGGCCGGCCTTCACGCCGCCGTCGAAGAGCAGGCTCATCCTCGTCTCGATGCCGGGGGCGCCGTTGGGGATCTTCGAGAAGTCGCCGCGCCCGAGCTCCTTCTGCTCCTTCATGCAGAACGGGCAGTGATCCGTCGAGACGGCCTGCAGGTCGTTTCCGGCGAGCCCCCGCCAGAGCTTCTCCTCGTTGCCCTTCTCGCGCAGCGGCGGCGACATGACGTACTTCGCCCCCTCGAACCCCGGCTCTTCGTAGTTGGCGTAGGAGAGAAACAGGTACTGCGGGCAGGTCTCGGCGTACGCGGGCAGGCCGCGGTCCCGCGCCGCCGTCACCATCTCGAGTGCCTCGGCGGCGGAGAGATGGACGATGTAGATCGGGACCCCCGCCATCTCCGCCAGCGCGATCGCGCGGTGCGTGGCCTCGGCCTCGGCGCGCGCCGGGCGCGTCAGGGCGTGGTATTTCGGAGCCGTCTTCCCTTCGGCGAGCGCCCTCTTGACCAGCACGTCGATCACGTCGCCGTTCTCGGCGTGCATGCAGATCGTGGCGCCGTTGCCGGCCGTACGCTGGAGCGCACGGAAGATCGAGCCGTCGTCGAGCATGAGGACGCCGCGGTAGGCCATGAAGAGCTTGAACGACGTGATCCCTTCGGCGACCATCGCGTCCATCTCCCGCTCGACGCTCTCGGGCAGGTCCGTGATGATCATGTGGAAGGCGTAATCGACGGCCGCCTTCCCCTCCGCCTTCTTCATCCAGGCTTCCCAGCCCTGCCGCAGGGTCTGCCCCCTGTACTGGATGGCGAAATCGATGATCGACGTCGTGCCGCCGTGCGCCGCGGCGATCGTGCCGGACTCGAAGTCGTCGGCCGAGGTCGTGCCGCCGAAGGGCATGTCGAGGTGCGTGTGAACGTCGATGCCTCCGGGGATGACGTACTTGCCCGAGGCGTCGAGCGTGCGGTCCGCGGGGCCTTCGAGGCTCGTCCCGATCGCCGCGATCTTCTCGTCCACGACGAGGACGTCGCCGCGGTACTGGTCGGCGGCGGTGACGACGGTGCCGCCCCGAAGGAGCAGTCTCACGGAAGCATTTCCGCCATGGGCTGGTAGGTCTCGGGGCGGCGGTCCCGGTAGAACTGCCAGACCCGGCGCACTTCCTCGATCTGGTCGAGATCCATCTCCGCCGTGACCAGCTCGTCCTCGTCCTCCGAGCCCGTGGCGAGGAAGGTGCCCCGCGGGTCGACGAAATAGGAGGAGCCGTAGAACTTGCCGATGTTCCAGGGGGCCTCGGTGCCCACGCGGTTCGAGCAAGCCATGAAGTAGCCGTTGGCGACCGCGTGGGCCGGCTGCTCGAGCTTCCAGAGATACTGCGAGAGGCCGGCGACCGTCGCCGAAGGGTTGAAGACGATCTCGGCGCCGTTCAAGCCCAGGAGCCGCGCGCCTTCCGGGAAGTGCCGGTCGTAGCAGATGTAGACGCCCACCCGGGCATATCGCGTCCGGAAGACGGGGTAGCCGAGATTGCCCGGCTTGAAGAAATACTTCTCCCAGAATCCCGCCGTGTGCGGGATGTGGTTCTTGCGGTACTTGCCGAGGTAGGTGCCATCGGCGTCGTAGACCGCGGCGGTGTTGTAGTAGACGCCCGCCTGCTCGCGCTCGTAGACGGGGACGACCATCGCCATCTGGAAGCGCCGGGCGTACTCGGCCATGCGCTCGGTCGAGGGCCCCGGCACGGGCTCGGCCATGTCGTACCAGTGCGGGTCCTGCGAGGGACAGAAGTAGGGGCCGTTGAAGACCTCCTGCAGCCCGAGGATCTGTACGCCGCGCCTTCCGGCCTCTTCGATGAGCGGCAGGTGCTTCTGGATCGCCGCCTCCTTCACCTTCTCGATCGGCGCCGCGGGGTCGGTGATGGGGGCGGAGCACTGGATGAGGCCGCCCAGGATCTTACGGGGCATCGTGGCTCATGCCTCCCTGGTCCTCCGTCCTCGGTCCTCAGTCCTCGGTCGGTCACGTTGGGTTCGACTGTGGACTGAGGACTCGGGACTGAGGACTCCATTCAAAACCAGCGCGATATGACTACTTTCTTGTCCGTGTAGAACTCGAACGTATCCCGCCCGTGCACCTTCAGGTCGCCGAAGAAGCTGTCTTTCGCTCCGCCGAAGGGGAAGTTCGCCATCGGGGCCGCCACGCCGATGTTGACGCCCACCATCGACGCCGAGGCCTGGCGCGCGAACTCCCGGGCCGCCTTCCCGCTCGAAGTGAAGATCGACGTGGCGTTGGCGTTGGGGTGGGCCTGCATCGCCGCGATCGCCTCTTCGAGGGTGCGGGCGGGCATGATCGACGCGACGGGGCCGAAGATCTCGTCGTGGCCGATCGACATGGTCGGCGAGACGCGGTCGAAGACCGTGGGACCGAAGAAGTAGCCCCGCTCGTGTCCCGGCACCCGGGCGCCGCGGCCGTCCAGAAGAAGCTCGGCGCCATCCGCGACTCCCTTCTCGACGTATCCCGCGACGCGCTCACGGTGTCTGGCGCTGATCACGGGCCCCATCTTGACGCCCGGCTCCATGCCGTCTCCCATGCGCAGGCTCCTGGCCGCCTCGACCATCCGTTCCCGCGCGGCCCGGTGCGCCTCGCCCACCGGGACGAGCACGCTGCCGGCAAGGCACCGCTCTCCGGCGCAGCCGTAGAAGGACTCCATGATGACGGGAATGGCGCGGTCGAGATCGGCATCCGGCATGACGACGACGAAGTTCTTGGCCCCGCCCAACGCCTGGACGCGCTTGCCCGCGTGGGTCGCCCGCTGGTAGACGGCGCGGGCCACGGGCGTCGAGCCGACGAAGGAAACCGCGGCGATTCCCGGGTGGTCGCAGATCGCCTCGACGGTCTCGCGCCCCCCGTTGACGAGGTTGACGACGCCCGGCGGCAGGTCGCAACCCTCCAGCAGCTCGACGATGCGCTTCTGCGAGAGCGGCACCTGCTCGGAGGGCTTCACGATGAAGGCGTTGCCCGTCGCGACCGCGAAGGGGAGAAACCAGAGGGGAACCATGGCGGGGAAGTTGAAAGGGGCGATCGCGGCGCAGACGCCGACCGGTTGGCGGAAGACGTTGCAGTCGATGCCGCCGGCGATGTTCTCGAGGCCGTAGCCCATCGAGAGCGATGGCGTGCCGCAGGCGACCTCGACGCACTCGATGCCGCGCCGCACGCTGCCGCGCGCCTCCTCGATCGTCTTGCCGTTCTCGGTCGTGACGAGCCGGGCGAGCTCCTCGAAGTGCTCCTCGAGCAGGTTCTTCAGCCGGAACATCGCCCGCGCGCGGACGACCGGAGGCGTGTCGCGCCAGACGGGGAAGGCGTTCTTCCCCGCGGCGACCGCGGCATCCACGTCTTGCGCGGTCGAGAGGGGCGTGCGCGCGATGACCTCGCCGGTGGCCGGGTTGTGAACGTCGAGATGCTCGCGCGCGTGAGACTCGACCCAGCGGCCGCCGATGAAGTTTAGAAGCGCGGGGACGCGCGCTCCGGGCTCCCGGGCGATCTTTTTGGACTCGACTGCGGATTCGGCCATGGCAACCTCCCGATCAGGCATCGGAAAGTCTATTCCACCGCCGGGATCTCCGCCGATTCGCCGTTGTCGAGCAGGAGGAAGCGCGCGCGGGGCTCGCTGGACGCCAGGGCGCCCTCGAGAGCCGCCTGCGGCTCGAACTCGCCGTCGTCGGCCTGAGCGAAGGTGCCGAAGTGGACGGCGAGCGACGCCGCCGCGCCCAGAGCGCGATGCGCGCAAACGGCCTCCTGCGGGTCGATGTGGGCCGGCGCCATGAACCAGCGCGGCCGGTAGGCGCCGATCGGCAGCATCGCCAGGCGCAGCCCCGGGAAGCGCCGCGCGATCTGCTCGAAATGCGAGCCCCAGCCCGTGTCGCCGGCGAAGTAGAAGGAGCCCGACGGCCCCGTCACGACGAAGCCGCACCAGAGCGTGCGGTCCCGGTCGAAGGGGCTGCGCGAGGAGAAGTGCCGGGCGGGCACGGCGGTCACGCGCACGTCGGCGGAGACGGCGGCCGACTCCCACCAGCCCAGGTCCCGCGCGCAAGGCACGCCGCGACGCGCGAGATAACCGGCGCTGTTGGACCCGGCGAAGACCACGGGCCGGTCGCGCCGCGCGATTCGGCGCAGGGTCGGGAGGTCCATGTGGTCGTAGTGGTTGTGGCTGACGAGAACGGCGTCGATCGGCGGGAGATCCTCGAATCGGAGGCCCGGCGGCCGGTGGCGCCTCGGCCCCGCGAAGGAGACGGGGGAGGCGCGCCGCGACCAGATCGGGTCGGTCAGGAAATTCACGCCGTCCATCTGGACCAGCACCGTCGAGTGGTTCACGAAGGTGACGCGCAGGACTCTCCCGCCCACGCGCTCGGGCGGCCTCGGCCCGGGCGGGGTGTCGGTGAAGTCCCGCCAGGGGCCGCGCTCGCGGTGAGTGATCCAGCGCAGGAATTCGGGAAACCCGTGGTCGAGGGGCTCGATCGAGCGGAAGCGCCGTCCGTCGAAATTCTCGCGGACCGGGCCCTTCCACCGGCCCTCGGTCAGGGTGCAGCCGGCGGCGACGAGGGCCGCGCCCGCCGCTCCCGCGATTCCTGCGGCGAACCGTCGCCCGGTTGGTCTCGCCAAGCTCCCCTCGCAGCGCGCCCCGGTTCCGCTTTATTCCGCGCCGGCGGGAGGGGCGGGCGGCGGCACGTCGAGCGACTGCCCGTTGTCGAGGATCGCGAATCGCGGCGCCAGCTCCGGGCGCCTGGCGAGCGCCGCATGCAGTCCCTCGACGGGCTCGAACTCCGCGTCGTCGGAGACGGGGAACGTGCCGAAGTGAATCGGGACGCAGGTCGCGGCGCCGAGCGCGGCGCACGCGCGCACGGCGTCCGCGGGTCCCATGTGCTGCTGGTGCATGTACCAGACCGGCACGAAGCCGCCGATCGGCAGGAGCGCCAGACGCAGCGGCGGCGGGAAGCGCTCGCGGATCCGCTCGAAGTGAGATCCGAAGCCCGTGTCGCCGGCGAAGTAGGCGCCTCCCGAGGGCCCCGTCACGACGAAGCCGCACCAGAGGGTGCGGTCCCGGTCGAAGAGGCCGCGTCCCGAGAGGTGCCGCGCGGGCACGGCGGTCACCCGCACGCCGGCCGCGATCTCGGCCGACTGCCACCAGTCGAGGTCCCGCCCTCCCGGAATGCCTTCGTGCCCGAGGTAGGCCGCGTTGCCGAGCCCGGTGAACACCGCCGGATGGAAGGCCGCGGACAGCCGGCGCAGGGTGGGCAGGTCCATGTGGTCGTGATGATCGTGGCTGACCAGAACGGCGTCGATCCGGGGCAGATCCTCGAACCGCAGGCCGGGAGGGCGCCTGCGTCGCGCGCCGACCAGCGGATCGGCGCGATTGGCCCAGGTGGGATCGGTCAGGACGTTGACGCCGTCCATCTGCAAGAGGATCGTCGCGTGATTCACGAAGGTCACGCGCATCGCGCCCGGGCCGACGCGCGCGGGAGGCTTCTCCCCCGGAGGCGTGTCGGTGAAGTCGCGCCACGGCCGTTGATGTGTGGTCGCGACGCGCTTGAGCCAGTCGCCGAAGGTCAGGTGGACGGGGTCGATCGAGTGAAACCGTTTCCCGTCGAAGTGATCCGTGACGGGCCCGTTCCAGGCGTGGGTGAAGGCGAGGCAAGCCAGCGCCAGCCCTGCCGCCAGAGCGGCGCGGCGGGAAGAGGACATCGGCGGCCGGGTCATCGGGTAGATTGTCTCCCGCTCGGGAGGATGCCTTGAGAAAGATCGCGACGCCCCTCGCCGGACTCTTCTGCCTCGCCCTCGTCGTCCCCTCGCCGGCGCTTGCCGCGGGCAGGCCGCGCGCTCGCGACCTGGGCGTCCCTTTCGAGGGCGTTCCGGGGCCGGGCAACGCGATCACGGATGTCGCCGGGGTCGAGGTCGGCCACGCGACGTTGATCTCGGGCGAGGGAAAGCTCGTGGTCGGAAAGGGGCCCGTGCGTACCGGCGTCACGGCCATCCTCCCGCGGGGCGAACGCTCCAACGACGACGCCGTCTTCGCGGGTTGGTTCTCCCAGAACGGCAACGGCGAGATGACGGGAACCACCTGGGTGGAGGAGTCGGGATTCCTCGAGGGCCCGGTGCTCCTCACCAACACGCACAGCGTCGGCGTCGTCCGCGACGCCGCGATCGCCTGGCGCGTGAAGCGCGGCGGCGCGGACGCCTCGGGCTACTGGTGGTCGCTGCCCGTGGTCGCGGAGACCTGGGACGGCTTCCTGAACGACATCAACGGATTCCACGTGAAGCCCGAGCACGTCTTCCAGGCGCTCTCTTCGGCCGCGGGCGGCCCCGTCGCCGAGGGCAGCGTGGGCGGCGGCACCGGGATGATCTGCTACGAGTTCAAGGGCGGCATCGGCACGAGCTCGCGGAAGCTGTCCGCGAAGGCGGGCGGCTACACGGTGGGCGTCCTCGTGCAGTGCAACTGCGGGAGGCGCTCGCAGCTCTCGATCGCGGGGGCTCCGGTGGGCCGCGAGATCCCGGGGTCCGTCTACGGCGAAGACACGGGCTCGATCATCATCCTCGTCGCGACCGACGCGCCGCTCTTGCCCCATCAGTTGAAGCGGCTGGCCCGGCGGGCGACGATGGGGCTCGCGCGCACGGGCAGCACCTCCGGAAACGGCTCGGGCGACATCTTCCTCGCCTTCTCGACGGCCAACGCGGGGGCCTGGGCGGCGAAGAAGACTTCGGCCGTCACGACGCTGCCCAACGACGACATGAACCCGCTCTTCGAGGCCACGGCGCAGGCGACGGAGGAGGCGATCGTCAACGCGATGGTCGCCGCCGACACCATGACCGGCGCCGACGGGCATCGCGCCGACGGGCTGCCTCGCGATCGTCTGCGCGAGGCGCTGAAGAAATACGGCCGCCTGGCCCGATGAGCCGGGCTCCCGACTTCGCGGCGATGCTCGCGGTCGCGCTGGAGGAAGCGCGGCTCGGCCTCTCGGAGGGAGGAATTCCCGTCGGCGCAGCCCTCTTCGACGGGCAGGGCCGGCTTCTCGGGCGCGGGCGCAACCGGCGCGTCCAGGAAGGCGACCCGTCGATCCACGGCGAGACCGACGCCTTTCGCAAGGCGGGCCGGCAGAGAGGCTACCGCGACAAGGTCCTCGCGACGACGCTCGCCCCGTGCTGGTATTGCAGCGGCCTGGTGCGGCAGTTCGGCATCGGCACGCTCGTGGTCGGCGATGCGGCGAACTTCTCGGGGGGCCTCGATTGGCTGCGCGAGGCGGGCGTGCGGGTCGTCGATCTCGCCTCGCCGGAGTGCATCGCCCTGATGCGAGACTTCATCGCAACTCGCCCCGAGCTGTGGAACGAGGACATCGGGAAAGAGTAGGGCCAGAGTCGGGGGACGGTACTCGGTGCCCGGTGTTCGGGATGGAGGGAGTGACGCCCCCCGGATCCCTGACCCCGGACACCTGAGCCCGGCCCCGGCTCCTATTCCCCTTGTCCGAGCGAGAAGCCCTTCTCGCCGTCGAAGGTCTGGAGGCTCTCGGTCTGGACGAACTCGAGACCGGCCGCCGCGATTCGGCCGAGCAGGTCGACGATCTGCCCGTGCGGCACGGCGCCGCCGGCCTCCGACAGGAAGCGGCAGCGGCACTCGTCCACCCGCATCGTCTCCGGAGCGTCGCCCGGCCAGACCTTGAGGCCGCGGCTGGTGATCATGGTCAGCTTGAAGCCGGGCGAGGCGAGCGGCGCCAGCGTCGCCGCGAGCGCGTCGACGTCGGGGCTCTTCCAGGCGACGTAGACGTCGATCCCGACCGTCTCCCGGCGGACGGCGGGGCGAGAGGCCTCGGTCGTGGCGGCACTCTGCGGGGGCGCGGCGGTGTAGTGGACGGGCTTGAGCTTCTCCGGCCGCGATCCGAGCCGCGCGACGACGGCTTGCGCGAACTCCCGGGTGCCGACTTTCTGGCTGCTGACACCCTCCTTGTAGACGTCGTACGTGTGGACGCCGTCCTCCATCGTGCGCAGCCACGCGTTGTGCACGTTCTCCGCGACCTCGGGCTGGCCGATGTGCACGAGCATCATGACCGCACCGAGCAAGAGCCCGGACGGGTTGGCGAGATTCTGCCCGGCGCGCCGCGGCGCCGAGCCGTGAATCGCCTCGAACATCGCGCACCCGACCCCGATGTTGGCGGAGCCGGCCAGTCCGACGGAGCCGGCGATCTGCGCCGCAACGTCCGACAGGATGTCCCCGTAGAGGTTCGGCATCACGATGACGTCGAAGACCTCGGGCGTGTCGGCGAGCTTGGCCGCGCCGATGTCCACGATCCAGTGCTCCTTCGCGACGTCGGGGTACTGCGCGCCGATCTCGTCGAAGACGCGGTGAAAGAGGCCGTCGGTCAGCTTCATGATGTTGTCCTTGCTGAAGCAGGTGACCTTTCGGCGGCCGTGTCGCCGCGCGTACTCGAAGGCGTACCGCACGATGTGTTCGGAGCCGGGCCGCGTGATCAGCTTGAGGCACTGATAGACGTCGTCGGTCAGGCGATACTCGATTCCGGCGTAGAGATCTTCTTCGTTCTCGCGGACGATGACGACGTCCATGGCCGGGTGCTTGGTCGCGACGAAGGGATGGTAGGAAACGCAGGGCCTCACGTTCGCGTAGAGGCCGAGCGTCTTCCGGGTTGTGACGTTCAGGCTCTTGAAGCCACCCCCCTGCGGCGTCGTGATGGGCGCCTTGAGGAAGACCCGGGTGCGGCGCAGCGACTCCCACGAGGAGGCCTCGATTCCGGCCGTGTTGCCCCGCTGATACACCTTCTCGCCGATCTCGATGACCTCGGGCGCGATCCGCGCTCCGGCTCCTTCCAGGATCGCCAGCGTGGCGGTCATGATCTCGGGCCCGATGCCGTCTCCATAGGCGACCGTGATGGGGATCTTCCCGTTCATTTGAGCTCCTCGTGTCTTGCGGCCCGGAGGGCCAGAAAGGGCCTTTTATCACCCTTTTCCGCCGTACGTCTTGATGCAAAAAGGACTTATCGGGACGCCGTATAATTGCGGCGGTGCGTCCACCGATTGGCTTCGTGGAATCGGTTGACCGGTCGCTGCCCGGCGGCGAGTCCGTGGCGCTGCGCTACGACCCGACGCGCCGCATCATGCTTCGCTTCAAGCTCCAGGCGACCGACCCCGAAGACCTGGAAGCCCTGCGCTATGCGCGGCGGGCGATGATTCGCGAAGAGCGCACCCGTGGCCTGGAGTGGGAGGAACCGTCCATGGAGGACCCGACCTTCACGGCCAACGAGGTGAGGTGGTTCGCCCTGAGCTCCCAGGCGGCGTGGTGCCGGCAGAAGATCACGGAGCTGGTCGAGCGCGCCAACCGGGCCGTCGAGGAGATGCGGCAGCAAGTTCAGACCTCCTGAAACTGGCGGATTCGTCGTTACGGCAAGTAACGCTTTTTCCTCCGAGTCGCTGCCGATGGCGGGCAAAATCCTTCCGGCAAGTCCATTGATGCGAGAGGTTGGCTTCCGGGATGCCGCCCGGCACGGCCTTCGCAACAGCGTCCCGCGTGAGTTCCGACATTCGGCTCGAAGCCGCGGCGGAAGGACCGGCGGCGGTGCGTTCGGCTGGCTCGGCCGCTCTGCAGCCTTCGCCGGACGCTCTCTGGACGCTTCGCTTCGCGATCTGGGCCCCCGATTCGGCGGGCCTGGAGGCGTTGCGGCACGCGCGGCGCTCCATGCTTCGCGAGGAGTGGACGATCGGCAAGGATCCGGAAGAGCCGTCGCTCGAATCGGCGGTCTTCTCCGCGACGGAAATTTCGTGGACGGTGCCCCTGTCGCAACGGGCCCGGTGCCGGGAGCGGCTCGCCGAGCTCCAGAGGCGCGCCAACCGCACCCTGCAGGAGCTTCGGCGCCGCTAGACCCGGCAGGAGAAGGTCGGCCATGAGCGGTCGGCGCATTCGCAACCTGGTGTTGCTCGCGCTTCTGGCGGGAGCGGGCTACTGGTACTACCGCGACCGGCCCACCCTGTCCAAGATCGTGGATCGCCTGACGAGCCCTCTGATGGGCTCGAAGGCGGCCGTGAAGGAATCCGAGAACAAGCGCGTGATGAGCGCCGCGTCGACCGTCATCAGCCTGCAGACCGACGAGAACGTCGGAATGCTTCGCGTGGGAATGACCAAGGACGAGGTGCGCGACCTCCTCGGTGACCCGGACAGCACCGAGGCGCTTTCCGAGCGGGCGCCGGTCCGCGCGCGCTGGCTCTACCGCGTGGCCAAGCGCGCCGTGGTCTTCGAGAACGGCCGCGTGGTCTCGATCGCCATCCTGTAGGCCGTCGCGGCGGCCCCGAACAGGCCGAGCCGCGGCTCGAGGACGACGCGGACCGGGATCCGTTCGAGAAAGTTCCTCAAGGGAGGCTTGCTCCGGAAGGACTCGAGGAACTCGCCTTTCACGAGGGCCGGCAGGATCTTCGGCGCGATTCCGCCCGCGACGTAGACCCCTCCGGTCGCGCGGTACTGGAGGGCGGCGTTGCCGGCCTCCGACCCGTAGAGGGAAACGAAGAGCGTCAGGGCCTCACGGCAGAGGCCGTCCGAGCCGACCAACCCGAAACGGCTGATGACGGCCGCGCGGTCCTTCTCCCGCTCGAAAGCCGTGCAAACAGCCGGACTCTCGGGTGCCGCGCCCTCCTCCTTCAGGAAGTCGTAGAGGTGACCGAGGCCTTCGCCCGCCAGGATGCGATCCCATTCGGCGCGGCCGAGCCGCTTCCGGAGGAACCCGGCCAGGCGCTGCTCGCGCGCGTCGCGAGGTCCGAAGTCGGTGTGCCCGCCTTCGGAAGCGAAGGGTTCGTAGCGCCCGGACACCCAGAGCAGACCCGCTTCACCCAGCCCCGTGCCGGCGCCGATCAGCGCGACCGGGCCGTTGCGCTCGGGCCGGCCCGCGGCGAGCGTGCGCACGTGCCCCGGCCTCAGGTACGGCAGCCCGAGCGCGTTGGCGACGAAATCGTTGACGAGCGCAAAGGACGTCGCCCGGAACCTTCGCCGCAGGAGGCGGGAGTCGATCGCCCAGGGAAGCTTGGTGATCCGCGCACGCCCGTTCTGCACGGGGCCGGCCACGCCGACCCCCGCAAAGCGGGGCGGACGCAGCTCGCGCGACAGAAAGCTCGAGAGAATCTCCTCGAGGCCGCCGTGCTCCGCGCTGGAATACCGCTCCTCGCGAACCAGGCGGAGGGAAAGAGCGCCGACGTCGGCCACTGCGACGGCCGTCTTCGTGCCTCCCACGTCCACGGCGAGGACTCTCATCGAGGCAAAGGTATCGGGTCACCGGCTTCCCGGTCCATCGGATCCTTGGAGGAGAGGCCGGCGCCGGAGGAGGTTCTCTCATGCGAAGGAGTGAGCCGGGGAAGAAAAGGCGGCCTGGCCGGGTGGCGCGAGGCAAAAAAAAGCCCCGGGTCGGGGTGGGTCCGCCCGGGGGGCGAAAGGAGGAGGTGAGGTTTTGGTCCTCGCCGTATTGAGATAGCAAGGAGGCGGCCAGCTCTCGCCGGAATTGGATCTCGTTTAGAATGAATAGCTTGTAATTCCTGGCTGAATCGTCAGTGACGATGATTGTCATTCTTCTGCACAATTTGTAGCAACGTTTGCGGCCTCCCTTTCGCCGGACGGAGGTCCGGAATCCCGGTCTGCCGGCCCGGGCTCGCTCGGTGGTCGAGCCGGTAGACTCCGACCGCTTGACGAACGGGGGAGATTGGAAGAGCAGCCGGCCCGCGCTCTGGTTTCTTCTGCTTGCGACCGCGCTCGTGGCCGGCTGCGTGTCCAAGCGCACGATCTACCAGTACGACCCCGACTACGGGGTCGACAGCCTCCAGTTCCGGCGCTCGCTCGAAGGGCTGCGCAGCCAGATGGTGCCCAACAACCAGGCGACCGTGCTGCAGAACGGGATTCAGATCTTTCCGGCGATGCTCGAAGCGATCCGCGGCGCCCGCGCGAGCGTCAACATCGAGATGTACATCTTCAGCGAGGGAGAGATCGGCTCGCAGTTCGCCGAGGCTCTGTCGGAGCGCGCGCGGGCCGGGGTCGAGGTGCGCCTCTTGATCGACGGCCTGGGAGAGCGCCTCGGGCGGCTCGAGGGGGCGATGCAGGCGGCCGGAGTCGAGGTCCGCATCTACCGGCCCCTTCGCATCTACTCGATCTACCGCGTGGGAAACCGGACCCACCGCCGGATCGTGACGGTGGACGGTCGCGTCGGCTTCTGCGGCGGTGTGGCGATCGACGACCGCTGGAAGGGGGACGCGCGAAATCCCCGCGAGTGGCGCGATGCGGTGGTGCGCGTCGAGGGCCCGGTCGTCGCGCAGGTCCAGGCGATCTTCATGGAGGACTGGCTCCTGACCACGGGTGAGGTCTTGAACGGCGACCGGCAGTTCCCGCCGAAGGCGCCGGCCGGCAACGTGCTCGCCCAGGCGGTCGCCGCCTCCCGCACGGACCAGAGCTCGATGGCGAAGCTGCTCGTCTACATGGCGATCCAGGCGGCGAGGCGCCGCATCTGGATCGAGAACGCCTATTTCGTCCCCGACTGGCAGATCCGGCAGGGGCTGATCCGCGCCGTCGAGCGCGGCGTCGACGTGAAGGTCATCGTCCCCGGAGAGCACATCGACATTCCCGCCATCCGGATGGCGTCGCGATTCCGATACGGGGAGCTGCTCGACGGAGGCGTGGAGATCTACGAGTATCTGCCCACGATGATGCACAACAAGGTGATGGTGGTGGACGGGACATGGGCCACGATCGGATCGATCAACTTCGACAGCCGGTCGATGCGCAAGAACGCCGAGGTCAACATCGCGATCTACGACAGCGCCTTCGCCCGGTCCGTCGAAGACATGATCGCCGGCGACCTGCTGTCGACCGAGCGCTTCACCAAGGAAAAGTGGAAGAAGCGCGGTTTGCCGGCCCGGCTGGCCGAGCTCTTCTTCTGGCTCTTCGCCGAGAACTACTGACGCGGCGGCTCGGACATCAACTGACCGGGGTGGCCGCTAGAATGGCGCCGTGATTCACGAAGCGCTCGCTCTCGACCGGCCGGTGGTCTTCTTCGACACCGAGACGACGGGCGTCAACCCGCGCGCCGACCGGATCGTCGAGATCGCCTGCGTGAAGATCTCCCCGGACGGCCGGCGCGAGGACTGGGTGCGCCGGGTCAACCCGGGAGTGCCGATCCCCCCGGCCTCCACGGCGATCCACGGCATCCGGGACGAGGACGTGAAGGGTCTGCCGACGTTCCGCGAGGTCGCGAGGGAACTGGCGGACTTCCTGGATGGGTGCGATTTGGCGGGTTACAACATCTCCGGATTCGACCTGCCCGCGCTGCGAATCGAGTTCCTCCGCGCAGGCGTCGCCTTCGACATGGCGGGCCGACGGCTGCTCGACGCCCAGCGCATCTTCTTCGTCCGCGAGCCGCGGCACCTCTCCGCCGCGGCGCGCTTCTACTGCCGGGCGGAGCACGACGGGGCGCATGGGGCGCTGGCCGACGCGGAGATGACGCTGCGCGTTCTCGAGGGGCAGCTCGCCCGCTATCCCGACATCCCCCGCTCGGTCTCACAGCTCCACGAGCTGTTCTGCGCCGGCCTGGATCAGGACCTCGATCCCGAGGGACGCTTCCGGCTGGTCCACGGCGAGCCCACGGTCAACTTCGGAAAGAATCGGGGGAGGAGCCTGCGAGAGATGAGCCGGGAAGAGCCCGGCTTTCTGCGCTGGATCCTGAAGGGAGACTTCTCCGAGCCGGTCAAGGAGATCGCAAGGCGCTATCTGCCGCCCGGAGGCTAGCGCGGAACGCCGCGCCGAGCCCGGTTCCCGGCCGTCGGGATCCGCGTCGGGTCGGTCTCTTCGCGATCGGCCTCACTTGGACGCGCGCCGGAAGCGCAGGGTCTCTCCCGTCTTCGCGTCGCGCAGCCGCAGCGATCCCGGCTCGATCTCGATCGTCCACTTGGACGTCGCCCCGCGGATCGCCAGGGCGCACCCGGAGCCGAGCGTTTCCCCGATGAATCCGTCGCCGCGCTGCTTCATGTTGACGCCGCAGGCGGCGCTCGCCTCCTGGTCCGTGAAGGTGTCCGCATTGGGAGAGGTGACCGTCACGGTGGGATCGAAGTGCGGGACGTACGTGATCAGGACGTCCTGGCCCTCGATGTCGAACCGCATGACGCCCTGCAGCCGCACGTTGTCGTCCTGGTACCTGCCCGAGACCCGGATGAAGAGGTCGTAGGGATGCCCCGGGTCGCTGGTGAAGGACTGCGCGTTTACCAGCAGGTTGTTTCCGGGGGTGGATCCCTGAAACGAGCCGGAAAGGATCGCCGCCAGCCGGTAGGCCTGGTTGTCCGCGGCCAGCAAGGGGCCTGCGGCCAGCAGGAAAGCCGCGATGCCGAGTATCGAGCGGTGCTTCATGAAACCTCCGTCCGCCTCCTTTGCGAGATTCGTTCCCGGCCCGCCGAAGCGGCGATCTCCTTGCGTTTGCGGGCCTTCGAGCGCTCCTCCTCCCGGCGGGTGTCTCCTGGCGAGGACGTCTATCCCGCGTTGGAGACGGACCGCAGCACGGCCAGCGTCTGCTTCAGGGCCTCGGCGAAGACCTGCTGCAGGGCCTCCTTTTCGTTGTTGGAGCCCTGGTAGTTGGGTCGTTCGACGTCCGACTGCGCTTCGAAGGAGACGAGAGTGCGCCCCTCGGGATCCATGGCGCGAACGCTCCAGTCGGCAACGCCGTTCCACGTGCCGTCCTCGAAGGGCGCCGCGAAGCGGTAGATCTCGATCGAGACGGCGGGAAGGGCCGCGGAACCGGCGGCCTTCCAGGAGCAGCCGGGAAAGGACTTCTGGATCGAGTCCGCGAGCAGCGCGATCACTTTTTCGCTCGCCTCCCGCTCGGCGCGGCGGTCGAGGACCTCGAGCGACCAGGACGTCCACCTCCCCGGACAGGCCATCTGCGGGTCGGGCGCCGCCGTCGGTTTCAGGGTCGGCGGCCCGCAGGCGATCGAGAGGAACGCGAGCAGCAGCCCCGCGGAAGAGGTCAGGCGCATGGGAGGCCAGTGTCTCACGGCCTTGCCGCGCGCCCGCCCGGCGGCGGGACCGCGGTTGCGGGCGGTTCCCCGGCGTACGCGCGGGAGAGGGCCTCGGCCTGGTCGCGCAGATCCGCCACGAGCTCGGGAGGATCGAGCGCGCGCGCATTCTTCCCGTAGCGCAGGACGAACTCGCGAGCCTCGCGGATGGAGACCGCCGGCAGCTCCAGGATGGCTCCGCCGTCCGGCAGGTCTTCGATCGACTGCCGGGGATGCCAGCGCTGCTCGCGGACCTCGTCGGCGGCCTCCTTGGCGAACCGCACGCGGAACCGGAAGGGCTTGCGCCCTCCGACGAACAGGCCGAAAGTGTTGCGGAAGTAGCGCTCGGCGTCGAAGTCCTTCGGAATGGCGTATCGCTCTCCGGTCAGACGCGGACTCTCCATCCGCGCCAGGTAGAACGTCTTGACCTGACCGGCCGCGGCGTCGTCGGCCACGGCGAGCCAGTCGCGCCCGGACAGGACGATGGCGTAGGGGCGAATGACGCGCTCCTGCCCCGGCGGCTCGCCGGGATGTCGATAGCGGATCGAGAGCGAAACGCCGCGCTGCATCGATTCGGCCACCGCCTGCCAGGTCTCCTCCCGGACGGGACGGTACGGCGCGAGACTTCGCAGCGCGATCTTGTCCCGCAGCATCTCGGGGCGAAGACGCACTGCGGGGGGCATCAGCTCGGCCAGCCGCTCGTAACAGGCCTCGAGGTCTCGCGCGAGCGGAGTGCCTCCGAAGAGGGCCATCACCTGAGCCGCGACGCCGATCGAGAAAAGATCCTTTCCGTCCACGGGCAGGAAGGGCAGGACGTAGTCGGGTCGGGAATAGGCGTAGCCGTTCTCCAGGCGGTCGAACTCGATCGGGGCATCCAGCTCGTCTCGAAGGTAGTCGAGGTCCCGCTGGACCGTCTTGGTCGAGACACGCAGCTCCCGCGCCAGCGAAGAGGCGTTCGGGTGGCGTCCCTCCTTGATCTGATGATGGATGGTCTGCAGCCGCCGCCAGAGCGGGCGGTCCTTGAAGGCTCCCTTCCGCCCCACGGGGCGATTCTCCCACGCCGCCGTGGACTGGCCGGAGATTCCCCGATTTGCGGTCCTGGCCTCGCATGGAGATGCCAGAAAATGTCGCTCGGGCTGCCGGAGACGCGCTCAAAGGCTGTCAGCCCCGTCCGGCCTCGACGGCACAACGGCCTCGAATGGAAGGAGTTCCGAGCGACGGATCCGATGGCCCTGTCCTTGCTGTTTCGCTTTGCGTGCAAATTCTTCTGGCGCCGGACGGCCCGCCGGGAACCCCCCCGGAGGGAATCGCTCCGCTCGAGCCGGTAGCCGTCGAACTGGAGCTGCTCGGCGATTTTCTCTCGCGCCTGCAGGCGATCGTTCGCGGGCCGCGCGCCGACGCGCCCGGGTCGCCGGACGATACGCGGCCCGCGGGCCGCAGGGCCCGGCCGTGATCCAGGCCCTCTCCTCGGGATCCGGAGACCTCCCGCTCGCCCTCGCGCTGATCCTCATGGTCGTCGGGATCCTGCTTTCCGGCGACGACGATCTCCCGGGGCCGCGCCGCAGCTTCGCGCGCTGCCGCGGCGCGGCGAACCTCCCGTTCTAGCTAGCCGGTCCCTCGCTTCGCGCCTGCCCTTCGGAAACGGCGCTTCAGATCCCTCGCCTCGCGCGCGCCGCGTCGGCGCTTCGCGGACAAGGCGTCACTTCAGGACGGAAAGGATCTCCTTGGCGGTCTCGGCTTCGCTGCCGTTGGGATCGAGCTCCAGGTACTTCTGCAGGTGCTCCTTGGCGTCGGCGTTCTTCTTCAGGTTGAAGGAGACGAGCCCGAGCTGGTAGTGCGCCAGCGCGAAATCGGGCTTCGCGGCGACGGCCTTGGCGAAGTAGTCCGCGGCTTCCTGTATCTTTTTGGCGTTCAGCGCTTCGACGCCCTTGTTGTAGATGACCTCGGGGGTATCGGGGTTGGCCTCGGCGTATTTCGCCTGCCACTCGGCGGCTGCCTTCTTGTCCCCCTTCTGTTCGGCGGCCGCGGCCATCATCGAATACAGGGAGGTGAGCGTGGGATCCAGGTCGAGGGCCTTCTGGCCCGCGTCGAGCACCTTTGCCCAGTCCTTGCTCTGGTAGGCGAGCACCGCCAGAGCCTGCCAGCCTTGCGGAAGGTCGGGGTTCTTCGCCACGGCCTCCTGGAACTTCGCCTGCGCTCCCGCCTTGTCGCCGCCGTTCATCAGATCGACGCCGGCGTTGTAAGCGAGGGCGGCCTGGTCCGAGGGCGATGGCGCGGCGGGCTGGGCGGCCGCCGGCTTCTGGAGCTTGACGTCCAGGATCGTCGTCTCGACGGTCGAGAGCTTCTTGGCCTCCTCGTGCGGGGCGTATCCCGGCAGCTCGTAGTGCAAGCGATACGGGAGCGTCGCGTCGTTGACGATCAGGCCGTACTGCCCCTTCCTGTCGGTCTTGGTCGTCATCTTGAAGGTCGAAATGTTCGGAGTCGTCACGGTGACGACCACGCCTTCGAGGGGCGCTCCGTCCGGCCCGGTCACCGTTCCCGAGAGCCGGCCCTGGTTTCCTGCGGTCGCCACGGCCGCGGCGAGAAGCACGGCGACCGCGGCGCAAGCATGCTTGGTTCTCATGTGGTCTCCCTCCGTCGACGCGATTCTAGTTCCCTCCGCCGCGGCCTGTCTCAGGCTCCCGCGGCCTTCCGTTCTCGCGAGGGAAGGGCCGCGAGCACTTCGGCGGCGATCTCGTAGCGCCCCATGGGCATGATGTGAACCCCGCGGGCCAGCCCCGCGATTCCCGCGGCGAGCTCCCGGGCGATCGCCAGACCCTCCGCCTTTTCGTGCCCGGACCCCCGGCCGGCGGCGCGGCGCATCCGTTCCTGGACCGCCTCCGGCACCACGACCCCCGGCACTTCGTTGGCGAAGAAGAGGGTCTGCTTGAGCGAGCGCAGGGGGACCAGCCCGACCAGCAGCGGAATCGATCGGGCCTCCTCGCGCTCGAGGAACCGCTCGAGGCTCGCCAACTCGTAGACCGGCTGCGTCTGGGCGAAGGCGGCGCCGGCTTCGATCTTGGCGCGCAGCTTCGTGAGCTCGATCTCGAGGTCCGGCGCCGCGGGGTTGGCGGCGCAGCCGATTGCGAAGGCCGTGGCGGCGCCGATGGCGTTGCCGGCGAGGTCGGCGCCGGAGTTCAGCCCCTTGGCGATGCGCAGCAGCCCGAGCACGTCGACCTCCGAGACCTGCTTGGCCTGCGGATAGTCGCCGATCTTCAGCGGGTCGCCCCCCAGGCAGAGCAGCGCCTTGATGCCGAGTCCGGCGGCGCCGAGCAGGTCCGACTGGAGGCCGAGAACGTTGCGGTCGCGTGTGGTGATCTGCACGACGGCCTCGAGCCCGGTCTCCCTCTGGATCAGCGCCGCGACGGCGATCGACGACATCCGGAGCCGCGCCATGGGATTGTCGGTGACGTTGACCGCGTGCACCCCGGCCGCGCGCGCCAGGCGCGCGCCCTCGATCGCCGCGGACGCGTCCACGCCGCGGGGAGGCTCGATCTCGGCCGTGACGACGAAGACGTCGGGATCGGCGAGCAGCCGCTTGAAGCGCGAGGTCTCGACGGAGGGCTCCGTCGCGCGGGGCGCGGCGGGCTCGGCTGCCACCGAGACGCGCGCGCCCGCGGCGCGCTCCCGCCCCGCGACCTCTCGGGCCATCGCGCGGACGTGCTCGGGCGTCGTGCCGCAGCATCCCCCGATGATCGCGGCGCCCGCCTCCGCGAACGCCCGGGCGTACTCGCGCAGATAGTCGGGGGAGGACAGGTAGACGTTGCGGCCGTGCGCCACCGTCGGGTACCCGGCGTTGGGCATGACCGAGAGGGGCGCCGCGATCGACGCCGGCAGCCGCGCGAAGACGTCGTGCGTCTCCTGGGGACCGAGCGTGCAGTTCATGCCGACCGCATCGGCCCCCGCCAGAGCGAGGGTCGGCAGCGCGTGGGAAGCGCTCTCGCCGAATGCGGTCCGGCCGTCGGCCAGGAAGGTCATCTGCGCGACGATCGGGATCTCCGCCGAGAGGCCGCGCACCGCCCGCACCGCCTCGGCCGCCTCGAGCAGGCTGCCGAACGTCTCGAGCAGAATCAGGTCCGCGCCGGACTCGAGCAGGATCCTCGCCTGCTCCTCGAAGATCTCGCGCACCTGCGCCAGCGTCAGCGAGCCGTACGGCTTGACGAGGGCGCCCAGCGGCCCGATCGAGCCGGCCACGAACACGAGCTCGCCAGCCGCCGCCTCGCGCGCCAGACGAACCCCCTCCCGGTTGATCTTTTCCAGAGAGTCCGCCCACTCGTGGGTGGAGAGCTTGACGCGGTTGGCGTCCCACGTGTTGGTCGTGAGGATCCGCGCGCCGGCGTCGCGGTAGTCGTCGTGGACCTCCCGGACGGACTCCGGGTCGGTCAGGTTGAGCGGAGACTTGGCCTGCTCGGGATCGGCGCCGCGGGAGACGAGCAGGGTGCCCATGGCGCCGTCGGCCAGCAGCACCTCGCGGGCGACCGTCTCTCGAAAGTTCTTCTTCATGACGCCTCCCGGACCCGAGAGGCGCGCGCGTCATGCGCTGTCGCGGCGCCCCTCATCTTCTCTCCGATGGAGATTCCGGATTTGGCACCTGGCGGGCCCGCCGCGACGCGGGCTCCGGTTGCCGTGGGGTCTTTCCGCCGACGCGGCGGGCTTGCGGGCCGGTCCCTCGCCCACTCTCGATGTGGCGGGGCGTCCGGCATCCCGGGCGCCCCGACAGGCTCAAAGAACGCGCCTCCACGTTAGCCCCGCCCTCTCCGGCTGTCAAATCGCCGCCCCGCGCGTAGAATGGGGCGTCCTCGTCGGCCGGCCCCCGGCCGGCGCCTCCCGGGCGCCTTCTCGCAACGAGAAGGAGACCCCGATGAAATCCCTCGCCCTCTGTCTGCTGCTGTTTCAGACGGCTTCCTCCGAGCCTCCCTGGCCGGAGCTGACGCTCTCGATCGAGAAGGAGCCCGGCTACTCGAGCGATCAGGTCGCGATCTGCCGGGTGCGCGTCGTCAACCACGGCTCGCGCACCTGGCCTGGCCGGTCCCTCCATTTCGAGGCCCGCGCGATCGACGGCGGCCTCGTGGTCGAGCGGGCGCGCGGGCGTTTCGGCCTCCATCTTGCGCCGCACGGAACGCTCGAGACGCTGATCGCCTTCTCCGCGCCGTACGCCCGCTTCGAGGTCGCGCCGGCGGCCGCTTCGCCCGACTCCGGCGGAAGCCGGAAGAAGTCCGGCGGCAAGCGCAGCAAGCGTCCGTCCCGGCCGCGGCGCCGATGACAGCGGTTACAATGCGCGCACATGAAGATTCTCGTCGTCGGCAGCGGCGGGCGGGAGCATGCGCTGTGTCTCGGCCTGCGCCGCAGCCCGTCGGTCAAGGAGCTCTACGGCGCGCCCGGCAACCCGGGCATCGCGGAGCTGGCCGACTGCCTGCCGGTCATGCCGGGAGACATCGTCGAGATCGCGGACCTGGCCGAAAAGCTAAAGATCGATCTGACGGTCGTGGGGCCGGAGCTGCCGCTCTCGCTCGGGATCGTCGACGAATTCGCGAAGCGCGATCTCCCGATCTTCGGCCCGACGCGGCTGGCGGCGCAGATCGAGTCTTCCAAGGTCTTCGCCAAGGAGTTCTTCGGCCGGCACGGCATTCCGACCGCGCCCGCGCGCGTCTGCTCCTCGAAGGACGAGGCCCGCCGTGCGATCAAGGACTTCGGCTTCCCCGTCGTGGTCAAGGCGGACGGCCTGGCCGGCGGCAAGGGCGTGATCACGGTCGAGTCGGACGAGGACGCCCGCCGCGCCCTCGCCCTCTTCTTCGAAGAGCGCGTCTTCGGCTCGGCCGGGGACCGCGTCCTGGTCGAGGAGTTCCTGCGCGGAAACGAAGCCTCGTTCCTGGCGGTCTGCGACGGGCAGACGGCAGTGCCGCTCCCGACGGCGCGGGACTACAAGAAGGTCTACGACGGCGACCGGGGCCCCAACACGGGCGGCATGGGGGGACACTCGCCGGCCGGAGTCATGGATGCGGCCACTTCGGCGCAGGCCTTGAAGGGGATCCTGTGGCCGACTCTGAAAGGCCTCGCCGCCGAGGGGCGGCTCTTCCGCGGCGTGCTCTATGCGGGACTCATGCTGACCGAGTCGGGGGCGCAGGTGCTCGAGTTCAACGCGCGTTTCGGCGACCCCGAGACCGAAGTGATCGTTCCGCGGATCACGTCGGACCTGGCGGCGCTTCTTGCCGCCGGGGCCCGAGGAGACCTGGACCGGGTTCCGCCGATCGAGGTGAAGCCGGAGGTGTGCGTGGGCGTCGTGCTCTGCGCGGCGGGCTACCCCGGCCCTCACGAGAAGGGAAAGCTCATCCGCGGCGTCAACGACGCGGCCCGGATCCCGGGCATCGAGATCTTCCACGCCGGAACGGCCCGCGAGGGCGACCGGCTGATCACCGCGGGCGGCCGCGTGCTCGTCGTCACCGCCACG
>JBLMXY010000216.1:0-4566 GCA_050257975.1 Acidobacteriota bacterium
GCTCCCACGCGATCCAGCTGAACTCCGCGGACGCGGTGGCGCTGTTGTCGTACGTAAATCCGCACACGTTGACGACGCTCGCGCCGGCGGGCAGGTCGACCGGGGCAAAGTACGATGTCCCGCCACCCGACCCGCTACGGAAGAGATAGCCGTTCCCGTCGATGGAGTAGAGCGTATCGGAGGATTGGGGGCCGAATGACGTGGATGGAATGACGAGGAAATTGGCTCCCGGGCCGTAGCTCTCGCTGTTTCCCCGCAGACTCGCAGGGGCAGGCCCGTTTCCCTGAGAAAACATTGGCGTGGCCAGAAGCATCAGGACCAGGGAGAGCAGAGGATGGTGCGAGGACATCGGAAGGCCTCCTTGACTGGTCGCCTCCAGGCGGTAACCGATGCCGAGATTATCCGCCTCGGGCCGTTCGCGTAGAGACTCCTCCTCACGTATCACGAAGCCGTCGTCCCTCAAGCGTTCGTCCTCCATATACTTGCGGCGCAAGTGACCGCGCCCGGCTTCCTGCTCGTCGGCTATTACGGCTTCGGCAATGCCGGGGACGAGGCGATCCTCGCCTCGATCGTGGCGCATCTGCGCGCGCTCAAGCCGGACGCCGCGATCACGGTCGCGTCGGGCGACCCGGAGGCGACCGCGAAGGCGTACGGCGTCGAGGCCGTCTTCTGGCGCGACCCTCTGGCGCTGGAAGACGCCGCCCGGCAGGCGGATCTCGTCGTCATCGGGGGCGGAGGCCTCTTCCACGACTACTGGGGCTTCCCGGCCGACGCGATCCTCACCGACCAGCACTGGGGCCTCTCCTACTACGCCGCGCCCGCGGCTTTGGCGCTCCTGCACGAGAAGCCGCTGATGCTCTACGCCGTCGGCGTCGGGCCGCTCCGGACCGACTCCGGGCGGCAGTTCGCGAAAGCCGTCTGCGACGCCGCCTCCGTCATCACGGTGCGCGATGAGGAGTCGAGAGACGAGCTCGTCGCGCTGGCAGTGCCGCCGGAGCGGATCGAGGTGACCGCGGACCCCGCCTTTGGATTCAAGGCCGAGCGTGCCGAGAGCGCCGAGAGCCTTCCCGCGGACCTGCTGGCGAAGCGGCCTCTTCTCGGCGTCGCCCTGAGGCACTGGGACGTCGAGGTCGAGCCCGAACGCTGGGAGGGCGAGGTGGCGAATGCTCTCGACCGGTTCCTCGAAGAGACGGGCGGCGGCGCTCTCTTCCTCCCCTTCCAGCAGGAGTCGGTCGCGATCGAGAACGATGCCGCCGTCGCCGCCCGCGTGCGCGCAAGGATGAAGCACGCGGATGCCGCTTCGATCCTTCCGGGAGGAAGCGACCCCTCGCGGCTCGCCGACGCGATCGGGCAGTGCGATCTCCTGCTCGCGATGCGGATGCACGCCGGCGTTTTCGCGGCGCTCTCCGGCGTTCCCGTCGTCTCCCTCGACTACGACCCGAAGGTCTCGCGGCTCATGCGGCAGATCGGCCATCCGGACTACGCGCTCGGCCTGCCCGACCTGACGGCGGAGAGCCTCGCGCGGCGGCTGTCCGAGGCGTTCGAGGACCGCGGACGCTACGGCCGCGGGCTCGCCGAGAAGACTCGCGCGCTCTCGGATCTCGCCCGGCGCAGCGCCGAGATCGCGTCCGGATGTCTCGAGGCCGGAGAGGCGCCGCGCCTCTCGCCGACGGCAGGCGTCGTGGATCTGCTTCGCCGTACGGCCCTCTCGCAGTTCCGGGCGGAGCGCTCGCTCCTTCTCAGGGTCCTCGAGCGAGACCGCTCCCTCGAGAAACTCGGGCGCGAGCTTTCCGAGCGGCAGCGCGCCGCCGAAATCCTCCGCTCCGAGAAGCAGCGGCTGGAGAAGACCCTTCGGGAGGAGACAGAGAGGCTGACCGCACGGGTCCGGGCAGCCGAAAGGCGCGCCGAAGAAGAAGCGCAGCACGGGCAGCGCCAGGCCGTGTTCCTCCAGAGCCAGCTCGCGGCGGTTCGCAACGAGCTGCTGCAGATCCACAACTCCCGCTACTGGAAGGCGCTCTCGATCTACTGGGCGATCCGGCGGCGCCTTGCGGGCCTTTTCGGAGGCGGCCCGGCGCCTGGTCCGCGCCCGCCGGCCATCGCGCCGCCGCATGCGGCCCGCCCGCCCGCGCGGCTTCCCGCCGGGACGCCGAGACAAGGGCCTCCCTCCGCGGCGCCTCTCTCGGCGGAGAACCTCTACGACGTCGTCTGTCTTCCGATCATCGACTGGGACTTCCGCTTCCAGCGCCCCCAGCAGCTCGCGTCCCGCTTCGCCGCGGCGGGGCACCGCGTCTTCTACGTCGCGCAGACTTTCCGCGAGAAGGGGCCGGCCTACGAGATCCGCAAGAAACGCGACAGCGTCTGGGAGGTTTCGCTCCTGGCTCCGGCCCGCAACGTCTACAAGGAGACGCTCGACGACACGGCGCGCGACGCGCTCTTCGCCGCGCTCGACGCTCTCCGGCGCGATCTCTCGCTCGGCGCGACCGCGCTCTTCGTCGAGCTTCCTTTCTGGTGGCCTCTCGCAAAGAGAGCGCGCGAAGAATTCGCGTGGCCGGTCTTCTACGACTGCATGGACGACCACTCCGGCTTCACGACGAACCGGCCCGAGATGCTGGAGCAGGAGCGCGAGCTGCTCGCCTCGGCCGATCTCGTCGCCGCCTCGTCGCGGCTTCTCGAGAAGCGCGCCCGCGAGGCGAACGAGAAGGTCCTGCTTCTGCCCAACGCCTGCGAGGCGGAGCACTTCGCGAAGATCGGGCGCGAGAAGCGTGCCCGCCCCGTCGTCGGCTACTACGGCGCGATCGCCGACTGGTTCGATTCCGATCTGGTGGCGGATCTCGCGGAGAAGCGCCCCGACTGGGACTTCCTGCTGGTGGGCTCGACGTACACGGCGGACACGAGCCGGCTCTCGAAGCTGCCGAACGTCGCGCTTCCCGGCGAGAAGCCCTACGCCGAGATTCCCTCGTGGCTCGAGAGAATGGACGTCGCGATTCTTCCCTTCAAGCGCCTCCCGCTGACCGAGGCCACGAGCCCCGTCAAGGCCTTCGAGATCCTCGCCTCGGGAAGGCCGCTCGTGTCGGTTCCGATTCCGGAGGTCGCCCCGATGGCGCCGCTCGTGCGCCCCGCCTCCACCGCCGAAGAGTTCGAGCGCGAGATCGCGGCGGCGCTGGCGGAGAGCGATCCGGACCTGGCCGAACGCCGCCGCGCGTTCGGACGCGAAAACACATGGCAGCGTCGATTCGAGGCGCTCGATCCCGCCGTCCGGGCCGCTTTCCCGAAGGCTTCGGTCGTCGTCGTCACCTACAACAACCTCGCGATCAACCGGCAGTGCCTCGAAAGCATCTACGGCCGGACCGACTGGCCGAACTTCGAGGTCATCGCCGTGGACAACGCCTCGGAGGACGGAACGGTCGAGTACCTTCGGGAGGCCGAGCGTCTCTACCCGAACCTGCGGGTCGTCGCCAACGACGCGAATCGGGGATTCGCCGCCGCCAACAACCAGGGCCTGAGGCTCGCCGCGGGCGAGTACTTCGTCCTCTTGAACAACGACACGGTCGTGACGCACGGCTGGCTCACGGCGCTCCTCCGGCACCTCGCGGCCGAGCCGAAGCTCGGGATGATCGGTCCGGTCACCAACGCGATCTCCAACGAGGCGAGGATCGAGGCCGGCTACGAAGCGATCGAGGACATGCCGGCCTGGGCCGAGCAGTTCGTCCGCGAGAACGACGGCCGTGTCTTCGCGATCCCGATGCTCGCGATGTTCTGCCTTGCGATGAAGCGCGAGGTCTACGAGACCGTCGGAGCGCTCGACGAGCGGTTCGGCGTCGGGATGTTCGAGGACGACGACTACAACCGGCGCGTCCGGGCGAAGGGGTGGGAGATCCGCTGCGCGCGGGACGCCTTCGTTCACCACTGGCAGAAGGCTTCCTTCCGCCTGATGGGCGAGAAGCAGTACCTCGCCCTCTTCGAGGAAAACCGCAAGAAGTACGAGGAGAAGTGGGGCGAGGCGTGGACGGCGGAGGGGGTGGACGTCTGGAAGCGGGCGGACCTCGGCTTCTACCGCGAGCAGCTCGAAGGAGTCCGGCGACGGGTCGCGGCGAGCAAGGGCGCCGTCGTCTTCCTTCCCTCGGTGGGATGGGGGATCGCGCTCTTCCAGCGCCCCCACCACCTCGCGCGCACCTTCGCGCGCAAGGGCTGGACGGCGATCTTCGACTGCAGCAACGCCCACGACGACGTCAACGGCTTCAAGGAGATCGAGCCGAATCTGTTTCTCTTCCGCGGGCCCGACGGCCTGCTCGAGCAGATTCCCGATCCGCTGCTGTGGGCTTTCCCCTACAACTGGCACCGAAAGGACGCCTACCCGGCGTCGGGCCGGACGGTCTACGACTGGATCGACGACCTCGAGGTCTTTCCCTATGAGCGCAAACTCCTCGAGACGAACCACGCCAGGGCGCTCGAGGAGGCGACCGTCGTCGCGAGCGTCGCGAAGAAGCTTCACGAGAAGGCGCTCGCCGCACGGCCCGACGCCGTCTACCTGCCCAACGGGGTCGAGTTCGAGCGCTTCGCCGACGA
>JBLMXY010000217.1:0-2968 GCA_050257975.1 Acidobacteriota bacterium
TGCCGATGTCGGCGTTGGCAAGCCCCTGAGCGATCAACACGAGGACCTCGCGCTCGCGGGCCGTGAGGCGGGCGAACGCGGGGTCCTCTCCGCGCGGGGCCGCGAGACCCATGAAGTCGAGAACGGCGTCCTGGAAGCGGGCCCAGGCCGGCTCGTCCTCGAGGAGAATGTGGTTGCGGCCGTCCAGCTCGACGAATTGCGCACCCGGGATTCTGGTGGCAGTGTAGCGGGCTTCCGAGACGGGACAGACCTCGTCGTCGCGTGCATGAACGACGAGCGTCGGAGCCTTGACCGCGCCGAGCAAGTCGGAAACGTTGATCGATGAGCGAGCCTCCAGGAGCCGCGCCGCCATTTCTCCGGTGC
Organism: Acidobacteriota bacterium; assembly: GCA_050257975.1. Lineage (GTDB taxonomy): Bacteria > Acidobacteriota > Thermoanaerobaculia > UBA5066 > Gp7-AA6 > DATBFU01. The sequence goes on from JBLMXY010000217.1 coordinate 364, forward strand.
TGGTCCGGCGGCACAGCTCGTTGAACCAGCCGATCTGCGCCTCGCTGCCGCCGGGAATGAAGCGCGACGTGAAGACCTGCCGGAACACCGGATTCGGCTTGCCCCAGCCGACCCGCATCAGCTCCAGCATCGCACGGTATGCGCGTTCGGTCTCCGAATCCATGCGTCGCGCCCAGCCGCGGGCGTAACCGCCGTAGAGAATCATGCGTGAGACCCGCTCCGGATGGCGCGCGGCGTACGCGACGCAGATCGCCGCGCCCGACGAGATCCCGAGCAGCGCAAACGGCTCCTCGACGCCCGAGGCGGCCACCACGGCCTCCAGATCCCCGAGCCAGCGGTCGAACGACAGTTCCTCGACGTTTCGGTCCGTCAGCCCGCAGCCGCGGTCGTCCCATCGCAGGAACCGGAAATGCTCGCCCAGGAAGCGGATCCAGTGCCCCCAGACCGGGCTCTCCAGCTCATACTCGAGATGGCTCAGCCAGTTCGCCGCCTTGACCAGGATCGGACCCGCCCCGATTTCGGCCCAGGCGAGCTGCACGCCGTCTTCCGTGCGCAGGTAGCGGATGCGCTGACGAAGTTTCGTGTCCATCGCCGCCAAACTCCGAATTGTAGTCACACGAGGCGGAGTCTCAACGTCCTGGCGGGACCCAGGCGCCGCGCTGAGACGACCACGCATCGGGGGTCCGTCGCTCCCGCGGGGTCCATGGCCGGCTGTCCGTTGCACGCGCTCGAAGCTCGAGTGGCATGCGGATCGGCGGATTGGAGTTGCCCGGCCCGCTCAGACCGGGCGCAGGCCCGCCTTCACTGCCGGAAAGACGAGTCGCCGAAAGAGGGCGTCGATTTCATTCGCGCTGGATCGTGGTTTCCCCTCCAGCCACCAAATCAGAAGGCCGAAAAAGCCGCCCGCGATGAATTGCACGAGCGCCTCGGCAGGAACAGGGGACGCCTCTCCCGCAGGGGAGATCGCCCTGACATCCTCGCGTACCAGGTCCAGCAACATCGTGCGCAGCACCTGCTGGATGACCGCGCCGCTCTCCTTGCCCGTCATCGCGCCGAAGAGATCCCGATGCTCCTTGACGTGGGCGAGGATCTCGCGGCTGAAGGCGAGCATTCGCTCGTCCAGGCTTCGGCCTCGCACGAGCGCTTCTCTCTGGCGCTCCTTGAGCGACGCCCGCAGGTCGTCGAAACCGGCCAAGAGGAGATCGACCTTGCTATCGAAATGGGCGTAGAACGTCGCTCGGCCCACGTTGGCCCGATCGATGATCTCCTGCACCGAGAGCGCCTCGAATCCCTTCTCCTGAATCAGGGAGAAGAGCGCCTCGCGAAGTAGCCGCCGCGTCCGCTGGACCCGCCGGTCCACCCTTCTCTTCACGTCACCGCCTCCCTTTCGAACAGTTCGCGTCCGTCTGTTCGATAACGAACAAACGAGCCTCGGGCGTCGGGAGCCGGCCACGAGGGAGGCGCGTACATAGACTCGAGTTCGCTATTGAACGTCATGTTCGAAAGGAGAGTAACCGACATGAGGTACCCGATGAAACGGTCCCGGACTCCTGCAGGCCGCATCCAGCCGGGGACTCTGCTCGAGCCGCGAGACCTCGTCACGATTCGTTCCGAGCCGCTGCGGATCCCCGACCCCCGTCGGCGCGTGCATCTGCAGTTCCGGCGTTTCGCCGGCTGCCCGATCTGCAAGCTCCACCTCCGGTCCATCGCCCAGAGGCAGGGAGAGCTGGTGGCGGCGGGCATCCTCGAGATCGCCGTTTTCCATTCGTCGGTCGAGGTCATGCGGCGTCATGAAGCGGCGCTGCCGTTCGCAGTCGTCGCAGACCCCGAGCGGAGGCTCTACAGGGAGTTCGGTGTTGAAGCGTCGGTACGATCGGTTCTCGACCCTCGCGCGTGGGGTGCCATCGTGCGCGGCATCGCCACCTACGGACTCGGCCGCGAGAAAGGAGAATCGGCTCTCGGATTGCCCGCGGACTTCCTCATTGCGCCGGACGGTCGCGTGCTGGCGAGCAAATATGGCGCCCACGCCGACGACCACTGGTCGGTCGACGAGATTCTTGCCCTGGCGCACGCCGAGGATCGCGGGAGCATGGCCACAAAGATTTCCGGCAGGCACGTTCTCGCCTGATTCTGCAAGGAGGCACTTCGATGTCGCGCGCGAGACCGATCTCTTTCGATCAACTTCTGCGCCGTGCCTACTGGCTCGCGTTGGGTGTTCTGCTCCTCACGAGCGTGCATCACGCGTATGGCGCCTATGTCTACGGCACTCCGTGGAGACTTCATGTCGTCTTCGTCAGCGTCCTGACAGCGGCCGCGCTCGCAGTGTCGCTTCAGGTTCATCGGCGGCGGTCTGCCCTGGCCGCCGGAAGGATCGCGTTTTGGACGTTCTCGGCGATCGGCTTCGTGATTCCGGTCATCCTCATCGGCCTCTTCGAGGGCGGCTACAACCATGTTGCGAAGGACGTCCTTTACTTCGGCGGGGCGCCGCGAGAGCTGATGCGTCGTCTCTTCCCGCCGCCGGCGTACGAGCTACCCGACAACCTCTTCTTCGAGATCACGGGTGTCCAGCAGTTGGTCCTTGGCGTCGTGACCGGCGATCAGTTCT
>JBLMXY010000218.1:0-4050 GCA_050257975.1 Acidobacteriota bacterium
GCCGGCGCGAGGGCGTCGATCCGCGTCGTGCCGCCGAGCACGACTCCCGTCGCCGCGACGCCGCCGATCTCGACGGTCGCTCCCGCGGCGAAGCTCAGACCGTAGATCGAGACGGCGGTCCCGCCGGCGGCGGGACCGGAGATCGGGCGAATGGCGAAGATCCTGGGAGTCGCCGCGGCGGCCGTTCTTCGGAGGACCGGCGCCGACCCCGTATTCTTCGGCAGCCCGCCGGCGAACCCGGCCGCGGCAAGGCTCGAGATCGCGAATGCGGTTCCCAGAACAAGGCGCCGAGATCGCACGTCGGGGTAGGGCATGGGTTTCCTCCCCGTGGATCGGTGGATTCAATCACGACGGCAAGGCAAGAGAGGCGTTCCAGGAACAGGCACCTTGGTGCTATCGGGGTCAGGCCCGATTTCTGAATCCGGCGGTTGGCGGCGGTGCGGAAAAAGTTGGTCAGGCGCTGGTGGCGGACCCGGAGGGCGTGATCGGGATTGAGCCGGATTCGAGGTCGGCAGCCTTCTGGTGGGCCAGGAGCGCCGCCAGGTCCGCCCGCGACAGGGTTCTCATCAATTGGACCTGGTTTTCGCCCAGGATCACATTGAGGTCGTAAAGTCGTTTCGTCTGCGACCCGGGTATCGTCGTAAAAAAGCGAGGCGTGTCGTAAAGCTGGGCGATCTTGAACCCTCCCCGCAGAGCGACGACCGTCAACCAGATGTCGTCCGAGTGCGGGCAGGAGCGCGTGAAGTCCGTACCGTACCGCTTGAGATGCAGAAGGCACTCGGGGGGATAGATGACGCCGGATACGCCGGTGATGAGGTTCAGGTGGCTTGGGCGCGTGTCTTCGCAGGGAGCCCAACTGTTGTACGGCGTCGGCCGGCCGTTGGCCATGCGTATGCGATGGGCCCGAAAGCAGTGGATTGCCGAGGGATTGGCCTCATAGGCCCGGATCAGCTCTTCGAGCCATGTCTCCGGATAGATGACGTCGTCATCCGCGGTAACGAGCGGCGCGGCGAACCGGGCCTCGCGATCGACGTACGGATAGTACTTGGTGTGCGGGCCGAGGTCTTCGGTGAGGTGGATCTCCAATCCTCGCGCCTCGAGCCGCTGGAGAGTGGACGGAAGGTGTGAGTAAGACCTCTCGTCCGTGATCCAGAGATGGAGCGCGCGCGGTTTGCGAACGCCGCGGGCTATGGACTCGATGGCATAGTGCGCCAGCTCGAGGCGGTGAGGTTGAGTCGTCATCGAAAGGACGGGCCCCGCGGGATCGAGCAGGGATTCGCTCGACCGCTTGTTCCTCAGAGAGAGGCGATAGAGGACCAGTCGAGTGCGCGCGGCGGCGATTCGGCCGTGCAAGCGCTGCCGGGAGCCGGAGAGCCCGAGCGCGACGCGCGCGCGAAACGTCCAGCGCCGGTTGAGCACGTCACGCTTGGTTCGGGCGAGCGACCAATCCCGTTGCCGGCGAAGCTCCGCCGCCTCATCGGCATCGACCTTGACGGCCTCCGCCAGGAGCCGGGTCAGATCGTAGAAGCCCAGGACGTCGCGCTTGTGCGTGGTAATCAGCACCCGATCGGAGTTATCGAGCGCGATGCCTTTGACGCCTCCCTCTCGGGAGTCGTACCGTCCAGAATAGAACGTGTCATCATCCACGACCCGAACGGATTGCGCCGGCTCCTGAACTCCGTTCCAGCTTCCCTTCTTACTCTCGAAGGCATGCAGGTACTGGCTTCCGGCGTCCGCGACGAGAATCCGGCCGTCCGACGTAAACCGCACACCGTGCGGGCAGACGAGGCCGCGCAGAGCCGCCGCGGGCGGGGTCCTTCTATCCAGGCCAGGCATATTCCCGTAAACCAGCACTTCGCCATCGACGTGATTGCTGATTGCAATCCAGGCGCCGTCGCCGCTGATACTGACGCCGTCGGGGATCCTGAGGCGGTTCTCGATGAGAACTCCCTGGTTGTGTATCTGAATGGAATTGCCGAGGGAGACGCTGTGTGCGGTCACCGCGTTCCAGGTATTGCTGCAGACCAACAGACGGTAGCGGTTGGACGCCATGGCATGGGAAGCAACCGACCCGGGGGAAAGCACGCGTGCGGAAAACAGCCCGCGTCCCCTGATCCTGGCAAGCGGTTCGACGCGCCGCTCGCGTGGATGGTCCCCGGGAGCAGGGAGCCCGTACACGCAGACATCGGCAACCCTGTTACAGACGACGATATGGTCATTGCCGAGAAAGGCCACCCCATGCGGCTCACGCAAGCTGTCGGATTGCATGATCGCGAAATCCGACAGGGTGACTTGCGGCGAAATGGCGGCGGTCTCGATGCGGATTGAGAAGACGAAGATTCGCCTGCCGAAGTAATCGAGGATGACCAGGTGTCGATTGTCCGGGGACAGCGCGACGTCCTCGGTCCGCCCTATTCTGGCGATGACATCCTGCACGTCGGCAGGCGCGTCATAGACAAGGCGAGCGCTCGTCACGTCAGGTTCCGTCCTGTTCTATCCGTGCAGCGGCCTGAGGTCGTTGGGTCGTTGGAGCTTATCATGGGGTCAGACCTGATTCTCTGATTTCTGGAGGTCGCCCTCAGTACGCGATGAGCCGATGGGGCCGGGCGCGGAGTGGGAGGTCGGAAAATCAGAAAATCGGGTCTGGACGCCTCACGGCGGGTCGACCCCGGCTCGGGCCTGGCCGCTCTGTCCCACAGCCCTTGACTCCGCCCGGTACCTGTGGCATTACAATATGTCGCAGTGAAACATATAGCCGCCGGCCGCGATCTCGACCGTGAGCTCAAGAAGGGGTCGACGGAGCTCCTGATCCTCACGCTCCTCCAGAACCGCGCGCGCCACGGCTACGACATCAGCCGGCTGATCGAGACGCGCTCGGAGGGAGCCCTTCGCTTCAACGTCGCGTCCTTCTACCCGCTGCTCTATCGGCTGGAACAGCGCGGCCTCATCGAGGGGCGCTGGGTGGAGAGGCCGGGCCAGCGCCGCAGGCGCTACTACCGGCTGACCGCGGCCGGCCGGCGGATGCTCCGGGCGCGGCGCAGCGCCTGGGAGGCGTTCGTCCGCGCGATGAACCGGATCACCGAGGCCGAGCATGCCTGACTGGTGTGCGGCGATCCGCGAGCGGGTGGCCCCCCTCCGCCTCGACCCTCCGCGCGAGGCCGCCCTCGTCGAAGAGCTCGCCCAGCACGCGAGCGACCAGTACGAGGAGCTCCTGGCGAAGGGAGCGGATCCGCGCGAGGCGGAGCGATCCGTCCTGGCCGAGCTCGACGCCTCGACCCTCGTCTCGAAGCTCCGTCCCGTCCTTCCCGGGCGGCCGCTCCGTCCCGGCCCCGAGCCGCTGGATTCCGGGGGCCTCGCGGGGATCTGGCTCGATCTGCGCCACGGCGTGCGGCGCGTTCGCCTCGAGCCGGCCTTCGCCGCCGTCGCGGTGCTCTCGCTCGCGCTCGGGATCGGCGCGAACACCGCGATCTTCCAGCTTCTGGACGCGGTGTGCCTGCGCACGGTGCCCGTCGAGAAGCCGCAGGAGCTCGTCAGCGTCCGCATCCTGAACGCCCCGAACGGGCGAACCGGAAACTTCGCGGGGCGGTTTCCGCAGCTGACGTACCCGATCTATGAGCGGCTGCAGGCGGCGGAGGCGTTTTCCGGAATCGCCGCCTGGGGCTCCGGGCGTCTGAACCTCGCGCGCGGAGGCGAGGCGCGGTGGGCGGAGACGCTCTGGGTGAGCGGCGGCTACTTCGATCTGCTCCGCGTGCGGCCCCTCGCTGGCCGGCTGTTTTCGCGATCGGACGACGTCCCGGCGTGCGCGTCGCCGGGCGCGGTGGTGAGCGAGAACTTCTGGCGCCGGGAGCTCGGGGGCCGGCCGCCGGGCCCGGAGACGACGATCACTCTCAACGGACACCCTTTCGAGATCGTGGGCGTGACGCGGCGCGATTTCACCGGCCTCGAGGTGGGACGCGACTTCGACGTCGCGATTCCGCTCTGCGCGACCACGCTCGTGTTCGCCGAGCCGCGGATCGCGGATCCGGCGACGTGGTGGCTCGCGGCCGTCGG
>JBLMXY010000219.1:0-3735 GCA_050257975.1 Acidobacteriota bacterium
GCCGGTGGCCGTAGGCCAGGTCACTCGCCGAGTGAAGGCGACGTGCCGAAGAGCGGCTGGCCGGCGAGAGCCGTTTTCGTCGCCCAGTAGGCCAGCGCGAGGACCGCCGCCACGGCGATCATCCCCGCGTAGAAATCCCAGCTCGACGGGTCGTTGCTGTAGATCAGGTATCCGAAGACGCGCCGGCAGGTTTCGGCGGCGATCGCCGTGAGGACGCCGAATCGGACCGTCACGGCGACGAGAATTCCGAACGAGAGAACCGCGAGCGGCAGCGTCACGGCCTGTCCGGAGCTCCCCAGAAACACGCCCGCGGAGACGAGGGTGACGACGAGGCCGGCGAGCCAGCCGTAGCGCACGACCCGGCGCACGAGGACCAGCAGGAACACGATTCCGAGGACCCAGAACGCCGAGAGCACGCCCGCGGAGATCAGCCACGCCACGACGCCACCGGGATTGACCGGCGCGCCTTGGTCGAATCCGTGCGGAGACGGACCGGGAATTCCGAGCTTCATCGGAAGCAGCACCCGCATCGGCCCCAGGATCAGTCCGGACGCCGTGCCCACGGCCGCTCCGACGAGCAAGTCTCGGCCCACCAGGGGATCGCGCCACCGTCCCGACAGCGCCCGCGTCCAGGAGATCAGCATCTCGGGCCAGCGGCGGCGGGCGAAAGGCTCCAGCGCGAGGTAGAGAACCCAGAACGCGATCGCCATGCCGGCGGCGTTGCTGCCGGCGCTGATGAAGATCCAGCCCTCGTCGGAGGTCGTGACGTGATGGCCGCCGAACGCCCACATCGCGGACTGGAGCACGAGAATGGCTGCCCCCAGGCGAACCGCCCCGCGCCGGTCGCCGCGGCCGGCGCGCACGTTGCGACGGGCGAGGACGGCGCCGCCGAGCAAGAAGAGAAGGAGCAGAGCTTCGAAAACGAGGTCTCCCGCCCCGGCGGTCGACTGAGGAGCCGCACTCGACTCCCGCACCGGCCGCGTCCACGGACCGACCCACAGAAAGCTGACGGGCCGCCCGCGGTAGGACGCGGCTTCGACGCGCATCGTCACTCCGGGATGCTCGGGGTGCGGACCCTCCCAGGCGGCGCGGGTGGTCGCGTAGGCGAGGGGCGACCAACGCGGCTCGACCGGCGCGAACCGATGAATGTCGAGACCCGCCTGCCGAAACAGGTAACTCCAGTCGGTTTCCGGGGCCGGGCTGGTTTCGTTCTGGAGCTGGGGCGGGACGACCGCCAGCCGGACGAGCCTCCCGCGAGGATCGAGCGAAACCTCGGCCATGCCGGACTGCACCGGGGCGGGATTTAGAGAATCCACCAGCGGGGTCGGAAACGGTCCGGTCAGCGCCAGCGCCGGAACCAGCTGCGCCGGAGCCTGGCGGTAGTCGAAGGCGACGGCGTCTCGCGAAAGATCGCCGCCGAACCCGCCGTGACCTCGAGCCCAGTCGAGGAAGGACTCATCGGTTCGGAACCAGTTCGCGTAGTCGGCGGGCTTTCCGAGTCCCGCACTCTCGAGGATCTCCCGGGCGCGCTCGCGCAGAACCTCCGGCGACTTCTCCACACCGACGAACGATGCGATGTTCGCGCGCGGCGAGAGCCAGATCGCGAGTCCGAGAGCCGCCGCGAGGCCGAGCAGAAGTCGCCGCGCCGTAGACGGCGAGATTCCGCCTTGCTGCCCGGCGGCCGCGACCATCTCGGGCGAAGGCGTCTCGCCCGCAGCCAGCGCCGCCGCCAGCGGGTCGCCTCCCGGCAGCGCCGCGGCCACCTGCACGGCGGAGGACGGCCGCTGGCGGGGATCCTTCTCGATGCATCGCAAGATCGCCCGCTCGACCGCGGGCTCCATCCCCGCCACCAGAGCCGATGGACTCGTGGGTGGTTGCTCCGCATGCTTCCGGCGATAGTCCGCCACACTTCCCGCGTCGAACGCCCGCCTGCCCGTGAAGAGCTCGTAGAGAACGAGACCGAGCGCGTACAGGTCGCTTCGGACCGAGGCGCCCTTGCCCGCGAACTGCTCCGGCGCCATGTAGGCCGGCGTCCCGCCGATCTCCGCCGCGGTTCCCGTTTCGGCGGCCGCCACGGCCAGGCCGAAGTCCATGATCCGAGCCCGGCCCCGGCCGTCCACCATCACGTTGGCGGGCTTCAAGTCGCGGTGCAGAATCCCGCGCTCGTGCGCCGCGGCGAGCCCCGCGCAGAGCTGCCGCGAAAGCTCGAGGGCCTTGTCCTGCGGGAGCCGGCCGATCCGCCGCAAGAGCGACGCGAGGTCCTCGCCGTCCACGTACTCCATCGAGAGAAAGTGGCGGCCGTCCACCTCGCCGATGTCGTAGACGCGGCAGACGTTCGGATGAGCGACCGACCGCGCCGTGCGGACTTCGGAAAAGAATCGATCCAGAAGCGACCGGTCCGACGAGAGTCGATCCGGCAGGAACTTCAAAGCCACCGGCTGGCCGAGCTTCAGGTCGTCGGCCCGGTAGACATCCCCCATGCCGCCACGGCCGATCAGGCCGATGACCCGATAGCGTTCCGCAAGAATGGTCCCGGGCGTGAAGCCGCCGGAGTCGATCGTTTCGGAGGAAGCCAGCCGGCCGACCGGCGAGGAAGGATGCCGCCGCGCGGCCGCCGCGACGGAAGGCGTCGCCAGACCGGTCGGAAGCTGCGAAGGCGACGTCAGCGGTCCGCCACAGGCAGGACAGCCGGCCGCGCGCTCCTCGACCACCGAGCCACACTGCGGACAGCGCACGCGGCCGAAAGTGTATCGCGCAGGCGCGAGGATCTCCTTGGACTCCGCCGCATGGCCTGTGACTCCCGCACCGAGTTGAATCGTGCGAGACTCTCCCCCGTGGCGGATTTCACGCCTTCCGGGGCGGTTCCCTCGCCCCCGGGCGCATCCGTTCGGGTCAACCTCGACGTCGAGCGGGCGCTGGCGGCGCATGAGCGGACGCTCCTCGCCTGGATCCGCACCGGCCTCGCCCTGATCGGCGCGGGGTTCACGATCGGAGCGGTCCTTCTGTCGCTTGTCGAGCAGGGAAAACTGATCGGGGTCCGCCCCCACGCCTCGCGCAATATCGGGCTGACGCTGGTCGCCCTGGGAGTGCTGAGCCTCGTGGGCGCCTCGGTCTCCTACCGGCGCGCGATCCGGCGCGTCGCGAGCGATGCCGCGCCCGCCTGGCCGCTCGGCCTCACGGTGGCGGCCCTGCTCGCTCTGCTCGGGGCCCTGATCCTCGGAGGTCTCCTCTTCCGCGCGGGGCCCTTCTAGTCGAAGACCCCCTCCAACCCTACTTCTTCGCGGCGGCGGCCTTCTTCGTGACCTTTCCTTCCATCATGGCGTTCCAGGTCTTCCCGTCCTCGGAGGTCTCCGCCTTGAAGTCGTAGCTCGTCGGGGAGGTCTCCGTGATCGTGTAGCGGCCCTTGACCGGCTTGCCGTTCATCACGCTTTCATTCGTGTAGGTCCAGGTCTTCCCGTCCAGGGAGCCCGTGGCGCGCTCGTTCTCTCCCATGCTGTTGAAGCCGTTCCAGGTGTAGCTCTTCGAGGCCGCGTCGTAGCCCATGACGCCGAGGCCGTGCACGGTTCCCATCGACGCGCTCGATCCCTCATCCCGGCAGACGACGAAGAAGCCGCCCTGCATCCAGGAGCAATGCGAGATCCCCGTCATCTTGCCCCCCGCGCCCCAGGGACCCGGCTTCATCTCGCCTTCGGTGGTCCAGTCGCCGACGAAGAAGCCGAGCTTCTGGACCTCCGG
>JBLMXY010000220.1:0-45583 GCA_050257975.1 Acidobacteriota bacterium
CGAGCGCCGCCGTAACCCGAAGGGTGGCCGGCCTCCTGCCGGCGCCCGCGAGAAGCTGACAACGGACCGTTCGGCAAGATTTTGGAACGGGCGCCGGTCGCAAAACGCCGGACACGACGCCTGCATCCATTCTTCAGCACCCTGCTAGGCCTCCCGGAGGCTCACGGCGCGACCGAGGCCGCGAAGCGGAACTTTCCATTGTTGACCTTCAGGATCGCCGCGGGCTTGACGGGGTTGCGGTCGGCATCGAAGGAAATCGTCCCGGTCACGCCGTGGAAGCCCGCGGTCGACGCCAGGGCATCGCGAATCCGCTTGCCTTCCGTCGAGCCGGCCCGGCGGATGGCGTCGGCGACCAGCCGGGTCGCGTCGTAGGAGAGCGCGGCGATCGAGTCGGGGACGGCGCCATAGGCCTTCTGGTAGGCCTGAACGAACTGCCGCACGGCGGGCGAGGGATCGTCCACCGAGTAATGGTTCGAGAGATAGGCGCCCTCCATCGCCTCCCCGCCGATCTCGGTCAGCTTGGGAGAGTCCCAGCCGTCGGCGCCGAGCAGGACCGCCTTGACGCCCAGTCCGCGGGCCTGCCGCGCGATGAGCCCCGCGTCGGTGTAGTAGCCGGGGATGAAGAGGAGATCCGGCGCGAGAGGCGCGATCGCGGTCAGCTGCGCGGAGAAGTCGCTGTCTCCCTCCGAGTACTTCAGCTCCGAGACCACCCGCCCGCCGGCCGCGGTGAAGTCGCGGCGAAAGGCGTCCGCCAGACCGACGCTGTAGTCGCTGCGCGCGTCGATCAGGAGCGCGGCCGTGGAGGCCTGGAGATTCTTTCGCGCGAACGCGGCCAGCGCGCGGCCCTGGGCGGTGTCGGTGAAGCAGACGCGGAAGATGTAGTCGCCCTTCTTGGTGACCTCGACGTTCGTCGAGGAAGGCGAGACCATCGGCACGCGATAGCTCTGCGCGATCGGCGCCGCCGCGAGCGACCGCGAGGAGGCGTTCTCGCCGATCAGCGCGACGACGTGGTCGCGCGTGATCAGCTTCGAAACGGCCGAAGCGGCCTCCGCGGGCTCGTTGTGGTCGTCCTCGACGAGCAGGTCCAGGCGCACGCCCAGGACGCCGCCCGCGGCGTTGATCTCCTCGACCGCCAGCCGCGCGCCGTTGCGGCCGGACTGGGCGAAGGTTGCCTGCGGCCCGGTCAGCGCGCCGTAGAAACCGATGGGGATGCCCCGAGACCGCGGGTCCGCCCCCTTTTCGTCGGCGCAGGAAGCCGCGCAAAGCGCGGCGAGCAAGAGGCCCGGCAGGACGAAGGCGCGCCGCACGCGCGGATTCTACGCAGAAACCGCGCGCGCCGGCGCCGTGTTGTTGCGCGCGGGACCGTCCTGATAGTCTCGGCCCTCGTCCGGGGAAGGAAATGGCCGAAACCAAGACCTACGACGTCGCGATCATCGGTTCGGGGCCCGGCGGCTACGTCGCCGCGATTCGGGCCGCGCAGCTCGGGATGTCCGCCCTGATCGTCGAGCGGGACTCGCGCCTGGGCGGCGTCTGCACGCTGCGAGGCTGCATTCCCACCAAGGCCCTCCTGCACACGGCGGATCTGCTCGAGCAGGCGCGGCATGGCTCCGACGTGGGGGTCGCCGCCCGGGACGTGCGCCTCGACCTCGCCGGCGCGATGAAGCACAAGGACAAGGTGGTCCGCCAGAGCACCAACGGCATCACGTACCTGATGAAGAAGAACCGGGTGGACGTGGTCAACGGCTTCGGCCGGATCGCCGGCGTCGGAAGGGTCTCGGTCTCGGGGCCGGACGGCGCCGAGACGGCCTACCAGGCCAAGAACATCCTCGTCGCCACGGGCTCCGCGCCGAGGTCGCTGCCCGGCATCGAGATCGACCACAAGACGATCCTCTCTTCCGACTCGATGCTGGAGCTCGCGGAGATCCCGAAGTCGCTCCTGGTGATCGGCTCGGGGGCCGTGGGCGTCGAGTTCGCCTCGATGTACTCGCGATTCGGCAGCAAGGTCACGATCCTCGAGATCCTCCCCCGGATCGTTCCGATCGAAGACGAGGACATCTCCCGGGAGCTCGCGGCCTCCTTCAAGCGCCAGGGCATGACCGTCTACGTCGACGCGCGCGTCGAGCGGGTCACGCGCACCGAAGCGGGCGTCGAAGTCCTGGCGCGCACCTCGGCGGAGAAGACGGAAACGATGCGGGCGGAGAAGGTGCTGCTGGCGGTCGGCCGGAAGCCTCTTTCCGAAGGGATCGGCCTGGAAGGCGCGGGGGTCGCGACGGAGCGCGGCTACATCAAGGTGGATCCGTACCTGCGCACGAACGTCCCCGGGATCTACGCGATCGGCGACGTGGTGCCGACACCGTGGCTCGCGCACGTCGCCTCGGCCGAGGGGGTCGTCGCCGTCGAGCACATGGCCGGTAAGGAGACGATGCCCCTCAACTACGACCAGGTCCCGGGATGCACCTATTGCTCTCCGGAGGTCGCGTCGATCGGGCTGACCGAGGCGAAGGCGCGCGAGCGGGGGTTCGACGTCGCGGTGGGCAAGTTCCCGTTCACGGCGGTCGGGAAGGCGCGGGTCGTCAACGAGACGGCGGGATTCGTGAAGATCGTCGCCGAAAAGAAGTACGACGAGGTTCTGGGCGTTCACATCGTCGGCCCCGCCGCGACGGAGCTGATCGCGGAGGCCGGCGCGGCGATGCGCCTGGAGGCCACCTCGGAGGATCTCGTGCGAACGATCCACGCGCACCCGACGCTGTCCGAAGCGATCCACGAGGCCTCCGAGGCGGTCTCCGGCCACTCCATCCACATCTGAGCCGGGCTGGCCGTTGAGGGCTCCGGCGCCTCACCTCGCCGGGCTAACTTGAAAACTCTCTTCCGGCGCCGGGCGGCCGCATGGCGACGGCGCGATACCGGCACGTGCCCGGCGTCGCTTCAGTGCGGGTTCGGCTCCGGGGCTTTCGGAACGTCGCCCGGCGCGGCCTGGACGGCGGGCGCGGGAGGATAGGCCAGGGTCTTGCCCTCGGCGTAGTCGTTTGGCGAGTTGGGGTACCCCATCGTGCTTCCGGGCACGAGCTTCGAGTCCCAGGTCGGGTTGTAGGGACGGTCGGGATTGAAGAGCGCCGAGCCATCCTTGCGGGACCCGGGAGGGGGCACCGCCAGCTGCTTGCCCGCGGTCGCGGCGGCGCCGCCCGCCGCCCCGCCGCCCGTCGCTCCGATTTCGACCGCCTCACCCGGCTTCAGACGCTTTCCTTCCTCGGGCCGCGCGCTGGTCTCGACGATCTTCTTGACGTCCCGCGCGCGCACGCTCATCAGGGCGCCGTCGGGATAGTGGCGGAACAGGAGCAGCGCGCCGTTGGGCCGGGGCTTTCCCAGGGACCAGGCGCTCTGTCCGCCCGCGAGCTCGACGCGGTAGAGCTGCGGTCCGCTCGGGGCGGCCGGGGGAGATGCGGTGCCGATCGCGCCGGCGAGCAACATTGACAGAGCCAGCATGAAGGCAATTATCCCTCTTTTCGCGCCGGCGAAGCGGCAAACCTGGACACGGCGCAACCCCCGCACAAGCCACGCCGTAATAACGGCTTGGAGCGAATAGAATGCGCCCTTCGGAGTTGCGTGGAGTGAGCCAAGAGCGCAAGGGTCCGGCCGACCTCGCGGCCCTGCGGATCGACCGCGAGCCGGAGAAGTCCTCCGGTCCGCGGTGGTGGCTGCTGCTCGGGGCGCTGCTCGTCGTAGCTGCCGGCGCGGCGGCGTATTTTCTGGGCGGACGGTCGCTCCGCCCGAAGAAGGTCGAGACCGTCACGGCCGCGATCGTCACGGAGGGGCAGGCGACGACGCTTCTGACGGCCACCGGCTACGTCGAGGCGGAGCGCAAGGCCGACCTGTCGCCCAAGATCACCTCCCGCATCACGGCGCTGAACGTCACCGAGGGCTCGCACGTGCGCAAGAACGACGTCATCGCGCGCCTGGACGACACCGATCTGAACGCCCAGCTCGCCGAGGCCAACGCCAACTGGGTCAACGCGAAGGCGGAGCTCGCGCGCCAGCAGTCGCTCTACGATCAGGGGCTCTCGCCCCGGTCCACGCTCGACGTCGCCGTCGCCTCCGAGAGGGCGACGCGCGCCCGCGTGGACTACGTCAAGGCCCTGATCGACTACACGGTCATTCGCGCTCCCTTCACGGGCGTCGTCACCGCCAAGCGCGCCTTCGTCGGCGAGGCGGTGTCTCCCTACGGCTCTTCGCCGTCGGGCGGCGGCTCGGGCGGCGCGATCGTGACCCTGGTCGAGTTCTCGAGCCTTTACGTCGGGGCCGACGTCAACGAGGCGAACCTCGGCAAGCTCGGTCCGAAACAGCCGGCGGAGATCACGCTCGACGCCGTTCCCGACAAGACCTACCACGGATACCTGCGCCAGATCGTGCCGGCGGCGGACCGGCAGAAGGCGACGGTGCGCGTGAAGGTCGCCTTCCTCGACGCCGACGACAAGATCCTGCCGGACCTCTCGGCGCGGGTTTCGTTCACTTCGGAGCCGACGAAGGGCAGCGCGAGCCGCAGCCGGATCCTGGTCCCGAAAGCGGCGCTCCAGACGCTCGACGGGAAGACCGGCGTCTTTCGGATCGTCGAGGGGAAGGCCAGGTTCCAGCCGGTCGAGACGGGCGGGGAGGTGCAGGGGCAGATCGAAGTGACCCGGGGCCTCCAGGGAGGCGAGCGCCTGATTTCGGCCGCCGGCGGGACTGTGTTGCGCGACGGAGACCGCGTTCGAGTGGAGGGGGAGAAATGAGCGAAGCGCTGATCGACATCGACCACGTCGAGAAGGTCTACCGCCGGGAACAGATCACGATACCGGTGTTGAACGACATCAACCTGGAGGTCCCGGAGGGAGAATACGTCGCCCTGATGGGGCCGTCCGGCTCGGGGAAGACGACGCTCCTGAACCTGATCGCGGGGATCGACTCTCCCACCCGCGGGCGAATCGTCATCGGAGGGCGCGACATCGCGACGATGTCGCAGACCGAGCTGGCCGAGTGGCGCTCGCACACGATCGGCTTCATTTTTCAGCTCTACAACCTGCTGCCGGTCCTGAACGCGTTCGAGAACGTGGAGCTGCCCCTTCTTCTGACGAAGCTCTCGAAGAAGGAGCGCCGCAAGCACGTCGAGACGGCCCTGTCGATCGTCGGCCTCGCCGACCGGATGGACCACTACCCGCGCCAGCTCTCCGGCGGGCAGGAGCAGAGGGTCGCGATCGCCCGCGCCATCGTTTCGGATCCGAAGATCCTCGTGGCCGACGAGCCGACCGGAGATCTCGACGCGAAATCGGCCGAGGAGATCCTCGATCTGCTCCGGCGCTTGAACGAGGAGTTCGACAAGACGATCGTCATGGTCACGCACGACCCCAGGGCGGCGGACCGGGCCCACCGCATGATTCATCTCGACAAGGGCGTCCTCCACGCCGACCAGCGCACCGAGACGGGCGCCGTGAGCAAGCCGTGAAGTACCTGAACCTGATCTGGCGCAACGTCTTCCGCAAGAAGACGCGCACGGTGCTCACGATGAGCTCGATCGTGCTCGTGCTCGTCCTGATCGTGACGCTCGTGTCGCTGCTGCGCGCCATGGAGCAGGACCCTTCGGGAGGAAAGGGCTCCAACCGCCTCGTCGTGCAGCACGCGACGGGGCTCGCCAACTTCCTCCCGCTTTCCCAGCGCCAGCGGATCGAGCAGATCCCCGGCGTGTTGGCCGTGACGCCCGAGATCTGGTTCGGCGGGGTCTACAAGGACGACCGCCCCGAAAACTTCTTCGGCCAGCTCTCGGCCGATCCCGACATCTTCTTCGACAAGATCTTCGACGAGGCGAAGATCGATCCCAAGGTCAACGCGGAATGGAAGGCCAACCGTAATTCCTTCGTCGCCGGCAAGGCCCTCGAGGACAAGTTTCACTGGAAGCCGGGAGACCACATCCAGCTTCGCGGAACCTACATCCCGATCACGCTCGATCTCGTTTACGTCGGGTCCTACAGCTCCGGCGACGAGTCGAACGCCTTCTTCCACAACGAGTACCTGAACCATTCGCAGTGGTTCGGGGCCGACAAGTACACGGGCATCTACTACCTGAAGGTCGCGAAGACCGAAGACCTGTCTCGCGTCTCGGCGGCGATCGACAAGATGTTCGAGAACAGCGACGCGCCGACCAAGACCCTGACCGAGAAGCAGTTCCAGGCGTCCTTCATGGAAATGATGGGCAACGTGAAGGGCCTGATCCGCTGGATCTCCGTGATCATTCTCTTCGCCATCACGCTGATCGTCGCCAACACGATCGCGATGTCCGCGCGCGAGCGCGTCACCGAGATCGCCGTGATGCGGACCCTCGGCTACCGACGCACCCACGTCCTCCTGTTCATTCTGTCGGAGGCCGTCCTGATGGCCCTTCTGGGAGGCGTCATCGGGTTGATCGGCGCGAAGTACCTCATCATCCCGGGGCTGATCGGCTTCATGAAGTACACCCCCATGGCCCCGTTCCTGATCAACTTCAAGGTGAGCGGCGTCGTGCTCCTCGCGGCCTTCGGCATTTCCGTCGGAGTCGGGGTGCTCGCGGGGTTCGTGCCCGCAGTCCGCTCGTCGCAGATTCGAATCGTGGACGGCCTGCGGCAGGTGGTGTGACATGGCCGTTCCCCTGAAATACAACTTCCGCAACCTCCTCGAGCGCCGGGTCTCGACCCTGATGACGGTCGCCGTCGTGGCGCTGGTCGTCACGGTCTTCCTCTTCGTGCTCTCGCTCTGGCAGGGCGTCGAGAGGACCCTTTCGGTCAACGCTTCGACGCGAAACGTCCTGACGATGCGCGTCGGCTCGCAGGCGGAGATGCAGAGCGTCATCACCCGCGACCAGTTCGACCAGATCCGGTCGCTGCCCGGAATCGAGCGGGACGCGAAAGGGGAGCCGATGGTCTCTCCGGAGCTTCTGACTCTCGTCAACATCCCCCGCAAGGACGGTCAGAGCTCCAACGTCCAGGTGCGCGGCATCGCGCCGATCGGCCTGGAGATGCGGCCGGGCGTCCGGATCGTGGACGGGAGGATGTTCCGGCCGGAGGCGGAGGAAGCCATCGTGTCGCGCAACCTCGCGACGCGGTTTGCCCGCATGAACCTGGGCGACGCGATCAAGCAGGGCAACTTCCACTGGACGATCGTCGGGCACTTCGACGCCTCGGGCAGCGCCTACGAGTCCGAGATCTGGGTGGACGTCAAGGACCTGCAGGCCCAGACCAAGCGCCAGATCTTCTCCTCGGTCTTCGTGCGCACCCCCGACCCGGAGTCGGCGGCGCGATACATCGAGGCCGTCAAGGGGGACCAGAGGTTGAAGCTCGAAGGCAAGACCGAGAAGAAGTACTACGAAGAGCAAATGGTCACGGGCGCGCCGATCAAGATCATCGCGATCCTCGTCGGCTTCTTCACGGCGATCGGCGCGGCGTTCGGCGCCATGAACACGATGTACGCGCAGGTCTCCTCGCGCACCCGCGAGATCGGCACGCTGCGCGCGATCGGATTCTCGCGCCGGTCGATCCTGGCTTCCTTCGTGCTCGAGGCGCTCCTGCTGTGCGTCGCCGGCGGCCTCGTCGGAACCGCCATCGCCTTCGCGCTCTTCAACCTCGTCGTGACCAAGCCGACCGGAACGATGAACTTCCGCACGTTCTCCGAGGTTCTCTTCAACTTCCGCCTCACCCCACCCCTGATCGTCGGGGGGATCGCCTTCTCCCTCGCCATGGGGCTGCTCGGGGGTTTCTTCCCGGCGTTCCGCGCGGCGAGGCTGAAGATCACGTCGGCGCTGCGGGCCGTCTGAGCGAACCGGGGCTCGGGGCCCCCTCCCTTAAGCCTTCCTGAATTTCGCTCCCCGGCTGTCACCCGGCGACGCCCGCCGACTCTGTGTCGGCAGGAGGCGCGAAAGGCGCCTCGACACGCTCGCGCCGGGGAGACCCGGCGCGCGTCGAGTCGATCGCGCCGGCGTCTTGGGCGCCGGCGACAAACGGGAGGAGGTCCGCCATGAGTCGCTTCGTCAACGCTCGCTCGCTCGCCGCGTCGTCGCTTGCTGTCGCCGCCTTTGTGGTCTGGACACTCGGCTCTTCGCCGCCTCCTGCCGAGGCGGACGCGGAGTCCTTGCGGCCGGAGCGCGAAGGCATCGACCGGTCCGTTCTCGACAACGCGAAGCAGATGCTCGACGAAGGCCGGCGGACCTTCCGCTTCGCCACGTTCGGCGACGAGGCGTTCTGGGGGGACACCCTGAAACTCCACCAGGCGATCGCCGGCGCCAGGCAGGGGGGCGTCGGCCCCGGCGTCTCGCCCAGGACGGCGCTCGGCGTCGGTCTGAAGGTGGACGTCGCCGCTCTGCCTCGCGACCTCCAGGAGCGGCTTCGCAAGGGCCGGGTCGATCTCGACGATCCGGCCACGACCCTCGCGCTCCTCCAGCTCGATTCGGTCGTCGGCGTCCGCGGGTTCTTCTCGGGAGGCCGCCTGACCTCGATCGGGATCCAGTGCGCGCTCTGCCATTCGACCGTGGACGACTCCTTCGCGCCGGGGATCGGCAGGCGGCTGGACGGTTGGGCGAATCGGGACTTGAACGTCGGCGCGATCGTGGCCCTGGCGCCGGATCTGTCCTCCGTGGCGGCGCTGCTCGGCGTCGATCAGGACACCGTCCGAAAGGTCCTGCAGAGCTGGGGCCCGGGCAAGTTCGACGCCGAGGTGTTCCTGGACGGGAAGGCCTTTCGGCCGGACGGGGGCTCCGCCGCGACCCTCATCCCGCCGGCTTTCGGCCTGGCCGGCGTCAACCTCCACACCTGGACGGGCTGGGGCTCGGTCACGCACTGGAACGCCTTCGTCGCGAATCTCGAGATGCACGGCCAGGGAGTCTTCTACGACCCGCGCCTGAACGACGCCGAGCGCTTTCCGGTGGCGGCGAAGGCCGGGTTCGGCAACGTGCGCCACGACCCGGATCTCGTGACGCCGAGGCTCGCCGCGCTGCACTTCTATCAGCTCGCCCTCGCGGCGCCGCCGGCGCCCGAGGGCTCGCTCGACCAGACCGCCGTGTCGCGCGGACGGGCGCTCTTCGCCGGCAAGGCCCGGTGCGCGACCTGCCACGTGCCGCCTCTTTTCACCGAGCCCGGCTGGAACATGCACGCTCCCTCCGAGGTCGGGATCGACGACTTCCAAGCCGAGCGGGCCCCCGATCGCGCCTACCGGACCGCGCCGCTCAAGGGCCTGTGGACACACGGCAAGGGCGGCTACTACCACGACGGCCGCTTCCCGACGCTGGCGGACGTCGTCGACCACTACGACGCCTTCTTCGACCTCGGGCTGAGCGCAGACGAGAAGAATGCGCTCGTCGAGTACCTGAAGTCGCTCTAGGGGACGCAACAGAGGCTGCGCCCGCGCGGCGCATTTTCGGCATGGCCCCGGCCGGAGGAGGAGTCTTCCCCGCCCTGGGGCCCCGGCTTCTCCTCGAACGGACTGGCCGTGCGAGGCGAGCGTTCGGACATACTAGAGTCGGGTCGCATGCGCCTCCACTTCTTCGGCACGAAGGGCTACGTCGAGGAGGAGTCGCGCGCGCACCGCGGCCATTCCGCCTGGACGCTCGAGGTGGAAGGGTTCCGCCTGCTCTGCGACTTCGGCCAGAACCGCAAGGGGACGTTGTCGAAAATCCGGCCGGACGCCATCTTCGTTTCGCACGCCCATCCGGACCACGCGTGGGGGCTGGAGGAGGGGACCGCGGCGCCGGTCTACGCCTCCGCGATCACCCACGAGATCACGAAGGACCTGCCGATCGAAAGGCGCGTCGTGCTCGAGCCGGGAAAGCCGGCGCGCGTCGGGCCGCTCGCGCTCACGGCTTTCCCCGTCGTCCACTCGATTCGCTGCCCGTGCGTCGCGGCGAGGATCGAGACCCCGGAGGGCGCCGTCGTCTACTCGGGAGACGTCGTCGCCTTCGAGGATCCCGAGACGGCGCTCTCGGAGGCGCGGCTCTACGTCGGCGACGGCTCGACGCTGAAAGGCTCGCTCGTGCGCCGGCATCCCTCCGGCGTCCTCTTCGGCCACACGACGGTGCGCGCGCAGCTCGGCTGGCTCGGCCGGCACGGCGTCGCCCGGGCGATCTTCTCGCACTTCGGCAAGGGGCCGATCGAGATGGGAGAACGGGAGCTTTCCCGTTGCCTGCGGGAGCTCGCCGCCGAGAAAGCTCCCGGCTGTGCGGTCAGCGCCGCGCGCGACGGCCTGGGGCTGGAGCTGTAGCCGTCGCGGCTACGGCCGGGGGTCGGAGGGCGGCGCGGAAGGCTTTTGCGCGGGCGCCTTGGCCGGCGCGGGCTTGGGCACCGGATGACGCCGCAGGAACGCCTTCACGGAGGCGTCGACGGCGTCGCTCACCTTGAGAGGCTTGTCGAGCTCGACTTCGGGCTTCTTCTTCAGCTCGACGTGCGCCGAGACGGCCGAACTGGGCGCGGAGGAGTAGGGGCCTGCGATCAGGGGATCGGGCCGGTACTGGAGCCCGAAGGGTCGGTCGCAGGGGAAGGCGCCGTGGCAGCGCGTCAGGCCGACGAACTGGGCGCGCGCCGGGGCCGCGGCGGCGAGCATGCCGCCCAGGAGAAGCGCCCCGAGCCGTCCCCGGCTCTTCATGCGGTCGATTCTACAACCGCGAGCGCCCGTGGGCGGGGACGACGGGACCCGTGGGCGCCGGGACGGGCTGCTCGTGCCCGGGAGCCCTCTCGTGGGCTTCCGCCAGGACCGCCTGCCGCGCCTCGCGGGTGCGCTTGACGAGGGCGAGCATGGCGCCCGCCATCAGAACGTAGAAGCCTCCCCAGACGAGCGAGATCAGCGGTTTGTGCGTCACGTCGACCGAAAGCGACTCGGTCGTCGCGGGCTGGTACTCGGCGGCGGGATCCTTGGAGACCCCGCGCAGGCGCAACACCACTGCGCCGTCGTTGGGGGAGACCGCGAGGACCGTCATCTTGCCGCCGGGCACGCCCGGCACGTCGCTGTCCTCGGCATCCCCTTCCCGCGTGTCCAGGTGCCAGACGTACTTGAGCGTCACGTCGTGCTTGGAGCCGTCTGGAGGCGTGATCGTCACGTCGGTCAAGACGAGGATCTTCTGCTCGCCACGCATCATCGCGGAGCGGTCGGCGTTGAAGTCGCGGAACGTGAAGCCGATCCCGTCGATCGACTGCGTCGTGCCCCTGACCAGGCGCACCTCGCGGCCGACCTGCTCGGGCTGTCCCGGGTCGTAGGACTGCGGGGCGATGTAGAAGTCCGCCACGGCCGATTTCCGGATCGACGGGTTGGCCATCAGCTGGTTGGTCCGCGAGTTCACGTACATCTTCGGGTACGCGTAGTAGGTCTTCTTCTCGGGTGTGGTGACGCGGACCTCCATCGCCTGCTTCTCGGTGGCGGTCCCGGGGACCACGCGCAGGAAGGTCAGCGTGTTGCCGGCGACGCGGACCGGCTTGTTGACCGGAAGCGTCACGCGCGTCGACTTCGCGTAGACCCCCGAGACCACGATGCCGGCGATCATCAGGCCCACCCCGACGTGCGCGAGGTAGCCTCCGGCCCCCCCGAGCTTGCCGTTTCGGGCCTTGCGGATCACGGCCCTCAGGTTCATGTCCGCGGCGAAGAAGGCCGCGAAGAGGACGACCAGAGAGGTCGGATCGGTCGCCTTGAGTGCGATCGCCAGGACGACTCCCACCGCCGCGACGAACAGCGACCGGCGGGCGCTCGCCAGGAACGCCGAGAGCTTCTCGCCCTTCCAGGAGACGAACGGCACGAGCGCGGCGAGCAGAACGATCAGGACGGCCGCCGGCGTCGTCGTCCGGTTGTAGAAGGCGGTCTGCACCTGCGAGGGATTGCCGGTCAGGCGCGTGATGAGCGGGGCGGAGGTGCCGAGCAGGATCACGAAGGCGAGCGCGCAGAAGGCCGCGATGCCCAGGATGAAGAGGACGCTGCGCGAGAGGGCCGGGCTCTCCTCCTCCGCCTGCACCGGGATCGCGCGCCAGCGCCAGGCGACGAGCACGAGAGACAGCCCCAGGAAGCCGAGCAGGATCGCGACGAGCCACCCCGTGATGCCGAGATCGATGAACGAGTGGACCGAGAAGTCCGCGAGGATGCCGGAGCGCGTCAGGAAGGTCCCGTACAGGATCGTGACGTAGGCGAGGCAGGCGAGCAGCAGGTTCACCTTCCGATGGCGCCGGCGGGACTTCTGCAGGAACATGCCGTGCACGAGGGCGGCGGTGCACAGCCACGGCACGAGGCTCGTGTTCTCCACCGGGTCCCAGCCCCAGTACCCGCCCCAGCCGAGAGTCTTGTACGCCCAGTAGCCGCCCATGAGGATCGCCGTCCCGAGCGTGACGAACGTGAAGAGGGCCCAGGGCAGAGCGCGCGCGACCCAGCCGTCCCACTTCTTCTTCCAGAGGGCCGCGATCGCGAACGCGAACGGGACGGAGAGCGACGCGAAACCCGAGAACATGACCGGCGGGTGGATGACCATCCAGGGGTCCTGCAGGAGAGGATTCAGTCCCACGCCGTCCTCGGGCGCCGGCGGCGGCAGCAGCTTGAAGGGGCTCTGCTTGCAGAGGATCGCGACGATGCCGAGAAAGCTCGCCAGGTACACGATCATCACCGGGGCCTCGAGCTCTTTGGCGCTTCTCCAGACGACCAGTCCGATGACCGCTCCCCAGAAGCACCAGAGCAGGAACGATCCCTCCTGGCCGCCCCAGAAGGAGGAGATCAGGAAGTGGAACGGCAGGTCGCGGCTGGAGTAGGCGTTGACGTACGAGACGTCGAAGCGATGCTGGAGGATCAGCGCCATCAGCACGCCGAAGGCGGCCACGACGCACGTCGCGAAGGCCGCGTAGAGGTTGCGCGCGAGCGGCAGCAGGTCGGGGCGTCGGCGGTCCGCCCGCCAGTAGGTCGCGGCCGAGGCGATTCCCGAGAAAAGCGCCCCCCAGATGGCGGCGACGCCGGGCCAGAAGTAGGCGGCGCTCATCCCGCGAGCGCTAGGAACGGGGCGCCGCGGGCGCCGCTGCGGACGTGTAGGACTTCTCCACCTCGGCTCCCTGGTACTTCGACGGGCATTTGACCAGGAGCTTTTCCGCCTCGATCCGGCCGTTGCGGTACCGGCCGATCGCGACGATCGAGATCGCGTCCTTGAAATTGCCGGGCTTGATGCCGCGGTAGGCAACGGGCATCGACCGGCCGTGCTCGTCGACGAGGGCGAAGGAGAGCTCCTGGGAGGTCGTGTCGTACCGGTCGCTCGCCTTGTCGAGCGAGCCCATGACCTGGACGACGCCCTTCGACTTGCGCGCCTCGTCGAAACTGACGTACGGGGTGAGGGTCTTCTGGAAAGCCGTCAGGCCCAGCACCACGAAGGCCAGGGCGAACCCGGTCGCGATCCAATAGCCTTTCTTCACGGCTCACGCTCCTTGCCGGAGATCCGGCGGTCGAGCCGCCAGAGGTAGAGGAACAAACCCGCCCAGATTACGACGTTGACCGCGGCCAGGTACGCGAGACTGCTCACAGGTTCGATTGTTTCCCGGCGGGCCTCGAAAATCAACCGGTTGTTCCGATGCAAATGCATCATATCCGGCGCAAAATCGGCCGCACCTCCCCTTTGTTTTGCTTCCCCGGCTTCTCCTCCGGCCGATTCGGCCGACCGTCGCCGGCTACGTTTTCGCGCGCGGGGATCCTCCCGTGCTTTCGACCTGACCGCGACGGCTCGTCCTCCTCGTTATCCGCCGACTCTTCGCCCTCGAATAGCCGTCCGGAAGGCCACGCAAGCGAAACCAACGCGCGGCCTGACGCTCTCGTCCGTTCCCAGCGCCGCGAGCCCGCGAGGATCTGAAGGCGAGACGGCGCAACCAGAAGTGAGCCCGAAGAGGCCCTGTCAGGTCGAGTCTCGCGACATACCCCGACCGCAGGTCGCTCGCAAAGTTGCGCCCCGGCTCCTTTGATGACGCCGACGGATCAGACGTCGCGCCATCGCGCCGACCGGGGACGTGACGTCGACTCTGCGCCCTGGAAGCAGCCCTCCTACGGATTCGCGGTTCGTGCCGGATCGCCGGGAGGCGTCCACCGGCCGAGGTTGCCGGAGGATGTAAAGTTAACTTTACATCGCGGCGTTCGTGAGCCACGCCTCCAACTGCCTCCAGACGTCTTTGCGGCGTCCCGAAACTGCCGCCGTCCCTCCCGAACGGGACATAAGATTGAATTCTCGGAGGGACATCATGCCCTGGGCCGCGTGCCACGCTCCCTACCTGAAGGGCCGTCTCCGAAGATCTCCGACTCCGTTCAAGCGAGGATCCGTCTGAAGGACAAGCTCTCCGCTATCCTTGAGAACGAGGCTCGCCTCGAAGCGCTGCGGCGGACGTCGCTCCTCGATTCCCCGCCTGAGGAGGCGTTCGACCGGTTGACGCGCGCAGCGACCACCGTGCTCCGTGTGCCGGTGGCGCTCGTTTCGCTGGTGGACAGCGACCGGCACTTCTTCAAGAGTCAATGCGGGCTGTCCGAGCCTCTCGCGTCCTTGCGGCAGAACCCGCTTACGCACTCGTTCTGCAAGCATGCCGTGGGATCACGCGAGCCCCTCGTCGTGGCGGATGCCCGGGCGGATCCCGTATTCGGGCGTTACTCCACCGCCACGGGCGTGATCGCTTACGCGGGAATCCCGCTGATCACCTCGGAGGGGCACGCCCTCGGGACGTTCTGCGTCGTGGACTATCGGCCTCACGATTGGACGAAGGAGGAGCTCGGCATCCTTGGATGTCTCGCCACGGCCACGATGTCTGAGATCGAGCTGCGTCGCGTCGTTGGCGACCTCCAAGCCCTGACCGCAAACCTGGAGAGTGTCGTGGAGTCCCGGGCTTCCGAGCTCCGGGCCTCCGAAGAGCGCCGGCGCTTACTCCTCGAGGTCAACAACGCCGTCGTCACTTGCCTCAGCCGGGATTCCCTGTTCTCGGCGACCACGGCCGCGCTGCAGCGTGTGGTCCCGTTCGATCGTGCCGCGCTCCACCTCTACGATCCCGTCAAGGACATCTTCAGGGTGCTGGGCGTGACGGGCCCCGTGCCCTCGCCTCCGATCTTTCCGATCGGGACAGAATGGCCTCGGCTGCAAAGTCGCGGTGAATGGGTCCTCGATCACCGCGAACCCCTTCTCACGGTGGACCTCCGGGAACCCCCCTCCTTCCTCGAGCACGCTGCTCTGCTCAAGGGAGGGCTTCGCTCCGCGGTTTCGGCTCCCATGACCGCCAAGGGAAAGATCATCGGAACGCTGAACGTCGGCAGCCGCTTGCCCGGTCAGTACGGGGCAGAGGACGCCTCGCTGCTTGCGGCCATCGCCGAGCAAGTGGCGCTCGCTATCGAGAACTTGCTCGCCTACGAAGAGATCGCCGCCCTCAAGGCGCGCCTCGAAGAGGAGAACGTCTACCTTCAAGAGGAAGTTCGAACGGAGGCCGCGTTCGGCGACGTCGTCGGCCACTCCCCGGCGGTGCTCGGGGTTCTTGCGAGCGTGCGCAAGGTCGCGGTAACCGATTCCACGGTCTTGGTCACGGGCGAAACGGGCACGGGAAAGGAGTTGATCGTTCGGGCGATCCACGGTCTGAGCCGGCGAAAGGACAAGCTCCTCGTGAAAGTGAATTGCGCCGCCCTCCCGGCCGGGGTGATCGAGAGCGAGCTGTTCGGGCACGAGAAGGGGGCGTTCACCGGGGCGCTCACGCGGAAGCTCGGCCGGTTCGAACTCGCCGACCGGGGCACGCTCTTCCTCGACGAGGTCGGCGACCTTCCGTTGGAGCTGCAGGCGAAGCTCCTCCGCGTTCTGCAAGACGGCGAGTTCGAGCGCGTCGGCGGGACGCAGACGTTGAAGGTGAATGTTCGGTTGATCGCGGCCACAAATCGCGACCTGGAACGCGCCGTGAACGAGGAGCGTTTCCGGGCGGACCTCTATTACCGCCTCAACGTTTTTCCCATCGTCATTCCGCCCTTGAGAAAGCGACTGCAGGACGTCCCGCACCTGGCCCGGCACTTTGCCATGATCTACGCGTCGAAAATGGGAAAGCAGGTGGGGCTGCTGGGCGCGGATGTGTTGGACCGGCTGTCGGCCTATTCCTGGCCCGGGAACGTGCGCGAGCTGCAGAACGTCATCGAGCGCGCTGTCATCCTCTCGCCCAAGGGGCGCTTCGTGCTGGGCGATCTCATGCCGGCGCCGGCCGGAGAAAGCCCGGAGCAGCAGGCGCGGAGCCTCGATGACATCGAGCGCCGTCACATCGTCGCCGTTCTCGAGCAAACCGGCTGGCGGGTCAGCGGTGAGCGCGGCGCGGCGAGGATCCTGGGACTCAAGCGAACGACGCTCGAGTCCCGCATGAAGAAGCTCGGCATCCTCCGCCCTGCCTGATCGAGATCGCGCGACCGCGGGCTCCTCGCGCCCCCGGCCCCCTCCCGCATCGGGAACCGGTGCCATCTCTTCGGCATTCTCCCGACCCATCGGCATGGATCCCCGCTCGGGCTCGCAGGATCCGCGGGTCCGTTCGACCGCCCAAAACGACTCCGCTCAATTGATTGCGTCCCCCGGCAGCGGTCCGGCAGGAGCCTGGCACGCCGCTTGTCTATGGGTGGGATGGTGGAAGCGGCCGAGGGCGGGTCGGCAACCTCGAAGCCGAGCCGCCGATCGCGTCGAGAGCGACTCGATCGGGACCTTGCCCGCTCTTTTCGAGTGGTCCTCGAGGAGCTCAGGAGAAGGCAACCGTGGAGACGGCCATCGTTTCGCTGACGATATCGCATGGAGTGGAGGAGACGGTCTTCGGTCGCACGAACGCCCCGCGGACGGTTGGCGTCTCGAGCGACGAACCGGGACCCGGAACCCTTTTCGCCGCCCGGTACGAGATCCAGTCGGTGCTCGGCGCGGGCGGCATGGGGATCGTGTACGGGGCGCACGACCGCGAGCTCGGGGACCTCGTCGCGATCAAGATGATCCGCAACGAAGCGCTCTCGGCTGACCCTTCGCTTCTCGCCCGCTTCAAGCAGGAGATCCGGCTGGCGCGTCGCATCACGCACCCGAACATACTTCGGACCCACGACCTGGGTGAGTGGAACGGGCTGAAGTTTCTCTCCATGGAGCTCGTCGAAGGTGTGACGCTCGACCGG
Source organism: Acidobacteriota bacterium (assembly GCA_050257975.1). GTDB lineage: Bacteria > Acidobacteriota > Thermoanaerobaculia > UBA5066 > Gp7-AA6 > DATBFU01. The sequence goes on from JBLMXY010000220.1 coordinate 17,134, forward strand.
GTACTCGCGTCCGGGAGGATTCTCCCGTCCGCGGTTGGACTGCGGATCGCGAAACAGATCTGCGCGGGACTCGCCGCAGCGCACGAGGTCGGCGTGATCCACGGGGACATCACGCCCCGGAACATCATCATCGAGCCCGACGGCGGCTTGAAGATCATGGACTTCGGTCTCGCGCGGCTGACCGATGAGGTTGGCATGACCACGCCGGCAACCGGGAACGGGACTCCGGACTACATGTCGCCGGAGCAGGCGCGTGGATTGCCGCTCGACTTCCGTTCGGACATCTATTCGACGGGCGTCGTGCTCTACGAGCTCTTCACGGGCTCGCCCCCTTTCGAGGGCGACAGCCCGCTCGCCGTGGTCTTGAAGCACGTCGACAAGGCGCCGCCGGCTCCCAGATCGAAGAATCCGTGGCTCGACGCGAAGATCGCCGCGATCATCGTCAAGTGCACCGAGAAGGATCCCGTCTCCCGTTTTCAGAGCGTCGGTGACCTTTCCAGCGCTCTCACGAGCGTGACGGCGGGACGCGAGGTCGCAAGAGCGGGGCGAGAGGCCGTCGCGTGAGCGCGCGCCATGAGAGGGGCACAGGATCAGGCGCCGCCACGCTCGACGCCGACGCCGACGCCGACGCTGCGCGAGCCACACCCGATGCCATCCATTCGGCATTCTCCCGAGGGGTCGGCAGGCAGCCAGGCGCCGGCTCAGCCGGATCCTCCGGCCTTGCGGCTCCCAACTCGACTCCACTCAGCCGCTTGAGTCTCTTCGGGCGGCGTCGCGGGGGCCTGGCACGCTCCGCGCTCATTGGCCCTGGCGATGCCGGAGAGACGAGGAGGCCGCTGTGACGCTGCGGATCACACGCGCGGAGGGATCGCGCTCGCGGACGACGCTCAAGCTGGAAGGGAAGGTCGCCGCCGAGTGGGTGGGCCTTCTCGAGCGCGAATGCTCCGATCTTCTTCGATCTCGGGGCCCCGTGAGCCTCGATCTGGCGGGCGTCGCCTTCGTGGATCGGGCCGGCGTCGAAGCCCTCGAGCGGTTGAGCCGGGCGGGAGTCGAGATCCACTGCCGCCCCGGACCCGTCGCGAGCGTGCTCGCGGGGGAGGGCGTCCGCGTCACGCTGGATGCGGACGGCATCGGGGGTAGGCGGTCTTGACAGATTGCGGAAGACGCCCGGATTGGACCAGGAAAGGAGGGGACTGCCTGAGAACTTCTCGATGATTTCTGGAGATTCCGAACTATTCACCACTTGGAGGAGAAGAGCATCATGAAGCGATTTCGAATGTCGGTAGCTCTCGCGAGTCTCGGGTTGACCTTGCTGTGCGGTCTCGGCACGGCGCGGGCTCTCGAAACCGCCCGTTTTGACCTTGTGCCGGTGAGGGCCGCTTGCTTGCCCGATGCGACCGGGCAAGTGACCGTGTTCCATAAGGAGGATTCGCTGGGCGTGGATACCCTGCGGCTGGACGTCAAGGGTCTACCCGGCAACACGGACTTTGCCGTCTTTCTGACATCGGCCGACGCCTTCGCGGTGCCGGCCTTCGGCACGGCCGCCTATATCGGGGACTTCACCACGAACGCCGCGGGCGTCGGATCGCTCAAGGTCGACGCGATCATCAACGAGGCGTTCGTCAGCACGGTCTTGGGTAGCCCCCCCGTCCGTGTCCGCCTTGCTGACCTGGATCACCTGGTCTTCTGGTTCGCCGATCCGGCCCAGGTCCCAGCGTGCTTCAACTTCTCGGGATTCACTCCGTTCGATGGAGATGGGAACGCCGGACCGGCGGCGATGTCTTCTCAGGGGACGACCGGGCTCGAAGAGCTTCCGTAAAGGTGACTCCGGGCCTTGGCCCGACACGGACCTGCAGGCGACCGCCGATAGCCCAAGAGAGAGGCTATCGGCGGCCCCTGAGGTCCGGCCCTCGGACACGGCCAGGGAGGAAATCATGACGGTAAGGCGGCGAACGAAGATCGAGGTTCCGAAAAACGGTTCGAGGGGAGAGATTCTTCTTCCAAGAGACGATGCCTGCAACAAGGCGGGCGGAAGACCTCGAGTGCGATGATCGATTGCAAGGAGGTTCCAGGATGAGGTTCCCTCACCGGCTATCGTTGACCCTTTCGGCACTCGTGATCCTCGCGGCGTGTGCCACGGCGCAATCGCTCGTGCCACCCGATGTGCCTGCAGCGCTGCGACCATCCGCTGGCCAATCCCTGTATCTCGAAGCCGTTGCTGCCGGCGTTCAGGTCTACGAGTGTTCGCAGAAGCCCGACTCATCGTACGAGTGGACCTTCAAGGCACCGGAAGCCTCGCTCTCCGACCGGTCGGGCCACGCGCTGGGAAAGCACTACGCTGGCCCAACGTGGGAGTCCAACGACGGCAGCACCGTCGTAGGGGAGGTCAAGGCCAAGGATCCGGGGCCGAGCCCTTCGGCCATTCCGTGGCTGCTGCTGGCCGCCAAGGCGAGCACCGGATCCGGCACTCTCGCCGCGACCAAGAGCATTCAGCGACTCGCCACCGCCGGAGGGCTCGCGCCCGCCGAGCCTTGCGCAGGAGCCAATCTCAATCAGGTCGTGAGGGTTCCCTACACGGCAACCTACTATTTCTATCGGTAGGTACCGCAGCGGACTCGCTCGGGTCGGAAAGTCCGGCCTGAACTGTCCGCGCGGGAGCGCGGGAACGGGGCGGCCCGACGGCCGACCGTGCGACCGTGGGGCTCTACGCCTCGAACCTGTTCAAGTCGGGCCTCGACCTGACGGTTGCCGACAACCGCTACTCCCGTTGCGGCGGTGGCAACGGCAGCTACGACTCCTGGTACGCCTCGCTCGGGCGCTCCCTCGGCCCGAAGGTGTACCTCACGGCGGAGTACGCGAGCTCGCTTTCCGTCGTCCGGTTCACCGACAGCGGAGGCGTGACGGTCGAGACGCGGCCCAAGACCCGCCGCTACGGCCTGACCGGCCTCGTGAACCTCACCCGCACGCTCGGGGTCCTCCTGACCGTCGAGGAGCTCCGCGAGGAGCAGTCGCGAGAGGAACGAGGCCTGCTCGGCCTGACGTTCCGCTTCTGAAGCCTTCGGCCGCGGGCGTTCGCTGCGCGAACGGCGGCCGAGAGTTTCTAGACGCGGAGCCAGCCCCGGGGCTTACCGCGCGGCCGCGCGAGCCTGTTCGGACGCCGCGCGAGCCTTCGCGAAGCGCTCCGCCACGTCCTCCCAGTTCCAAACGTTCCAGACGGCCTCGAAGAACTCCGTCTTTCGGTTCTGGTATTGCAGATAGAAGGCGTGCTCCCAGGCGTCGAGCACGAGCAGCGGCGCGCCCGCCTGCGTCACGTTTGCCTGGTGGTCGTAGATCTGGACGGTCACGAGGCGCTCGGCGAGCGGCTCCCAGACGAGGGCGGCCCATCCCGAGCCCATGATGGATCCCGCCGCGGCGTTCATCTCGCCCCGGAAGGCGTCAAAGCTCCCGAAGTCCCGGGAGATCGCGTCGGCCAGCTCTCCGTCGGGGCGGCCGCCGCGCTTTGGCGCCAGATTGCGCCAGAACATCGAGTGGAGCACGTGCCCCGAGACGTTGAAGGCGAGCGCCTTCTCGTGGGCGCCGATCGCGGAGAAGTCCCGCTTCTCCCGAGCCTCGGCCAGCCGCTCGAGGGCGGTGTTGGCGCCTTTGACGTAGCCGGCGTGATGCTTGTCGTGATGCAGCTCCATGATCTTCCCGGAGATGTGGGGCTCGAGCGCCCCGTAGTCGTACCGAAGGTCGGGCAGCGTGTAGTCAGCCATGAGAGGTCTCCTTTCTGGCTTTGTGAACGAGAGGAAGCGGGAAGGACCGGCCCAGGCGGTCGAGCTCCGAGAGGTGCACGAGCGCCAGGCTCTCGACCACGCGGCGCCCCCGCGCCGTCAGGAGCACGGTGACGCGCCGGCGGTCCCGGCGGTCGGGCGCGCGGCGAACCAGGCTCGCGCGCGCGCAGCGGTCCACCAGGCCCACGGCGCTCTGGTGCCGGATCTGGAGCCACTCGGCGAGGTCGGCGATCCGCGGGCGGCCTCCCGGAAAGCCGCGCGCGGTGACGAGGAGCTGGTACTGCGTCGAGGAAACGCCGGCGGCGCGGTCCGCCACCTCCGCGCGGCGCAGGAAGCGACGCAGGGCGTACCGCCACCGGGCCAGGCGCTCGTAATCCCGGTCGGCGAGCCGTCGCGAGGCCGTCGTCGCCATCCCGGGAATATATCGTCATGCGATATGACTTTCCACGCGCGGCGAGCCGGAGTTCCTCCGGCTTCGCCGCCAGCAGAAGGAGACTGCGCGACATGTGGAGAAGGCGCCTTTTCCCGATCGTCCCGATGTCCCTCGCCCTCGGAGCCCTGGTTTTCGCCCCCGCCTGCCGGAAGAAAGCCCCGACAACGGCCCAGCAGACGATGCCGACGCCGGCGGCCCCGGCGCCCGCGGCGGCGCCCCCGGCCGCGGCCCCGGCATCCGCCCCCGCTCCGGACGTCTTGAGCCAGGACCTCGACCGGTTGAACCGGGCCGGCTACCTGAAGGACGCCTTCTTCGACTACGACCGTTCGGAGCTGCGCGACGATGCGCGCCAGGCGCTCGCGGCCGACTCCGAGTGGCTCAAGAAGTACCCGTCGGTGCGAATCCTGGTCGAGGGGCACTGCGACGAGCGCGGCACCGAGGCGTACAACCTCGCCCTGGGCGAGCGCCGGGCGCAAGCGGCGCAGGAGTACCTGGCGGCGCTTGGCGTGTCCTCCTCGCGCGTGAAGGTCGTCTCCTACGGAAAGGAGCGGCCCTTCTGCAACGAGGCGACCGACCACTGCTATCAGGAGAACCGCCGCGGCCACGTCGTGATCACGGCCAAGTAGGGCAAGCGCCCGAGGTCCGCAGGACGCCCTGTCCCTCTCCCGCCGGGAGAGGGAACGCTCCTGCTCTCCAGAGGCCTTTCTGAATTTTTCGCTCCGCCTGTCACCTTTCGGCGTCTGCCGACTCTGTATGGCCGTGTGCGACGAGACCCCGAGTCTCTCTCGGCGCGCGGCGTGACGGCATGAAAGGACGAGTGACATGAAGCGAAGAATCACCCGGCTCCCCGTCTTCCTGGCTCTCGCGCTCGGGCTTGCCCCCGATACGGCTCCCGCGGCGACGCAGGCGCAGGACCTGCGGCCGGCGATGCGCAGGCTCTGGGAAGACCACGTGATCTGGACGCGGCTCTTTCTCGTCAGCGCGCTCTCGGACCTCCCGGACCTGAAGGCGACCACGGACCGGCTCCTTCAGAATCAGGCCGACATCGGAAACGCCATCAAGCCCTTCTACGGCGAGGCGGCCGGCGACAGGCTCGCCGCCTTGCTTCGGGACCACATCCTGATCGCCGCCGACATCGTGACGGCCGCCAAGGCCGGAGAGGAACCGAGGCTCGAGGAGGCGAAATCCCGGTGGGTCGCCAACGCGGACGAGATCGCCGCCTTTCTCGCCGGAGCCAATCCGCGGTTCTGGCCCGCGGCCGAGATGAAGGCGATGATGCGGGAGCACCTCGACCTGACGACCGCGGAGCTCACGGCGCGGCTCGAGCGCGATTGGGCCAGGGACGTCGCGGCCTACGACAAGATCCACGCCCAGATCCTGAAGATGGCGGACATGCTCGCCGACGGCATCCTCCGGCAGGCCGCCGCCAGGCGCGGCTGACCCGGAGCCCCGTCCGCGCGCCGGCGGAAATCAGCGGGGCGCGGCGCTGCGCTCGAGGCTCGACGCGCGGACCTCGAGCGAGAGCATCCAGAAGAAGAGGGCCGAGAAGCCGAAGAGGCCGGCGAAGAAGACGGTCCGGGTCGGCCCGTCCATCAGGATCTTGCCCTGCGGGTTGATGACCGTCTGCGGATGGAGCGAAGCCGTGATGCGCGGCGCCACGAAGACGAGAAACGGCATCAGGACCGCGGCGAAGAGGGCATAGGCCGCCGACACGGTGGCGCGGCGGTCGGGATCCTCGATGGCGTTTCGCAGGAACAGGTACGCCGCGTAGAGAAAGATCAGGAGGAGGAAGGAGGACTCGCGCGGATCCCAGTTCCAGTAGGACCCCCACATGATGCGGGCGAAGAGGGAGCCGGTCACGAGCGCCAGAACGGCGAAGAGCAGCCCCAGCCGCACCGCCGCGGCGGCCACGTCGTCGTGGCGCGAGTTTCGGCGAACCAGGTAGGCGAGCGAGTAGGCGGCGGCCACGAGGAAGGCGAGGCTCGCGACCCAGGCGCACGGGACGTGGAAGAACACGATCCGGGAGGACTCCCCGATGAAACCCTGCGCGGGTTTCGGCCAAAGGAACGCCGCGGCCGTGAACGCCCCCATGTAGAGGCCCAGAAGCGCCTTGATCGCCTTCATGGGCGCGAAGCCTATCGCAGGGATCCGCGACCGCTCGCGTCATTTTCTCTTGCCTCGCAGCCGGGCGCCGATATGCTCCGCCCCTCAGGGAGGTGCCCGTGCGCCCGATGCGGATTCGAACCCTCGGAGCTCTCGTCCTTGCCCCCGCGCTCTGCGCGGCCCAGCCCTCCACTCCGACGCCGACCCCCACGCATCCCTCCGAGACGCCGACGCCCGGACCGACCGCGACCCCGGCCAAGAAGGACGTCGCCGCCGAGATCAACGCGCCGCGGGCCGACGCCCGCCACCTGACCTTCGAGGCCCGCGAAGGCACCTGGATGTCGGTCGACGTCTCGCCCGACGGAGCCACGCTCGTCTTCGACCTTCTGGGAGACATCTACTCCCTGCCGATCGCCGGAGGAACCGCCCGGGCGTTGACCCGCGGCCCGGGCTACGACACGCAGCCGCGCTTCTCGCCCGACGGCAAGACGATCGCCTTTACGAGCGACCGCGGCGGGATGGAGAACCTCTGGCTGATGGACGCCGACGGCGGCAACCCGCGCGCGTTGACGGAGGAGAAGGACGCCTACGTCCGTTCCCCGGCCTGGACGCCCGACGGGAACTATCTCGTCGCCCGCAAGGAGGACGCCAAGCGCGCCGGCATCCCGCCGGTCGAGCTCTGGCTGTACAACCGCTACGGCGGAGGCGGCATCAAGCTCGTCTCCTCGGACGACGCCAACAACTCCTCCGGACCCGTCGCCTCGCGCGACGGCCGCTTCCTCTACTTTTCCGTGCGCGAGAAGCCCTTCAATTACGTCCCGAACCTCTCCAACGGCCTCTGGCAGATCCAGCGCCTGGACCGCGCGACAGGAGAGGTCTCTCCGGTCACCACCGGCTTCGGAGGCGCGGTGCGCCCCGCCGTCTCGCCCGACGGCAAGACCCTGGTTTTCGTCAGCCGGCGCGACAGCGATTCGGTCCTCGTGGCGCGCAACCTCGCCTCCGGCGCGGAGCGGATCCTCGCGTCGGGCGTCACCCGCGACGAGCAGGAGGGGTTCGCCCAGCTCGACACCTGGCCGGGCTACGCCTTCACGCCGGACGGACAGACCCTGGTCTACTCCGACCGCGGAAAGCTGAAGCGTCTCGACCTCGCCTCGCGCGCGGTGGCCGAGATTCCCTTTACCGCGAGCGTCGAGCAGTGGCTCGCGCCCCGGGTCGCCTGGCAGGAGAAAGTCGCGACGGGGCCGGTCGAGGGGCGCATCCTGCGCTGGCCCTCCCAGTCCGCCGACGGGCGCTGGATCGCCTTCGACGCCTTCGGCCGCGTCTGGCTCCAGCAGGTCGACGGATCGCGGTCGGTCGGTTCGCCGCGGCGCCTGACGGCGGACTCGGCCTCGCGGCCCCGCCGCGAGTACGCCCCCGCGTTCTCGCCCGACGGGCGCTGGATCGCCTACGTGACCTGGTCCGACACGGAGGGCGGCGCGGTCTGGAAGGCGCCGGTCCCGGGCGGGGCTCCGCAGAGGCTGACGAAGCTCCCGGCGCATTACACGAACCCGGAGTGGTCTCCGGCCGGCGACCGGCTCGTCGTCATCCGGGGCTCCGGCCTCGAGTTCCGGGGCCAGCAGCCGGAGGAGGAGGAGCTCTTCGACATCGCCTGGCTTCCGGCCTCGGGGGGCGAGCCGCAGCGGATCACGTCGGTCAAGATCGCCAACACGCTCAAGTTCCACCCCCAGGCCTTCTTCTCGCGCGACGGCGCCCGCGTCTATTTCCGCGACCCGATTCCTCCGAAGAAACCGACCGACAACCCGAAGAACGACCTGGTCTCGGTGCGGCTGGACGGGACCGACCGGAAGGCGCACCTGCGCTTCCCGGCGGTCGGAGACGTCGTCCCGTCGCCCGACGAACAGTGGGTCGTCTTCACCTCGCGCGACAACGTCTACGTGACCGCCCTCCCCGCGGTGCAGCTCAAGGAGCCGCCCGAGGTCGGGTTGAAGGAAGCATCGGTGCCGGTCTGGCGGCTTTCGGGCGAAGCCGGGGGCTACGTCGGCTGGGCCGACGGCGGCAAGACGATCACGTGGGGGCTCGCCAACACCTTCCACCGGCTGCCGCTTGCCTCCGCGATTCGCTTCGTCGAGGAGGAGAGGAAGAAGGCCGAGGCGAAGAAGGCCGGCGCGCCCGGCAAGGCCCCCGGCGCGGCCGAGAAGAGAGAGGACGAGCCGAAGGTGCGGGTGCCCGAGTCCGAGCAAATCGTGCTGCGCCTGACGGTTCCCCGCGCCGTCCCTGACGGATCGTTCCTGATCCAGGGGGCGCGCGTCGTCACCATGAAGGGGGACGAGGTGCTGGCCAACGCCGACATCCTCGTCAACGGAGACCGAATCGCGGCGGTCGGCCCCTCGGGGTCACTCTCCGCGCCGGCGGGAGCGCGGACCTTCGACGCGCGCGGCAAGACGGTGATCCCGGGGCTGATCGACACGCACGCGCACCTGCACTACTCGGGTTTCGAGCTCTTTCCGGACACCAAGTGGGAATACGTCGCGAACCTGGCGTATGGCGTCACGACCGTGTACGACCCCTCCGCGCCGTCTCTCGACGTTTTTGCGCAGGCCGAGATGGTCGAGGCGGGCCTGATGACGGGCCCGCGCGTCTACTCCTCGGGCGACGTGCTTTACGGCGGGCAGCAGGCCGACATCTTCGCGGAGGTCAACGACCTGGAAGACGCGCGCCGGCAGGTGCGGAGGATGAAGGCGTACGGCGCGCGGATGATCAAGGTCTACCAGCAGCCGCGCCGCTCGCAGAGGATCTGGTTCGCCGAGGCCTGCCGGGACGAGCACATGCTGCTGACCGCCGAAGGAGCGGGGGAGCTGCAGACGGACATGACGATGGTGCTCGACGGCTTCACGGCCTTCGAGCACTCGCTGCCGGTCCCGCTGCAGCGGGACGTAGTCGACCTGGTGGCGAAATCGGGGACCTTCTACACGCCCACCCTGATCGTCTCCTACGGCGGGCCGTGGGGCGAGCAGTACTTCTGGCAGACGCAGAATCCGCACGACGACCCGAAGCTGAACCGGTTCACGCCGCACCGGATCCTCGACGCGAAGGCGCGGCGGCATCCCTGGATCGATCCCTCCGAGTACCAGTTTCCGAACGTCGCGCGCGGCGCGGCCGAGGTCCTGCGCGAGGGCGGCAACGTCTCGCTCGGCGCGCACGGGCAGGTGCAGGGGCTCGGGCCCCACTGGGAGCTCTGGATGATGGCGGGCGAGGGGCAGCCGAAGGGCTCCTCCGCGATGACGCCGATGGAGGCGCTGCGGGCCTCGACGATTCTCGCGGCCGACAAGATCGGGTTCGCTCCGGACCTGGGCTCGATCGAGGCCGGCAAGCTCGCGGACATGGTCGTCCTGGACGCGGACCCGCTTGCCGACATCCACAACTCGACGAAGATCCGCTGGGTCGTGAAGAACGGCGAGGTCTACGACGGCGAGACCCTGCGGCGCGAGTGGCCCAAAGAGGCTCCGCCGCCGAGGTTCTTCTGGCAACGAATGGAGTAATCCGTTGTCAGTTGTCAGTTCCGGAACTGATGACTGATGACTGAAAACTGAGAACTATTCTTCCCACGCCGCGGCGGCGAGCAGGTAGGCCGCGCAGGTCGCGGCGCCGTCGTAGGCGAGGATCACGCGAAGCGGCGGTCCGGCCAGGGTTCCGCCGGCCGCCGCCACGGTCGCCGCGATCGAGGAGAGAAGAAGCGGCACCAGAAGTGGAAAGCAGACCAGGACGAACAGGACGTTCTTCTGCCCCGCGCGGGCGACGAGCGCCGAGAGGAACGTCGAGACGACCGTCAGCCCGTATCCGGCCGCGATGAGGACGGCGGCCATCGCCCAGGGAGAGGAGACCTCCCATCCGAGCAGGATGCCGAGGCCGGGGACGGTGACGGCGGCGATCGCGAGGAAGAGAAAGAAGTTGAAGAGCGTCTTGCCGGCGAGCACGACCACGCCGGGCGCGACCTTGCGCAGCGCGAGCGCGGTGCCGGTCTCCTCCTCGCGCACGAAGGCGCGGGGCAGCCCCGTCGCCGTCGAGAAGAAGAGAAGGATCCAGAGGAGCGCGGCGTGCAGCTGCGCCGACTCCTCCCGCGCGAAGCCCGCCGGGCCGATCGCGAAGGAGACGAGCGTGAGAGCGGTGGCGGCGAAGAAGAGGACCGAAGCGAGCGCGATCCGCCGGCGGGCCTCCTGCGCCGCGTCCTTGGCGCAGACCGCCCAGATGCGTGCGAGGGCGCCGGCGCCCCCGCTCATCGCCCGCCCAGCTCGATGACCCGATCGGGCGACACGAAATCCCGAACGTCGTTGGAAGCGAGGAGCACCGGCCCCGCGCCGCGGCGCTCGGCGACGACGCCGGCGAGCAGCTCCCGTCCCGGCTCGTCGAGTCCCGCCGTCGGTTCGTCCAGCAGGAGCACCGGCGGATCGAGCAGAAGCGCGAAGGCGAGCCGCAGGCGCTGCTTCATGCCCGTCGAGTAGGCGCCCACACGGCGGCCCGCGACGTCGCCCAGACCGACACGAGCCAGCCGCGCCTGAATTTCCGCGTCCTCGGCGGCCAGGCCGGCCGCGCGCCGGAAGAAACGCAGGTTCTCCCGCGCCGAGAAGTCCTCGTAGAAGGCGAGATCGGGGCCCGCCCACCCGACGGCGCGGCGGCGCTCCTCTCCCGAGAGCTCCCGGTTCCCCTCGATGACGTGCACGCTCCCGCTTCCCGGGCGAAGGAGCCTTGCGAGGATCTTCAGGAGCGTCGTCTTGCCGCTGCCGTTGCGCCCGGCGACGGCGACCAGCCCGGCGCCGGCGGCAAAGGAGAGACTCGAAAAGAGGGGAGGCCCGGAGAAGGACTTCGAGAGTTCGCGGGCCTCGATCGTGGTCGCGAGCACGGCTTCGCGCGACGATAGCAGATTCCGTCCGCTCGAGAGGACGTTGCTTGAAAGGGGAAAGTCCGTTCTGTATGATCCGGCGCGCTTTGGAATATCTTCGCGCTTGCGGCGTCCGGCTGGCCACGGCCGGGCGCGAACCGCCGTCGCGAAGCTCGAGGAAACGCCTTCGTCAAGGAGTCATGGAATGTTGAAGCGCTCGCTCGTGCTCTTGCTGGCCGGCGCGGCCAGCGTGACGATGCTCGCCTGCGGAGGCGGGAAGGAAGAGGACGCTCTCGAAAAGGAAGAGGCGGCTCCGGCGGCCTCGACGGCATCGGCGCCCGCGGCGGCCGCGCCCGCGCCGGCGGCGGCTCCGGCCGCGGGGAGCGCCACGCTGACCGGCAAGGTCGTCTTCGCGGGGACCGCTCCGGCCCAGGAGGCGATCAAGATGGACGCCGACGCCTACTGCAAGGCGGCGCACAGCGGCCCGGTGTACACGCAGGACGTCGAGGTCAACTCCAACGGCACCCTCAAGGACGTGTTCGTGTACGTCAAGGAAGGCGTCACCGGCACCTATCCGGCCCCGACGACGCCGGTCGAGCTCGACCAGCAGGGCTGCCAGTACCACCCGCACATCTTCGGCATCCAGGCGGGCCAGCCTCTCAAGGTCGTCAACAGCGACGGCACGCTCCACAACATTCACGCCCTGCCGAAGATCAACGCCGAGTTCAACATCGGACAGCCGTTCAAGGGCATGGAGACCCTCAAGAAGTTCGACAAGCCGGAGATGCCCGTCCGCTTCAAGTGCGACGTCCACAAGTGGATGGGCGCCTACTGCGGCGTCCTGTCGCACCCGTTCTTCGCGGTCACCAACGACCAGGGGACCTTCGAGATCAAGAACCTCCCCCCGGGCAACTATGTGATCGAGGCGTGGCAGGAGAAGTATGGACCGCAGACGCAGAGCGTCACGATCTCCGGCAGCGAGTCGAAGACCGTCGACTTTACCTTCAAGGGATAAGGGGGCAGGCGCTCCAGGCGTGCGGACTCGATCCTTCGGCGCAAGAGGCTGGGCGGCGGCGGGGTTTCTGATCGCCGCGGCCGTGGCCCTCCCCGCGTCGGCCACGGCGCTGCCCTTCTGGATGAAGCTCCCGGAAGGGGTCTCGACCTACAGCGGACGCGTCGACGGTCTCTTCCGGCTGATCCTCTGGATCACCGGGACGATCTTCGTGCTCGTCGAGACGATCCTGCTCGTCTTCCTGTTCCGCTACCGCCACAAGGAGGGGCGCCGTCCCCGCTACACGCACGGCTCCAATCGCCTCGAGGTGATCTGGACCATCGTGCCGGCGATCATCTGCGTCGTGCTGGCGCTGCTGTCGCGCGCGACCTGGGCGGACATCAAGCAGCACCTTCCCAAGGAGGGCGTCCAGATCGAAGTCACGGCGGAGCAGTTCGCCTGGAACGTGCGCTACGCGGGCGCCGACAACAAGTTCGACACGCCGGACGACGTCGCGACGCTCAACCAGCTCCACTTTCCCGTCGGCCAGCCGGTCATCGTGACGCTCCGCTCCAAGGACGTCATCCACTCCTTCTTCCTTCCCGAGTTCCGCGTCAAGCAGGACGCGGTGCCGGGGCTCTCGACCCGGATCTGGTTCGAGGGGACGCGCACCGGCCACTGGGAGATCGCCTGCGCCGAGCTCTGCGGGCTCGGGCACTACCGGATGAAGGGCTTCGTGACGGTCGAGACCCCGGAGGAGTTCCGAAGGTGGCTGGCCGATCAGACGGCTTCCGCAGGCGCGCCGGCGCCCGCGCAGGCCGCGCCGCCCCCGCCGCAGCCGCCCGCTAACCAGGAGGCAAAGAGCTGATGTCCACTGTCGCTGCTGCCCGCGCGCTGCCGGCCGGCGTCCACCCGGCGCCCACGTCGTTCTGGCGCAAGTACATCTTTTCGCTCGATCACAAGGTCATCGGCAAGCAGTACATGTTCTACGCGCTGTTCATGCTGGTGATCGGAGGCCTGCTCGCAACGCTGGTCCGCTATCAGCTCGCCTGGCCCGGCCGCCCGCTCGCCTTCATGGGCAAGCTCGTGCCGGAAGGGATGCCGGGCGGCCAGATGCTGCCCGAGTTCTACAACTCGCTCTTCACGATGCACGCGACGATCATGATCTTTTTCGCGATCATGCCGATCCTGATCGGCGCGTTCGGGAACTTCGTCGTGCCGATCCAGATCGGCGCGCGCGACATGGCCTTCCCAACGCTGAACATGCTCTCCTTCTGGACGGCGGTGCCCGGCGCGGTCCTGATCATCTGGTCTTTCTTCGTGACCGGGGGAGCCGCCCAGGGCGGCTGGACCTCCTACGCGCCGCTCTCGGCGATCACGCCGAAGGGCCAGACGCTGTGGCTCCTGTCGCTTCTCGTGCTCGGGATTTCGTCCCTCCTGACGGCGGTCAACTTCATCACGACCATCATCAACATGCGCGCGCCCGGCATGACGTTCTTCCGGCTGCCGCTGACGGTCTGGGCGCTCTTCATCACGGCGATCCTGCTGCTGCTGGCGCTGCCGGTCCTCTCGGGCGCGATGATCATGCTGTTGTTCGACCGCGTGCTCGGCACGACCTTCTTCCTGCCGAAGGGCCTGATCGTGAGCGGGCAGCCGTGGACCAACTCCGGCGGCGGCCAGCCGCTCCTGTGGCAGCACCTGTTCTGGTTCTTCGGGCACCCCGAGGTCTACATCATGATCCTGCCCGCGATGGGCATCACCTCGGAGATCCTGCCCGTCTTCGCGCGCAAGCCGATCTTCGGCTACCGCGCGATGGCCTACTCGATCATGGGCATCGCGGGGCTCGGCTTCATCGTGTGGGGCCACCACATGTTCCAGAGCGGCATGAACCCGTATCTGGGCACGACCTTCATGATCTCGACGATGGTCATCGCGGTGCCCTCGGCCATCAAGACGTTCAACTGGCTGGGGACGCTCTGGGGCGGCAACATCCGGTTCACGACGCCGATGCTGCACGCCCTGTCCTTCGTTTCGATGTTCGTCATCGGCGGCCTCTCCGGGATCTTCATGGCCGCCACCCCAGTCGACATCTTCATCCACGACACCTATTTCATCGTCGGGCACATCCACTACGTGCTCTTCGGCGGGTCGCTCTTCGGCGCGTTCGCGGGCATGTACTTCTGGTTCCCCAAGATGTTCGGCCGGCTCATGAACGAGCGCTGGGGCAAGATCCACTGGGCGATCACCTTCGTCACGTTCAACTGCGTCTTCTTCCCGATGCACTTCCTCGGGATGCGCGGCATGCAGCGCCGCATCTACGACTACACGCAGTACGCGCACCTGAAGGGCCTGCAGCCGATGAACCAGTTCATGACGATCTCCCTCTTCGTGCTGGGCATCGCGCAGGTCATCCTGGTCTTCAACTTCTTCCTCTCCATGCGGCGCGGCAGGATCGCGGGGCCCAACCCGTGGCGCGCGAACACGCTCGAGTGGCAGACCTCCTCGCCGCCTCCGCACGAGAACTTCACGGGAGCGGTCCCGACGGTCTACCGCGGCCCCTACGAGTACAGCGCTCCCGAGCACGCCGAGGACTACTGGCCGCAGAACGAGCCGCCGTCGGGAGCGGCGCGGCCCGCGGGGGCCCATGCCTGACCGTTTCCCGAACCTCGGGCTCCACCGGTTCGCGGTCCTGCTCGCGGCGGCGACCGTCTGCCTGATCGTCGCCGGCGGCCTGGTCACCTCGACCGAGTCGGGCCTCTCGGTGCCCGACTGGCCGACGACCTACGGCCAGAACCCGTTCACCTTTCCGGTCTCCAAGTGGGTGGGCGGCATCAAGTTCGAGCACTCGCACCGCTTGATCGCCTCGACGGTGGGCCTGCTCACGGTCCTTCTGGCGGTGTGGCTCGCGCGCCGAGAGCCTCGCCCCTGGGTGCGGCGCCTGGGGTACCTCGCGCTCGCCGCGGTCGTGGCGCAGGGGGTGCTCGGGGGGCTGACCGTGCTGTTTCTCCTGCCGACGGCGATCTCGGTCGCGCACGCCTGCCTCGCCCAGACCTTCTTCTGCCTCGTCGTCACGCTTGCCGTCGTGACCTCTCCCCGGTGGCGCGACGCGGCGCCCGAAGGGTGGAACCCGGTCGGCCGTGCGGCCGCCGTGACGGCGGGCCTCGTCTTCCTGCAGCTTCTGGTGGGCGCGGTGATGCGGCACACGAAGGCCGGCCTCGCGATCCCGGACTTTCCGCTCGCCTTGGGCCGCCTCGTGCCCCCGATCAACTCCTTCGCGGTCGCGATCCACTTCGCGCACCGCGTGATGGCGGTGGCCGTCGCGGCAGGCGTCGGCGTCTGCGTTGCCCGGGCGTCGCGCTCCGGGCGGCCGGGCCTGCGCCGGACATCCTTCGCCCTGGCCGGGCTGGTCCTGGCTCAGATCGCTCTCGGCGCGCTGACCGTCCTGTCGAAGAAGGACGTGGTGATCACGACGGCGCACGTCGCGACCGGGGCGCTCGTTCTCGGCACGACGCTCGTCCTCGCCCTCGCCTCGCGGGTCCGCTCCCTCTCCCTCCGGGAGGCGGCTCGGGCCAGGCTCCTGCGCCCCTCTTTCTCCGAGGAGCCGGCATGGAAGTAGTCGGCTCCGCCTCGCTCGCCTCCGCCCCGTCGCGGACCACCGATTTCGTCGAGCTTTCGAAGCCGCGGATCACGTTTCTCGTGGTGTTGACGGCGGCTGTCGGCTATGCGCTGGGCGCTCCCGTCTTTCAGGCGGGGGTCTTCCTGGCCGTCCTGTGCGGCACCGCCATGGTCGCCGGAGGCGCCTCGGCCCTGAACCAGTACGCCGAGCGCGAGGCGGACGGCCGGATGCTCCGCACGCGCGGACGGCCGCTGCCGGCCGGGCGGCTCTCTCCCGCCGAGGCCCTCGCCTTCGGCCTGGCGATCTCGGCGGCCGGCCTCGCCGTGCTCGCCGCGGGAGCAAATCCTCTGACCTTCACACTCGGCCTTGCCGCGCTCGCGAGCTACGTGCTGGCCTACACACCGCTGAAGCGAGTGACCTCGCTCTGCACGGTGGTCGGCGCCGTGCCCGGGGCGATTCCGCCCCTGATGGGATGGGCGGCGGGGCGGGGCGCGCTCGATCGCGCCGCCTGGGCCCTCTTCGCGGTCCTCTTCCTCTGGCAGCTTCCTCACTTCCTCGCGCTCTCGTGGATCTACCGCGAGGACTACGCGCGGGGAGGCTTCCCGATGCTCGCCGTCTCCGACACGGACGGCGCCTCGACGGGACGGCAGGCCCTCCTCTACAGCGCGGCGCTTCTTCCCGTCACGCTCGCGGCGGGGCTCTTCGCCGGGGCCGGGCGCTTCTTCCTCTGGGGCGGACTCGCAGCCGGTCTCGCCTTTCTCGCTGGCGCCGCGCTCTTCGCGCGCCGCCGCGAGGTCGCCTGGGCGCGGCGCCTTTTCCTCGCGTCGGTCCTTTACCTGCCGTCGGTGCTCGGTCTCATGGTGTTCGACCGGTGATCGCGATGCCGGACCGCTCCGACGCCAACCGGCGGCTTCTGTGGCTCCTGGCGCTGATCGGGCTGGCGCTCTTCGCGGGGTCGGTGCTGTTCATCGTTTCGCGGGCGCAGATCTAGAGAGGGAAGGAACATGGCGGACGACCTGGCTCACCGCGCGGAACTGGCCGAGGACGAGGAACGCCGCGTCCACCAGCAGCCCAATTACATGGCCATCTTCTGGTGGCTGTTCGGGCTGACGGTGGTCGAGGTCAGCTACTCGGTCTTCACGCACCCGCCCAGGGTCATTCTCATGACCGTCCTGGTCGGGCTCGCGATCATCAAGGCGACGATGGTCGCCCTCTTCTTCATGCACCTGCGCTTCGAGCGCAAGACCCTCGGCATCCTCTTCGCCTCGACCCTGATCCTCGGCGTGATCCTCGTCTCGGTGGGAATCGCCGAGCAGATCCTGCCGAGGCCGTAGAGGTTGCAAGGAGAATAGACGTGGACCAGACCGCCGCCGCGACCTTTCCCGTACCGCACGCCCCCGCGCACGCCGTCCACCACGGCGGGGCGCCGAGCCACGGCGAGGCGCCGACCACGGGCATTCCCCACGACAAGATGGGGATGTGGGTGTTCCTGTGCTCCGAGGTCATGTTCTTCACCGGGCTGATCGGCTCCTACATCGTGCTTCGCTTCGGCACGCCGGACTGGCCGCACCCCGGCAACACCCTCAACATCTGGCTGACCGCGGGCAACACGTTCCTGCTGATCTGCTCCTCGGTCACCATGGTCCAGGCGCTCGCGGCGATCCAGCGCGGCGACAGCCGCAAGATGAGGCTCTTCCTGTGCCTGACGCTCCTTTTCGGCGCGAGCTTCCTCTCGGTGCAGGTCGTCGAGTACTGGAAGCTCCTGCACGAGGGCTTCAACCCGCACGTCTCGCTCTTCGGCTCCGTCTTCTTCACGACGACCGGCTTCCACGGCTTCCACGTCTTCTGCGGCGTCGTCTGCATGGCCTTCGTGACCGGCAAGGCCTTCCTCGGCAAGTACACCCAGGCGAGCCACCAGGGCATCGAGACGATCGGCCTCTACTGGCACTTCGTCGACCTGGTGTGGATCGTCCTGTTCACGATCATCTATCTGTTTTAGCTGTCAGCTGTCAGCTGTCAGCCGTAGCCTGGCGCGTCGATGGAATCGCTCTCGTTTCACGATCTGCCGGCGTTGAACGCCCTCTTGAACGCCACGAGCGCCTTGCTCGTCGTCCTGGCTTACCGCGCGATCCGCCGGCTCCAGATCGAGCGGCACCGGGCGCTGATGCTCTGGGCCGCCGCGACGTCGGCCGTCTTCCTGGTTTCCTACCTGACCTACCACGCCCGGGTCGGCTCCGTGCGCTTCACGGCGCAGGGCGCTCCCCGCGCGGTCTATTTCGCCGTCCTGATCTCGCACACGGTGCTCGCGGCCGCGACACTGCCGCTCGTCCTCCGGACGCTCTATCTCGGCTTGAAGCGCCGGGACGACCGTCACCGGCGCATCGCCCGGTGGACGCTGCCGATCTGGCTCTACGTGTCGGTGACCGGTGTGGTCGTCTATCTCATGCTGTACCGGCTTTACCCGCCGGCCGCCGTTCGATAGACTTCCGGACGATGTCTTCGCGCAGGAAGGCGCTGGTCGTGGCCATGGTGGCGCTCGTGCTTCTTCCAGCGCTCCTCTCGGCCTGTCCTCTCTGCAAGGACGCGCTCGACGACAAGACGGGTGCTCCCAATCAGCTCGGAATCGGGTTCTACTACTCGATCCTGCTGATGGTTGCGGCGCCGTTTCTCGCGATCGGCGTCGTGTTCTTCCAGATTTACCGGGCGCGCCGTCCCGTGCGGTCGGGGGAATCCGAAGCCGCGGAGTCCGCGTCCTTGCCGGCGCCGCAGCCTCTCCCGGACCCGAGGGGGGCCCGCTCCTGAAGCGGGCCGCGACCGGCCTCCTCTCCTTCGCCCTCTCGGCTTCCGCGCTCTCTGCCGCCGGCCCGAAAGCGGTCTCGCCGCTCGATCCTTCGAAGGAGCTGGACGAGGTCGCCGGCCTCGTCGCGCGGGACACGGTCGCCGAGTTTTCCGGAAGGGGCCTGACCGCCGACGGTCTCTCGATCGCCGTAATCGACCTGACGGCCCCGGGACCCAACCCGTCGTTTCCGGCGGGCGGCTACCGCGCGGATGCGTCCTACTACCCGGCCTCGGTCGTGAAGCTCTTCTTTCTCGCCTACTACGAGGCGGAAAAGGAAGCGGGCCGAGTGCGGGACACGCCCGAGCTCGCCCGCGCCGTCAAGGACATGATCACCCTGTCGTACAACGACGCGACCGGATTCGTCGTGGACTCGATCACCGGCACGACGTCGGGGCCGGAGCTTTCCGGCCGCGAGCAGGAGGAGTGGAAGGAGAGGCGCAACGCCGTCAACCGCTTCTTCGCGGCGCGCGGGTACAGGGCGCTCAACGCCGTCCAGAAGACGTTCTGCGAGGACGCGTACGGGCGGGAGCAGGCGTTTCGAGACGGCGGCAGGAACGCCAACCGCGCGACCCCGGCGGAGGTCGCGCGCCTCTTCAAGGAGATCGTGCGAGGCGAGATCGCGGGTCCGGCCGGGACCGCGGAGATGACGGCGCTTCTCTCCCGCGACATCACCCCGGAGAAGCCCTACGAGGAGATGGAGCCCGAGGACGCGCGCCTGGCGGGCCAGGCGCTGCCGAAGGGAAGCCGCCTCTGGGCCAAGTCCGGCGACGCGTACGACGTGCACCACCTGGTCGGCCGCGTCGTCCTGCCGAACGGCTCCGATTTCGTGATCGCGGTCTTCACGAAGGGCGTCAAGACCGTCGGCGGCGTCATCCCGCGGGTCTACGAGAGAGTCGCGGCGCACTTCGCCAGCCGCCGCGCCGAGATTCCTCGCTAGCAGGGTGCTGAAAAGGGGTGTGGGATGGCGTGACGAGCGCCGCGGGGTCCGATGCAAGGAAGCGCGACGACGGCGATGCGAGAGCATCGTCGAGAAGCGATGAGACCTCTTAGCGGGCGCTCGACGCGCCCGAACGAGAGCAGAGAGTTGGCTGTGGCGTACGAAGCAGGGTCGGGTCCTCGTCCGGCTGAAGACTCTCGGCCGCCGTTCGCGCAGCGAACGCCCTCGGCCGAAAGCTTCGGACACGACGCCCGCATCCATTTTTCAGCACCCTGATAGAGAACCTGCCTCATGAGTCGCCCGGGAGTCCTCGCGAGTCTGGCGGGGATCTCGATCGCCCTGCTGCGCGGCACCCTGCGCGTCGAGCGGCTCCACTTCGAGAGGTACCTGGAGCTGCGCGCCCGCGGCGTGCCGATCCTCTTCTCCCTCTGGCACGGGCGGATGTTCCTCCCGATCCAGGCCCACCGTCATCAGGGGATCGTGACGATGGCCTCGCAGTCGGAGGACGGCGAGATCATCGCGCGATGGCTCGAGAAGAACGGCTACCGCGTCGTGCGCGGCTCGACCAGCCGCGGGGGAGGCGAGGCCCTGCGCCAGATGGTCCGCCAGGTGCGCTCCGGCCGGCACGCGGCGCTGACCGTGGACGGCCCGAAGGGCCCGCCGCGCGTCGTGCAGCCGGGAGTCCTTCAGCTCGCCCGCCTGACCGGCGCCTGGATCCTGCCGATCACCTTCTCGAGCGGCCGCCCGCGGTTCTTCCAATCCTGGGATCGGTACCTGCTTCCCAGGCCCTTCTCCCGCAACGTCGTCGCCTACGGCGAGCCGTTCGCCGTTCCCGACGATCTCGGCGACGAAGCGGCCCTTTCGAAGATCGCCGCGGCGATCGACGCCGCGACCGCGGAGGCCGACCAGGCGACCGGCATCACGCCGCCGGCGGGTTCGTGAGAACTCCCTTCCCACTCCAAACGGAGTCGGGCGGGCGACCGAAGCTTCGAGGGGCTCGCATTTGACGCTCCGCATACGGCGCGCAGCCGACTCCGATCGGAACGCGATCTGGACTGTGCACGTTCGCGCCATCCGCGAGGTCTGTTCGCGCTCGTATTCGGCCGAGCAGATCGCGGCCTGGGCGGGGCTCCTGTCTCCCGACAGCTACATCGAGGTTATTCGGGAGCGATTCTTCGTGGTCGCCGAGGACTCGAGCGGAATCGTCGGATTCGGCCAGCTCGATCAGGCGGCCGGCGAGGTCGACGCGGTCTATGTCCTGCCAGGGCGGCAGGGCGAGGGCGTCGGGGGAGCGCTTTTGCGCTCTCTTGAGGACGCGGCGCGCTCGGTCGGCCTCGAGAGACTGCATCTTTCCGCCACGCTCAACGCGGTCCCGTTCTACGAGAGCGCCGGATACGTCGGGCAGGGCGCCGTTTGCCACTGCCTTCCGACCGGGGTCGAAATCGAATGCCTTCGAATGTCGAAGAAGCTTGCGCCCTCGTGAGGCAAGGCGAAGGCGCCCGTCCCGGTCGCCGCGAAATTCCATATCATCGGTGGCCTGCCTGCTGGAGGTGTCCGATGACTCGGATCTTCGCAGCGATTCTCGCGGTCGCCATCGTCGCCGCCCTCGAAATGCGGATCGAGGATCCCGACGGCAACGTCCTGCGTTCTGGCTCCGAGCCGCAGGATCGCGCCCGGCGTGAGCGATAATCCGAGGCCAGGATGACGATTCGCGCCAGGGACGAGCTGACGGCGCTCGAAGCCGCGGGTCGGGTCGTCGCGAAGGCGCTCGCCGCGATGAAGGCCGCCGTGCGGCCGGGCGTGACGACGGGAGAGCTCGACGCCATCGCGGCCGGAGTCTTCGCCACCGCGCCCTCGGTGCCGAATTTCGACGATCCGCTCGCGAACCGGCGCCTGGAGGAGGGCATGGTGATCGCGGTGGAGCCGATCGTCGCCGCCGGCAGCGGCGGCTCCTACCTGGCGCGCGACGGCTGGACCATTCGAACCGCGGACTGCGCCCTGGCCGCCCACCACGAGCACACGATCGTGATCACGCGCGGCCGGCCGATCGTCCTGACGCGCTCTTGAGGCGGGAGCGTTGACGAAGAGAGGCTGGACCGCCCTGGGTGTCGCCGTCGGCGCCGTCCTGCTGATCCAGCTCGTCCCGGCCGAGAAGACCAACCCTCCGGTCGAGACCGAGATGCCCGCGCCCGCGCCGGTCCGCGCGATCCTCCGCCGGTCCTGCTACGACTGCCATTCGAACGAAACGGTCTGGCCCTGGTACAGCCGCGTGGCCCCGGTCTCCTTTCTCCTCGCCCGCGACGTTCAGGAGGGCCGGCGGGAGCTCAACGTGTCGGTCTGGAATCGATACGAGAACAACAGGCGGCTGCGCAAGTTCAAGGAGATCATCGAGCAGGTCGGCAAGAAGGAGATGCCTCCCACGATCTACACCGTCGCCCACCGCGCCGCCATCTTGACGCCCGACGACCGCAAAATCCTGATGGACTGGGCTCGCGCGGAGAGCGCCGCGGTCGGAAAGCCCGCGGGCCCCTGAAGCCGGCGCGGGGGAGAGGAGGACGCATGCCGCTGGTTCGGATCGACGTGCTCGAGGGCCGCACCGGCCGGGAGCTCGAGGCCATCGGCGACGGCGTCCATCGGTCGCTGGTCGAGGCCATCGGAATCCCTCCGCTCGACCGGTTCCAGGTGATCCCGCAGCATCCGCCGGGCCGCCTCGTCTTCGACCCGCAGGACCTGGGCTTCTCCCGAACGAGCGGCGTGGTCTTCGTTCCGATCACCTTCTCCGCCGGACGGACGCTGGAGCAGAAGCGCTCGCTCTACGCGGCCATCGCGCGAATCCTCTCGTCCGGCGCCGGGGTTCACCCCGAGGACGTCTTCGTCAACCTGGTCGAAGTCGGAAAGGAGAACTGGTCCTTCGGAAACGGCGTGGCCTAGTACGCGCCGTGAGCGCCGGAGCGCGCGGGAGGGAAGGGGCGCCATGGACTGGCTCGGGTTCCTCGTGATCGGCCTGGCGGCCGGGTGGCTGGCGGGGCGGCTGACGAAGGGCGGGTTCGGCGTCGCGGGGGACCTGCTCGTCGGCGCGCTCGGCGCGCTTCTCGGCGGCCTCTTCTTTCGCCTCCTGGCTCCCCGTCCGTGGGGAGAGATGCCGGAGAGCCTCGCCGGCGCGGCGGTCGGCGCGATCGTCGTGTTGATGCTCGTGCGCCTGATCAAGAGGGCCTGACGCTCGCGCGCCGGGAACGGCGCGTCGGCGTCGGCCCTGGGCCGGGGGCCGAAGGACCCCGCGAAACCGCGCTGAGGATAAGGCCTTTTCGGTCGCTGGTATCATGTTGCCCAAGTTCCCGGCCCCGCAGGCCATTCTTGTCCTGAAAAGCGACATGACGACCGACGAGCTCGTGCATTTCATGGTCGAGAACGGCCGCCGCTGGGTGGCCGCTCAACGCGAGGCCTTCCAGCCGACGTCCGATCCCATCTCGGAAGAGGACCGCGCGGTCCTGCGCCACTACTTCGGACACGGCGTGCTTCAGGGCAGCCGCGTGTGCTGGGTGGACGAGATCGCCAATCCCGACTTCTACCAGGAGGTGGAACGCGCCGGGCTGCCCATGCCGCTCGACTTCCGGCTGATGACGGCCATCACGTTCGTCGACACGATCGTCGTCTCGCGCAGCCAGTTCGAGGGACCCGCGACGTGGCGGCCGCTGCTGTTCCATGAGCTCGTGCACGCCGTTCAGTACCGGGTCCTGGGCCTCGCGCGGTTCGTCGCCGAATACGTCGAGGGCTGGGCCCGCAACGGCTTCTTCTACGAGTCGATCCCGCTCGAGCGAATGGCCTACGAGCTGCAGGGCCGCTTCGACCTCGCCTCGTCCCGCTTCTCCGCGGAGTCCGAGGTCGTGCGCGCGCTGGGCGCGACGGCCTAGCAGGTTGCTCAAAAAGGGTGTGGGATGGCGTGACGAGCGCGCCGCCGTGACCCGAAGGGTGGCCGGCACTTTGCCGGAGCCCGCAGCAAGGAAAGCGTGCACCGATTGGCGATGTCCTCGAATGGGCGCCGGATGCAAAGTGCCGGACACGACGCCCGCATCCCTTTTTCAGCAGCCTGCTAGAGGCGATTCGCCGGAAAGGCGGCCGTGGGCCCCTTCTTTGCCGGGCATCTCGCCTTCGGCCGTGCGATACCGCGCAGCCCAGGCGAAGGAAGACAGATCCAGCCGACGAAGGGGAGGGGAAGGAGGCTGGCAAAGAACACCGCCTCCGCCGAAGCGAATCGGCGAGACGGTCAGCCGGCAGTCGGAACGCCTTGGGCGGCGACGCCCCGGCGGCCCGAGAACCGGTCGAGCAGGACGGCGACGAGCATGTCGCTCGTGACGTTGGTCATCGCGCGCGCCCGCGACAGGAGCCAGTCGACCGTGAGCAGCAGCGGCAGCAGCTGCAGCGGGAGCCCCACGGTTCCGAGCACGAGCGACAGCGAGATCAGGCCGGCCTCCGGCACGCCGGCGATCCCGACTCCCGCGGCGGCGCAGACGAGGGCCGCGGCCGCCTGCTGCGGCAGCGAAAGCGCGATGCCGTGCGCCTGCGCGACAAAGAGCACTGCCATGGCCTCGTAGAGCAGGATCCCGTCGTTGTTCAGGTTGGTGCCCACACAGGCCGCCAGGCGCGCGGAGGCGTGCGAGACGCCCATCCGATCGAGGCAGGAGAGCGTCACGGGCAGCGTCGCGAGGCTGCTCGAGGCGCCGGAGGCATAGACGACGGCGTCCCGGGCGCCACGCCAGAACCAGCGCACCTTCCCCCCGGTCGCCATGAGCCAGGTCTGGTAGACCACGAAGACCTGCAGCGCGAGGCCGAGGAGGGCGACGCCCACGTAGGGCCCCAGGCCCGCGAACGGGGCAAAACCGTGCCGTGCGACCGTCTGCGCGACCACGCCGAAGACCGCGAGAGGGACAATCGCGATGATCCAGGAGAGCATCAGCTCGAAGGCGCGCAGAAGGGCGGCGACGCCATCCTCGACGTGCCGAAAGCCCTCCTCGCCGCGGGAGGACTGCTCCGTCTTGACGCGCCGAAGCGCGGCCCCGAGCAGGACCGCGATCACGACGATCGCCAGGATGGAGTTCTCGACGAATGGCGCCGCGACGCTCGTCGGGACGAGGCCCGAAACGATCCGCGCGAAGTCGAGACGCTCGGGGGGCCTGGCGGCGGCGGGAGCGAGGGCCGCCGCGCGCCGAAGCGCCGAGGAGGCCTCGCCGGGACGAAGCAGGTTCGAGAGAAGGAGCCCGATTCCGAGGGCGATCGTCGCGTTGGTCAGCGAGATGGCAACCATGCGGGCGGCCGAGCGTCCGTGAATGGTCGTGCGGAGGAAGGCGTCGAGGATCGCGAAGAAGAGAAGAGGCGCGGCGAGCGCCTTGATCAGCGTGATGATGACCTTGCCCGCTTCGCCGAGCGGCGCGGCTCGAGGACCGGCGACGAGCCCTACGATGGCTCCAAGCGCCATGGCGGCCAGAATCTGGGCGTAGAAGGGGATTCGGCGGCGCCGCGACGCGGCGGGCAAGGCCTCCCGGGTTGCTTCCCGCTCCGTCATTGCCGGGGCAACATATCAACGAACGGGCGGGGCCCGGTGTCGCGGGCACCTGGAATCGCGGCTACCGCGCCGAGGCGCGCGAGGAAGGCAGGAGAGTCCGAACGATCTGGAAGTGCCGGTGGAGGGCGAACCAGTACATCGGGACCACGGCGAGCTCCTCGGTCCAGCCGTCCTGCAGGCGGAACGCCCGCGGCGAGTCCTCTCGGGCGTCCCACTCGAGGAGGACCGGGCACCCTGCGAGCGTCGTCTGGACCAGCGCGAGGCCCTTGATGTCCTCCTCCGTGAAGGCGAGGGCCTCGGCGCCGTCGGCGACGGAATAGACCTTCGCTTTTGGCTCGTGACGCCCGTCGCCGGTCTTGACGCCCGAGACGCCTTCCCACGGGGACGCGGCATACAGGGAGAGGACGAGAGGCGTCTCGGTCTGCTCGCCGGTATCGAGGTAACGGGCGTGCGGATGAGCCTCGCTCCAGGCGTGGGAGGTGCTGAGGATCGCCGGGATCGGCCGGAGCCGCCGTCCCGCGAGCGGCCCGAAGATCGCGCGCCCCGTGGCAACGGTCCAGAGCGAGCCGGTCTCGCGGTCCTGCATGACGAGCGTGTCGCGCCAGAGCGCTCCGGAATTGACGAACGTGAGGATGCGGCCGTCGAGCTCCCGGTCGTACACGGCGGCGATCTGGGCCAGGGGGCAGCGCGTCACGACATACGGGATGCCCTCCGCCTCGTCGTTGACCACCTCGTACCGGTCGAGCAGGCCCAGCGGATAGGCGCGGCGCTCGGACCCGAGGCGCACTCCGAGGATCGGCTCCCAGGGCGCGGGCGGGTCGGTGTGGCGCCTGAGCGCGACGAGGGCCGGCTCGTCCAGGCTGGGGAAGCTCTCGGGCGAGGCCATCTGGACGATCGGATCACCGCCAACCACGGCGACTCGAGGCTTCGAGCGGAACTGGGAGTGGAAGCAGGCCGGGCAGAGAAGGGCGGCGACGAGCACTCCGCGGCACGCCGCGCCCGTCGAGAGAGTCCGGGGCTTCGCGGCGCGGCGCATCGTCTCGGGCTACGCTGGCGCGCCCACCGTCTCGGCCCTGGCCGCGCCGCCCGGCTCCCGCACGATCCGGCGGTACTCCGAGTCCCGCTCGACGGGCTCTCGCCCGGACTCCCGGATGATCCGCTCGAACTCGGGCCGCGTCATGCCCGAAGCGGTCTTCGCGCCCGCCGCGTGGGTGATCGTCTCGTCCACCACCGTGCCGACCAGGTCGTCCGCGCCGAAGTGCAGGGCGATCTGGGCGAGCTTGGTGCCGATCTGGATCCAGTAGGCCTTGATGTGGGGGAAGTTGTCCAGAAGCAGCCGCGAGACCGCGATGACCTTCAGGTCGAGCCCCCCCGAGGTCTCCGGCAGGTGCGCGAGCGGCGTGTTCTCGGGGTGGAAGGCGAGGGGGATCAGTCCCGAGAAGCCGCCGGTCTCGTCCTGCAGCTGCCTCAAGCGCAGCAGGTGGTCGACCCGATCCTCGACCGTCTCGACGGACCCGTAGAGGATCGTGGCGTTGGTCCGCACCCCCTGGAGATGGCACTCGCGCGCGATCGCGAGCCACTCCTCGCCCGTGATCTTGTTCTTGCAGATCACGTCGCGCACGCGCTTCTCGAAGATCTCGGCGCCGCCGCCGGGGCAGGAGTCCATTCCGGCTTCCTTCAGCTCCCGGATCGTCTCGGGGATCGAGCGATGGCCGACGCGCGCGATCCAGTCGATCTCGACCATCGTGAAGGCCTTCAAGTGAACCTCGGGGAAGCGGGCCTTGAGCGCCCGCAGGAGCCCGGTGTAGTACTCGAAGGGCCACGTCGGGTGCAGTCCCCCGACGATGTGGAACTCCGTCACGGCCTCGCTGTAACCCTTGCCCGCTTCGTCGACGACCTCGCCGATCGCCATCTCGTAGCCGCCGGGCTCGTTGACCTTCTTGGCCCAGGCGCAGAGGGCGCAGTCCACCCAGCAGAGGTTGGTCGGGTTCAGGTACCGGTTGACGTTGTAGAAGGCGACGTTTCCGTGCCGCCGCTCTCGCTCGAGGTTGGCGAGCCGACCCAGGCCGAGCAGGTCGCGCGTGCGGAAGAGCTCGACTCCGTCCTCGAAGGAGAGCCGCTTTCCCGACAGGACCTTCTCCGCGAGCGGGGCGAGCGGCGAGCCGCGGAAGGCATCGAGCGGAGCGCTCACGGGATCGCGGGTCTGGTCACCGGCTGATAGGGGTCCTGGGAGACCGGGGCGACGTCATCCACGAAGGGCTTGATGTAGGCGTAGCACTCCCAGCAGTACTTCTCTTCCGGGCGGAACACGAAGTCGACGACGCGGCCGACCGCCGGGTACTCCTCGATCGGCCGGCCGCAGCGGTGACAGGCGTCTTTCTCCCCGCGGATCAGTCTCCAGACCGGCCCCATCGGCGAAAATCGTATCACCCGCGCGCGGAAAACCGCAGGATGTCGGCATAGCGCCGGCGCCGGATTCGGCCGCGTTCGCCCGGCTCGAGAAACGAGATCGCCCAGCGCAGGCGCGCTCCCAACCGGAGGGCCCGGGCGGTCAGAGCCTCTCCCTGCGGCCCGTGATGGCGACGCGCGTAGATTCGAAGCCCCTCGTGCAGCCGGCGGTCGAGCTCCTCGCGGGGCAGCCCGGCGCTCGCGACACTGCCGTGGTGGACGGCGCGGGCCGCCGGCTCGAAGCGCACGCGCCAGCCCGCGCGGTGCAGGCGCAGGAAGAGGTCGCTCTCCTCGGCGTAGAAGAAGAACGCCTCGTCGAATCCGCCGACCGCGTCGAAGGCCTCGCGGCGCACGAGGACGGCCGCGCCCGAGAGCGTTTCCACGTCGCGCGCGCGCCGGTGCGACGTGTAGGCGGTGTGGTGGCCGTGGAAGAAGGGAACCCCCGGGAGGAGGCGCGGGAGAAACAGGTTCTCGAAGAGGACGCGGCGCGGCGTGGGGGCGCGGAAGATCGAGCGGACGGGGCGGCCGCGGGAATCGAGCAGCCTCGGTCCCACGGCGGCGACGCGCGGCTCCGCGGCGAGGACTGCGGCCATCGCTTCGACGGCGCCCGGGCGGACTTCCACGTCGTTGTTCAGAAGGAGGAGGAAGTCGCCGCCGGCCTCCCGGGCGGCGAGGTTGCACGCGGGGCCGTAGCCGAGGTTGCGGCCCGGCGAAAGCAGCCGCACGCCGGCCGGAGCCTCTCGATCGCCCCAGGGCGTCGCCGTGCCGGCGTTGTCGACGAGCAGGATCGGGACCCGCGGCGCCGTCTCGCGGAGGGAACGGAGGGCTCGCTCCGTCGAGGCCCAGGGGCCGTAGTGGACGACGATGGCCGAGA